>NZ_JBEPEH010000018.1:0-238706 GCF_040300725.1 Dactylosporangium sp. NPDC000244
GGCGACTCGAGGCGGGTGCCGGGGGTAGGAAATGCAGCCATGTATTACGGTGCGTCACCAGCCACGATGAACGCCAGAGCCTCCGCCGCGGCAGATGTGTGCACCGGTGTGAGGAGGTTAGTCGTCGGCCTGAATCCGGCGGGTCACCCTATTTCGGTCAGGCGGAACATTCGCGACAAGGGCCTGCTCGATCAGCCCGTTGCGGTAACCCGACGTGAGGAAGCGCCGGCGCGAGCTCGGCCGCGGTCCAAAGACAGGCATGCTGGTTCCTTGTTCGAGAGCGACGGGTGAGCGCCCAGCGTGGACGATGGGCGCCAGCCGGCGGGTTCGCCACTTGCGGGCACTTCCTAGCATGCTGCCGTGATCACAGCCCAGACGGCGTTCGCCGATACCACCGCTTGGCGGGTGCGGTGGACGAACGAGCCCACCCGGCACAGGGAACTCGGCGTACCGGCGGGTGCGTCGGTCCACAACCGGCACCAGGCCCGGATCTGGGTGGTGACGACCGCGACGCTCGACGGCCGGCCGGTGGCGATCTCCGGCAGTGCGGACCGGACGGTGCGCATCTGGGACCTGCTCAGCGGGGAGCAGGTCGGTGATCCGCTGACCGGTCACGCCGACGTGGTGGGGGCTTTGGATGTCACGACCGTCGAAGGACGACCGGTGGCGGTCAGCGGCGGCTGGGACGAGACGGTGCGCATCTGGGACCTGCTCAGCGGCGAGCAGATCGGTGATCCGCTGACCGGCCACCTGAACGGCGTGACAACGGTGGCCACCACGATGATCGACGGTCGGCCGGTGGCCGTCACCACCGGATTCGACCGGACGGTCCGGGTCTGGGACCTCGTCGAGCGACGCCAGGTCGCCGAGATGACCGGCCACGCCGACGGCCTCTCCAGTCTGGCGGTCGCGGTGGTCGACGACCGGCCTGTCGCGGTCACCGGCAGCACGGACCGCACCGTGCGGATCTGGGACCTGGCCACCGGGCAACAGATCGGTGACCCGTTGACCGGGAACACCGGCATCGTGTTTCCGGTGACGATCACCGCCGTCGACGGACGGCCGGTCGCGATCACCGGCAGCAGCGACGAAACGGTGCGGACGTGGGACCTCATCGATCGGCGCCAGATCGGCGAACCGATGACCGGCCACGAAGGCGTCCTGAGCACAATGGCCACCACGACCGTCGACGGGCGGCCGGTGTTGATCGCCGGTGGTCAGGACGACCTGCTGCGGATGTGGGACCTGGCCACACGGGAGCTGCTCGGTGCCCCGTTGGCCGGCCACACCGGCTGGGTCCTTTCGGTGGCCACCACGACCATCGACGGCCGGCCGGTGGCGATCAGCGGCAGCACGGATTGCACGCTGCGGATGTGGGACCTCGCCCAATACGTCGAGACACCCGCGCCCGCCGCTCGACGCCCGGTGCGCGCGGTCACCACCGCGCTCGTCGGCGGCCGGCACGTGGTGGTCACCGGCAACGGCGACGACGGCATCCAACTCTGGGACACCGCCAGCGGCGCGCCCGCCCGCGCGATCGACACCGGCGACGACCCGGTTGACGTACTCGCGACCGCCGAGCTCGACGGCCGCGCCGTGGCCGTGACGGCCGGCGCCGACCACACGATCCGGACCTGGGACCTGGCGCTGGGCACACCGGTCGGCGCACCGCTGACCGGCCACACCAGCCCAGTCTCGGGGATCGCCGTCGCCGCAACGGACGGAGCACCGGTCGTGGTCACCGCGAGCCACGACAAGTCCGTGCGGGTCTGGAACCTCACCGACGGCACGCAGATCGGCCCGCCGCGCGCCAGGGATCGGCGATGGGTCCGGGCCGCCGCCACCACCACGGTCGACGGCCGGCCGACCGCCGTCATCGGCAACCGGAACGGCACGCTCAGCCTGCGTCCCCTCACCACCAACCGGGATATCGCCCGAGTCGCGAGCGGGGCCGGCGGCAAGCCGATCCTCCACGTCGCCGCTGCGACCGCCGGCGGCCGGTCCTTCGCGATCACCAGCAGCGAGCAGGATGAGACCGTCAGGCGCTGGGATCTCGCAGACCAGGACGTCACCGGCAGCCTCGCCGTCGGCTACGTCACCGCGGTCGCCGCGACCACCATCGACGACCGAGCCGTCGCGGTCACGGCCGTCCTGGCAGAGGTACAGGTCTGGGACCTCGCCACCCGTGAGCAGATCGGCCCGACCATGAACTTCCCGGAGACCGTCACCGCCGTCACCATCGACCCCCAGGGGCTGATCATCGCCTGCTTCGCCGGCAACACAGCCGTGCTGACGCCGCTGCCCGGCTGACGCGCGTCACAATCGGTCCAACCGCTCAAATCGAAAGGCTTCCGCACAGCCACCAGGTGGTATCCGCACGCCACCGCCGGCACCGTTGTCCCGTGCTAGCAGGATCCTACTCACTGGCACCCCACTGACAAGCCAGCATTTACGGAGCGTGACGAGTTGCCGACGAGTCAGAGCGCGGAACTTGCGGCAAATCCGGATGCCATGATCTTCCGTTGAAGTTTATGGCTCATGTCGGGCTTTTCGCCGCGCGTCGCGGTGAGGCACGCTGTCGCGATGCGGGCGCGGCCGATGGCGTGAGGTCGGCATGGTCAGTCCAGCAGCAGCGCGGCCAGGTGCGGCAGCCGATGCCGCACCTGTCGTTCGTCGTCGAAGTCCCACGTCGGCTCCAACGGCGGGTAACCGCCACCGACCGGCTCGGGCAAGTCCATCGTCCCAGTGAGGACCTGATAGGCGTCCCAAACCACGCCGTACATCGACTCACACTCGAAGTCGAACGGGTCCTCGGTCTCGGCTGCGCCGCGAACGGAGGGCAGATCCGCGAGAACGTCGGGATTGCCCAGCGCCTGATCGAACACCGCACGGCCCTGGGCGATCAGCCAGCCGCGGAAGTACTCGAAGCCGTCATCGGAACAGCCGCCATTCAGCAGATACGCGGCGCCCCAGAGATCCCACCGATACGAGACCGCACGGAGGTCCCATAGCGGCTGCGCCAACGCCGCCACCTCGGCCGCCGGCGGTCCGACCAGGAGCGACAGCGTTCGCTGCGCCACCTCCTCAGCGTCGAACCGGTCCTCCGCTGCAGCCAGGGCCTGCTCCACAACGCTCCAAAACCTGTCCACGCTCATAGCGCACGATCCTCCCAGGTGGCCCTCGAGCGGTTACCGCCGCCGCAGCGGACACCGGAGCACCGGCCCGTCCATCAGCGCTCGACCGGCGGCATGTTGGTGTGCGCTGCCCGCTTCATCACCGATGGGAGGGCTCAGGTTGGGGGACGTAGCGGCCACCCTGATGCGTCGTGGCCACGTAGCCCTCGGGTGGGTCCGGAAGCGCGCGGACGCAGTTTTCGGAACAGGCGTTGACCAGCAGCGGCAACACGTCGGTTGCGACCCGAAGGGAGATCCATACCTGTCGGAACCGTACCGGTTCGATCGGCCCGTCGCAGACGCTACAACTCCGGATCGTCTCGGCGCCCCAGATCTGCGGATCAAGATCGTCGCGATCGGGAACCTTGGCCAGTGCGCCCTCTGGTTGGAGCTGCGGAAAGTCGTATCGGTACTTGTAGTTGCCGTAGAGGGCCCGCGTGCTGACGGTGCTCCTGCCCAGATTCGCACACCTCGTCAGCTCCAAAGGGAACCAGTGCAACGCGTACGAGGTGTACGGCTCGAACACCTCCAGGCTCGCCATCGCACCGATCTCCGGAGGAACCCGAACGAGTGGACTGCCGTACAGCACGAGATGACGGACCCGCGTGAGCTTCGCGATGGTGGGCGGCAGCGTGACAAGGTCGGCCCGCTCGAGCGGGGTGAGGTCGACCAGCGGCCGGAACACCTCACGACCGTCCTCCACCGCCTCGTCGATCAACTCCAACAGCCGGCGCCAACCGGGCGAAGCAGTGTCCTGGCGTTCTCCATGAAATCGAACCCGTGTGTTTGGCTGCCGGAAACACGCCTCGTCGACGCGCCGGCTTCGGCCGGAGGCATCGACCGCGAACCGGTTACCGAAGACCCGCGACGCGCCGGGCATCGAGTCAGTCACGACCCGAGCCTACGCGGAGATCGCCGCCTCCCCGACGCCCACGGCCAGGCGCGCGGCCGGCCGGCACGAGGCAGCGCGAGCGCGGATTGCGTTCGAACACCAACGGAGTCCGCCCTGCCGACTCGTTCACTACACCCAATTCGGCAGCTCCGCACCTGCCGGCTCGGCCAGCATCCCGCCGCGTAGCGCGCATGCATCGCGGCATGAGCGCGCACGGTTCGCGGCCGCCGCACTGTCTTATGACCGGCTGACTCAGGATTGCTCGGGAACCACGTAGGGAGCCGGTGGTCGATCGTATTCACCTAAGCGGGTTGCCTGAAGTTATGTCCGTAACTCGCCCAAGTTGATCGATGAGGGCATGGAAAGGCCTCGTCGAGTTTGGATTTGGTTACCACACACAAGTCCGACCACGACGAGGCCTCGACCAGTATGCGCCCGGCGCACATCTACGCCAACCTGTCCGACGAGCAGCACACCGACCTCGTCACCGCCCTGCACCAGCAATGGCGGGTCGCCGCACGGGCGGTGATGGTCCTGCTGTCCGCCGGTGGCATGTCCGCCGCGGAGATCGCCGACGTGCTGCACTTCCACCCCCGCACCGTGCGCAGGTGGATCGCCCGGCACGACCTGCACGGCCTCGACGGACTCCCGGACCGACCCCGCAGCGGCCGGCCCCGGCTCGGCAGCCCCGGACTGGGCAACCGCATCCGACGACTGCTCTGCACGCCGAAAGCCTGGACCACCGCCCGGATCTGGCGAGCCCTCGGCCGACCGAACCTGAGCCTGCGCACCATCTACCGCCGGACCCGCGAACACGCCCGCTGGTCCCGACCCCGCCTCATCGCCAAAAGCGTCCCTGAGCACGACCAGATCTGCGCCGCCATCCGCGACCAGATCGCCGCCCTACCCACCGGATCAGTCGTGCTCGCCGAGGACGAAACCCACCTCGACCTCCTCGCCCGTGTCCGCGCCTGCTGGATGCCCGAAGGCGTCCGGCACCAGGTGATGACCCCGGGCAAAAACGTCCGCCGCACCATCCACGGTGCGGTCAACCTGATCACCGGCACCTGGCATCATCACATCTCGATCAAAAACGTCTCGGTCGTGTTCTGCTACTTCCTGGACCTGCTCCTGACCGCATATCCCGACGCCCCGATCGTCGCGGTGATCTGCGACAACGGCACAACCCACCACAGCGGGATCACCCAACGGTGGCTGGCCGAGCATCCCCGCCTGCTGCTCATCGAAGGCGCCCGCTACAGCCCCCAGGACAACCCGGTCGAACGAATCTGGGCCGTCCTGAAACAGCACATCGCCAACACCGCCCCAGCCACCATCACCGACCGAGTACGACAAGCCCACGCCTTCTTCCGCAACCGCACCAGCGACCAAAACCTCACCACCGCCGCGCCCTGGACCTCACCCTGGCTCCCCGAGCGTTACGGACAGAACTATTGATCAGGCGCTTAGGGCGTACCGCAGCCGGTGATTGAGATCGTTGATGGCTTGCCGGAGGTCTCGTTCGGTTCCACCGGGCGGCAACAATCGTGCGCGCTCGAGGCGCTCCCGAAGGTTACCGGCCAACTGCGGGCTGGCGTGGCCGGCCATGAGCTCGCCCTCAATGACGGCGAGAACTCCGATCAACGCCGACAGATCCTGAGCCTCGCAACTTCGCGGAGCTGGACACGCTGCCGAACCTGCACTCATACCCCGCACCCTAGCGAAGGGCGTGGCCAGTAGGAGCGAATCGCAAGCGCCTACGCGCCCTGACAGCGCCTGGTCAGGACGTCGGGCGCTGAGCCGGCCACTCGTGCCAGCAGCGATCACAATCCGGCATAGTGCAGTGCATCCAGCCGCCGCAGATCTCATCCGGCCCCCACAGCACGTGCTCGCTGATCGGATGCGGGCACTGGTCACACACCACCGGCGGCGAGAACCGCTCAGGTCCGCGATCGATCACCGCCACATTGTCACCCGCGAAGGCCATCAGCAGAGGTCGACCACCTCGACCAGTGCCGGACGCCCGAGGCGGCATGAGCGGATGCCTCCGAACGTTGGCGATCATGGTGGGATGATGTCGAGGCCGATCAGATCGCAGTCCGAGCGCATGCCCGGCTACCAGCGGGCGCTCGAGGCAAGAAGCCCCACAACGTCCTCGGCCCGGCTCCGCGAGCTCGCCACCGACGACGTCCGGCCTGTCCGAGTCCTGGTCGCCCGCAACTTCAACACCCCGCGCGAGACCCTCGAACAGCTCGCCACGACGAGGACGAATACGTCCGATGGAGCGCCGTCCACAGCCTGAACTTCGCCGAGATGGCCATGCGGTGGCGCGTCAACGGCGGACAGATCGCTCCACCAGGCCAGGAACTCAGCGGCTTCCTCCATGACGTCGTACACCACCTCGATGTGCCAAGGCCCCTCCGCGACGAGGTCCTCGCGGCCGGCCGGTGCCCAGACAGATGCCTCCGCCGACGTTACGACGACTTGGAGTGATCCAGTTTCAGCCCATCGTGCGCGACCGCATCGCGGCATGACAGGATGGTGCTGAGCTCAGGCCAGTCCGGTCGACTGCCTTCACGGGGCACAGCGGAGATGTCGTGGAACGTCGATACGCCGAATACCAGCCTGTGACGCCGTGGCGCCGGTTCCGGCGTCATGTCAAGCTGTTCCGCAGTGTGCAACTGAACGTGGTCGGCTGGTCGGCGGTCGCGGTGCTGTGTCTGGCTGGCGCGGGAGTCGGTTACAGCGGCGCTCGGCTCGTTGGTCTGCCGGTCGGGCCCTGCCTGGCCGGAGGTGCCGCGGCGGTACTGGCCGGTCTGCTCATTCTGGATCGTCGGCGATGGGCCCGGCATCGTGACCACGGCGCGTCCGAACGCTGACCGCTACGCCGCTGAACCATCGCTCCGCAGCGCAGGCGACCGCGCTGCACCCAGCGCCGGAAAGCGGGGTTGCCCTGGCGTCAGGCAACCAAGATGTTGCTGTGTTCTATGTACCCGCCGGCTGAGGCTGACGTCGGTGGTCATCACCGTCAACCCGTCCACGTGGTGTAGGTGAGGTACCCCCGCTTCGGCTCGTTCTCCATGCGCGCCAGGACGCCAACCGCGCCGTGCTCACAACCCTGGGCACGCCGGACTGACCCGTCCGGGCCCCGGCGGCGGCGGGGCAGCGTGCACGCGCCGGTACCCTCGCCAGGTGACCTCCAGCGACGATCCGGCCGACGGGCACGCCCGATTCCACCAGCTCAGCACCGCCGTGCGGGAGAGCGGGCCCGATGACGACCCGGCGCTGTTCGCAGCTCTGCTCGCCGAGCCTGACCGGCTCATGGCGGAGTCGGTGCTGATGTCTCTTGTGGACACCCGGGCCGACGGGCTGGCCTCGGCGGCGTCGTTCGCCGCGTGGGCGGAGCCGCTGGTGGACGCGGTGGGCGCCGACGGGTTCATCGCGCGGCGCGTGCAGGAGTGGGTCCTGTTCAAGGCGCTGCAGTCCGGCGAACCGGTGGATCGCGAGGCGGTGGCGGCCGCGTCGAACTGGCTCCAGCGCAAAGTGGTCGAGGAGGCCGACTCAGCCGCGGTACTGGCGGTGCTGGGCGAGGCCGGCCGCACGAAGCGGGTCCGCAACCTCGCGAAGACCCGCGCCGGGCGCCTGCGATCCCCAGGCCGGTGACCTGCAGACTCCGCCGCACCCCGGCCCGGAGTACCGGCCCCTGAATCGCACCGGCGCCAGACTCGCCCGAAGCGCGGTCCGGTCCCTGGGCCGGGCGTCGTTGGCCACGCCCTGTTCACAGTGCTGGCTGCGCCGCCGCGGCGGGACGCTTGATCGACCGCGCACCAGCCACTCTCCGCGAGAGCACTCCTTGTGCAGATGTACCACAAGCTGCGCACTGACGGCGGCATGTCAGTGCGTATGCTTCCCACCGTGAATTGGAGGGCATTTCTCAGGGGTCACGAGTTCGACCTGTACGAGCTGTGCGCGCTGTTCTCGTCCGGCGATACTCAGGTGATCAAGGACGGGGAAGAGTACTACCTGTCCTCGGTGGAGATCGACAATCGTCCGGAGAGTGAGGAGTTCTACCGCGCTGCCGAGCGGGTGCTGGCGATCGTGAACGGTATCGGCCAGGCCAACAATGGCAGCTATCGGCCGGTGGCCCTGGTTGGGCGATTCCAAGAAGGCGACAGCAAGCAGCATCAGGTCGTCTTCCCCGAGGGGATAGAGGCACGCGTCCGCTTGGGTGCCGTTGCGGTGGTCACCGATCCGGAAGGCAATGAGGTGCCGCCTCCCCCGCCGCTCGGTCCAGAGCGAGTGGGTAAGGCGATGCGGCACCCAGATGCTGCTGAGGCGCTCCAGATCATGGGCAGGCCCGAGCGGACGACCTGGATTGACCTCTACAAGGTCTACGAGATCATCCGCGAGGCGAAGGGCGGGGAGGCCGACCTCATTCGATCTGGCCTCGCGACGAAGCCCGACATCAGCGCGTTCACCGGGTCTGCGAACTTGCCGAGCGTTAGTGGCGAGAGTGCCCGGCACGCGCGCTTGGCCGGCACACCGAAGCGGACTATGCAGATCGCGGAGGCTCGCGACTTTATCGGTCGGCTACTTACGACATGGATCGATTCTCTTCAGTAAGGGTGCGTCGAGTGTCCAGGTTTTGAACCGACATTACACGCCTGACCTAGACAGTTGGGCAGGCACCGGAAGCACGCTCATCTCGGCATGAGCGCGCACCTGATCAGGCTGGTCGAGCGTCTCGATGGGTCGTGGATCGCGGCGCCGCTCCGCTCGTGATCGTGTCGCGATCGAGGCGGCTTGGACCATGTCTCATTTGGGGTGTTTAACCAGTTTGCGGTAGCAGATGAGGGCGCAGGCGATCGTGGCGAACGCGGCGAAGTGCTCGGCGTAGCGGTCGTAGCGGCGGACCAGGCGCCGGTAGTGCATCAGCCAGGACATGGTGCGCTCGATGACCCAGCGGTGTCGGCCGAGGCGTTGTGAGGACTCGATCTTCTTGCGGGCGGTGCGCACGGTGATGCCGCGCCGGCGGACCGCAGCCCGCAGTGCTTTGTGGTCGTAGGCTTTGTCGGCGTGCAGCTTGTCGGGCCGGCGGCGAGGGCGCCCGACCCGGCCGGAGACGGCGGGCATGCTGTCCAGCAGCAGCAGCGGCAGCAGCACCGCCGCGGGCGGGAGCAACGGGCCTGCGATCTCCCACAGAGCAACAGGACACCAACGCTCCACATCGGACACGCCGGAGATTGAACATCACGCTCAAGCCGGTGTCAGCCCCAAATGAGACGCGGTCTCAAGGTTGTGTCGGCGCCAGATGGGCGCGGCGCACGACGGCGGCTCCTCGACCCAGCCCCGGTTCGAGAACCACTCCGCGTCCCACCGCTCGAGCGGCCCCGACAGCACCGCGCGGGCCTGGACGGGGTCGGCGGGCACGGTCACGAAGATCTGGTAGTCCTCGCCCTGGCGCACCTCGATGACCCTCCGGCCGTCGCGGGGCCGGGACCGGGGACGGGCCGCGAAGAGCCCGCGCGGCAGCGTCAGGTCGTTGAGGATCAGCCGCTCGTCCGCCAGCGACGGCTCCTCGGCGGCCCGGCGCACCTCGGCGTCGTAGGCGTCGGCGGCGAAGGTGAACTGCGGTCCCGGAAGGTCCAGCGCACCAGGTCGCCGTCGCGCACGATCGTGGCGTCGTCGTGCCAGTCCTCGAAACCGCAGGACGGGCAGGACGCGATCGGCACCGTCGAGGGCGTCGGCCCCGCGAGGAAGCGGTTCACCGGCAGCAGCGCCTCGAACACGTCGATGCCGCCGTCGCCCGGCGCCACGAACTCGCCGTCGATGTGCGCCATCACGCGGTAGCGCTCGATCGGCAGGGTCAGCACCGACATCACGGGAGCAAGACTATTTTGCCGCGGGTGTGGCGGCGGTCCAGCTCCTCGAAGGCCTTCGCCACGTCGTCGAGCGCGTACGTGCCGGCGATCGGGATCTCCAGCGTGCCGTCGGCGACGAGGCCGGCCATGTAGGTCAGCACGTCCACAGTGGACGAAACCTCGCTGCCCTCCGCCCGCACGCCCAGGCGCGCCGCGGCCTCGAAGGCGATGATGGTGTTGACGCGGTCCTTCGGGATGCCGAGCTCGAGCGCCAGGTCGACGTACTGCGGCCCGAACAGGTCGATGAAGGCGTCGATCCCCTCGGGCGCCGCCGCGCGCAGCCGGTCCGCGAGGCCGTCGCCGTAGGGGATCGGGGTGGCGCCGCGGGCCGCGAGCCAGTCCGCGTTGGACGGTGACGCGATGGCCAGGACCCGCGCGCCGAGGTGGCGCAGCAGCTGGACGGTCACCGTGCCGACGCCGCCGGCCGCGGCCGACACGGCGATCGTCTCGCCCTCCCGGGCGCCGACGGCGCGCACGGCCGCGTAGGCGGTGCAGGCCACCACGTACAGGGAGCCGGCCACCTCCCACGACAGCGCGGCCGGCTTGGGGATGAGCTGGGTGACCGGCACGGCGGTGTGGGTGGCGTGGCTGGAGCGGGTCCAGGAGAAGCCCAGCACCTCGTCGCCGGTCGCGAAGCCGGTCACCCCCGGCCCGACCGCGGTGACCACGCCCGCCAGGTCGCTTCCCTCGCCGCAGGGGAGGCGGGTGGGGTACCTGAATTCCAGCGCCCCGCTGCGAATCCCGCTCTCACCCGGGTTGATGCCGGCCGCGCGCACGGCGACGACCACCTCGCCCGCACCGGGTGACGGCATCGGGATCCCGGTCACGTGGAGCACCTCGGGCCCGCCGAAGGTGTCGAATCGGACGGCTCGTGCCTCAGGCATGCTTCCTCCAGGTGCGCAGGGTGGACAGCGAGCGGGCGAAGCTGCGCAGGGCGCTACCCGTCAGCGCGCCGCCGAACCACTCGGCCAGCTCCGCGTCGAAGATCTCCTCGGCGGCCGTGAGCGAGGCCGATCCGGCTTCCGTGAGCTCCACAATGGAGGATCGGCGGTCGGCCGGGTTCGGCCGCCGGGCCAGCAGCTCGCGCGCCACCAGGCGGTCGACCGCCTGGCTCGCGCCGCCGATGGTGATCGACAGCGCGTCGGCGATGTCGTTCACGCGGCAGTCCGGCGTCCGGGCCACCACCTGCAGCACGTTGAGGCTCCCGAGGGGGACGGCCCCGGCCTGCCGCAGGCGCGCGTCGACGCCGTTCCAGAGATCGGTCTCGAACCGCACCAGGTCGTCGAAGACCTGCCGAAGATCCACGCTCACGGGAAGTACATTAGCAGTAATTAGATTAGAGCTTAAGGACTGTGTTTCGAAACATGTTGCCAGGTAACGGAGTTGACCATGGTGTTATCGATCTGTGACCTCTGATCACCGGTCCGGGGAGGTATGTTCGCGGCCATAACAAACCCCCGCACCCTGCGCGCACACCCCCTCCTCCCGATTCGAAAGGAGGCGTCAGGGATGGGTAAGACTCTCCGGATCCTGGCCGCCACCGCCCTGGCTGCCCTGCTCGCCACCACGTCGGCGTGCAGCAAGACCCGCTCCGACGACAACGCCGGGGGCGGCGGCGACAGTGGCCCGGCGCTGGTCGGCATCGCCATGCCGACCCGCAGCCTGGAGCGCTGGAACAACGACGGCGCCCACCTCGAGGACCTGCTCAAGAAGGCCGGCTACAAGACCTCGCTGCAGTACGCCGACAACAAGGTCGACCAGCAGATCACCCAGCTCCAGAACATGATCAACGACAAGGCGAAGATCCTGGTCATCGCCTCGATCGACGGCACGGCGCTGGCCCCGGTGCTGCAGCAGGCGGCGGACAAGAAGGTCAAGGTCATCGCGTACGACCGCCTGATCAACGCCAGCCCCAACGTCGACTACTACGCGACCTTCGACAACTACAAGGTCGGGCAGCTGCAGGGCCAGTTCATCGTCTCCAAGCTCGGCCTCGACGCGGGCAAGGGCCCGTTCAACCTCGAGCCGTTCGCCGGTTCCTCGGACGACAACAACGCCAAGTTCTTCTTCGCCGGCGCCTGGGACGTGCTCAAGCAGTACGTGGACAGCGGCAAGCTGGTCATCCCGTCGGGCAAGAAGCTGGCCAGCAACGACGACTGGAAGACGGTCTCGATCAACGGCTGGAAGACCGAGGGCGCGCAGGCCGAGATGGACAACCGCCTGAACTCGTTCTACACCGGCGGCAAGAAGGTCGACGTCGTACTGTCCCCGAACGACTCACTCGCGCTGGGCATCGCGCAGTCGCTGGACTCGCACGGCTACAAGCCCGGCGGGGACTGGCCGGTGCTCACCGGTCAGGACGCCGACCTCGCCAACACCAAGAACATCCTGGCCGGCAAGCAGTCGATGACGGTCTGGAAGGACACCCGCACCCTCGGCGACCAGGTCGCGAAGATGGTCGACGCGATCTCCAAGGGCACCGCGGTCGAGACGAACGACACCAAGACGTACAACAACGGCGTGAAGGTCGTTCCCTCCTACCTCCTCCCGCCGGTCGTGGTCACGAAGGACGACGTGAAGTCGAAGCTCGTCGACTCCGGCTTCTTCAAAGCCTCGGACCTGGGGTTGTAACCGATCAGCCGTACCGGGCCGGGTCCGCAGCCGCGGGCCCGGCCCACTGTCGCGGGAGGCCCCATGCCCTCACTGCTCAAGATGCACGGCATCAGCAAATCGTTCCCCGGCGTGCAGGCCCTGCGGGACGTCACCATCAGCGTCGCCGAGGGCGAGGTCCACGCGATCTGCGGTGAGAACGGTGCCGGAAAGTCCACCCTGATGAAGATTTTGAGCGGTGTGTACGCGCACGGCTCCTACGACGGCGACATCGTCTTCGACGGCGAGCCGTGCCACTTCAAGTCCGTGCGCGACTCGGAGCACCGCGGGATCGTCATCATCCACCAGGAGCTCGCGCTCAGCCCGTTCCTGTCCATCGCCGAGAACATCTTCCTCGGCAACGAGCAGGCCCGCCGCGGCATCGTCAACTGGCCGCAGACCAACCGCCGCGCAGCCGAGCTGCTGGACCGGGTCGGGCTGCGCGAGCAGCCGGACACGAAGATCCTCGACATCGGCGTCGGCAAGCAGCAGCTGGTCGAGATCGCCAAGGCGCTGTCGAAGCGGGTGCGGCTGCTCATCCTCGACGAGCCGACGGCGGCGCTCAACGACGCCGACTCCGAGCACCTGCTCGGCCTGATCCGCCAGCTCAAGGGCCAGGGGATCACGTCGATCATCATCTCCCACAAGCTCAACGAGATCGCCGCGATCGCCGACACCACGACCGTGATCCGCGACGGCCGCACGGTGGCCACGTTCGACATGCGCGGATCCGTGTCCGAGAGCCAGATCATCCGCGCGATGGTCGGGCGCGACCTCGCGCACCGGTTCCCCGAGCACACCCCGCGCATCGGCGAGGAGGTGCTGCGCATCGAGGACTGGACCGTGCACCACCCGATCGACCGCGGCCGGGTCGTGGTGGACAACGCGGCGCTGAACGTGCGCGGCGGGGAGATCGTGGGCATCGCGGGCCTGATGGGCGCCGGCCGGACCGAACTGGCGATGAGCGTGTTCGGCCACAGCTACGGCACCGGCATCTCCGGCCGGATCTACCTGCACGGCCGGGAGGTCCGGGTGCGCAGCGTCGACGAGGCCATCGGGCACGGGATCGCCTACGCGACGGAGGACCGCAAGCGCTACGGCCTCAACCTCATCGAGGACATCAAGCGCAACATCACCGCGGCCAAGCTCGCGGCCGTCGCGCGCCTCGGCATCGTCAACAACGCCGAGGAGGTCCACCGGGCCGAGCGGCTGCGCCGGGAGATGCGGGTCAAGGCCGACTCCGTCGCCGTGCTCACCGGCAAGCTCTCCGGCGGCAACCAGCAGAAGGTCGTGCTGAGCAAGTGGCTCTTCACCGAGCCGGAGGTGCTCATCCTCGACGAGCCGACCCGCGGGATCGACGTCGGGGCGAAGTACGAGATCTACGAAATCATCAACGCGCTGGCCGATGCCGGCAAGGCGGTCGTGGTCATCTCATCCGAGCTGCCGGAGCTGCTCGGGATCTGCGACCGGATCTACGCGATGAGCCAGGGCCGGATCACCGGCGAGATGGACCGCGCCGAGGCGACCCAGGAGGGCCTGATGCGATACATGACGATGGACCGGAGCGGGGTCTCGCGGTGAGCACTGTCGAGACCGTCGCGCCGGAGACCGAGCCGACCGAGGTGTCGTCGCTGCGGGGCTATCTGGGGCAGAACCTGTGGCAGTACGGCATGCTGACGGTTCTGATCGCCATTGTCATCACGTTCCAGGTGCTGACCGACGGGCGCCTGCTCTACCCCGACAACGTGGCCGCACTGGTGCAGCAGAACGCCTACGTGCTGATCCTGGCGATCGGCATGGTGATGGTCATCGTCGCCCAGCACATCGACCTGTCGGTCGGGTCCATCGTGGCGTTCATCGGCGGCGTCTGCGCCCTGATGATCACCCACTGGGGCTGGCCGTGGCCCCTGGCGGTGGCCGCGTCCATCGTCATCGGCGTCGTCGTCGGATGCTGGCAGGGCTTCTGGATCGCGTACGTCGGCATCCCCGCCTTCATCGTGACGCTGGGCGGCATGCTGCTCTTCCGGGGCCTGGCCGTGCTCGCGGTCAGTCAGACGGTGCCGGTGCAGGACAAGGGCTTCGGCGCCATCGCGGCCAAGTCGCTGCCCAACGCTCTGGGCTTCGTGGGCAACCTCGACGGCATGACGCTGCTCGTGGGTCTCGTGGCGATCGGCGGCCTGGCCTTCTTCCAGCTGCGCACCCGCCGCGAGCTGATCCGCTACGACCTGCGCCTCGAGCCGCAGGCCGCGTTCATCGGCAAGCTCGTGGTGTTCACGGCCCTCATCGGCTACATCACCTACCTGCTCGCCGAGAGCACCGACGGCACCCCCAACGTGCTCGTCATCGTCGGCGCGCTCGTCATTCTGTACACGTACATCATGGGCAACACGGTATTCGGCCGGCACATCTACGCGATGGGCGGAAATCTCGCCGCGGCGAAACTTTCGGGCGTGAAGACGAAGCGTGTAACTTTCCTCATCTTCGTCAACATGGGCATTCTGGCCGGTGTCGCCGCGGTCGTCACCACCTCGCGCGCCGGGGCCGGTGTCGCGGGCGCCGGCACGAACTACGAACTGGACGCCATCGCGGCCGCGTTCATCGGCGGCACGGCCGTGACCGGCGGCATCGGCAAGGTCACCGGGGCCGTGATCGGCGCGCTCATCATGGGCGTGCTGAACATGGGCCTGTCGATCCTCGGCGTCGACGCGGCCTGGCAGCAGGCCATCAAGGGCCTCGTGCTGATCGCCGCGGTCGCCTTCGACATCATCAGCAAGCGGGTGTCGCGCCAATGATGTTTCGATAACGGAGGCTTGTTGACTCGCCTTTCGTGTGGCAATAGCGTCGATGTCTCAAGGCGAATCCGGAATTGTTTCGAAACAATCGGGAGCCACCCTCATGACATTACGCAGAATGGCCACGGCCGGCCTTTTGGCGGCCGTGGTCGCGGCCACGCTGGGCGCGGTCGCCGCGTCGGCCGGCGGTCCCCGCCCGCCGGCGACGCAGGACCAGAGCCTGCGCGGGCTCGCCGCCCGCAACGGCCTGGCGTTCGGCACCGCCGTGGACGCGGCCGCCTACGCCGACGCGGCCGACCCGCAGTACCGGTCCATGGTGGACAGCCAGTTCTCCACCGTCACCGCCGAGAACGCGATGAAGTGGGAGAGCCTGGAGCCCACCCGCGGCACCTACGACTGGGCCGCGGCCGACGCGTTCGTCGCCGCCGCCGAGCGCAACCACCAGCAGGTGCGCGGCCACGTCCTGGCCTGGTACAGCCAGCTCCCCGGCTGGCTCAGCACCGGCATCCAGGACGGCACGATCGACGGCCCGCAGCTGCGCGCCCTGCTCAAGCGGCACATCACCGACGTGGTGGGCCACTTCCGCGGCAGGATCTGGCAGTGGGACGTGGTCAACGAGGCCGTCTCCGACCCGTGGGAGACCCCGGCGGCGATCCACCTCGGCGGCAACACCGGCTCGCTGAAGCAGAAGTTCGCCGACCTGCTCGGCCCGGACTACCTCGCCGACGCCTTCCGCTGGGCCCGCGCCGCCGACCCGAAGGCGCTGCTGTTCTACAACGACTACAACATCGAGGCGTTCGGCGACGGCGGCCCCGGCGACAAGACCCGGTTCGTCTACGACATGGTCCGCGGGCTGCGCGCCCGGGGCGTGCCGATCGACGGCGTCGGGAGCCAGGGCCACCTCAGCACCCAGTACGGCAACTACGACGTCTTCGCCGTGGCCGACGCGCTGCAGAAGTTCACCGACCTGGGCCTGGCCGTCGCCTTCACCGAGGCCGACGCGCGCAGCCTGACGAAGAACGCGTCCGACCCGGCGCTGGACGCGGCGGGCGCCGACCTCAACGCCCGCGACCAGGCCTCGGCGTACAACTACCACGTCCTGCTCCAGGCGTGCCTCATGAACCGCCACTGCCTGTCGTTCACGGTGTGGGGCTTCACCGACAGGCACTCGTGGATCCCGGGCTGGTTCAAGAGCCCGCCGGAGGGCTCCGGCTGCCTGTGGGACGCGAACTACCAGCCGAAGAAGTCGCTGCGCACGGTCCAGGGCGACCTGGCCGCGGCGGGTCCGCCGCTCGTGCAGCCGCGGGTGCCGCAGAAGCCGCGGCGTTAGAGCCTCCTGGGGGTCAGGAGACGGGGCGGGCGCCCGATCGGTGCCCGCCCCGGCGTCTGTGAGGCGGGTCAGAGCTCGCCGCGGACCATGCCGATCAGGCGGTCGAGCACCGGCCCGGAGCTGACCCGCAGG
The DNA here is from genome assembly GCF_040300725.1 of Dactylosporangium sp. NPDC000244. NCBI lineage: Bacteria > Bacillati > Actinomycetota > Actinomycetes > Micromonosporales > Micromonosporaceae > Dactylosporangium > Dactylosporangium sp. NPDC000244. The sequence goes on from NZ_JBEPEH010000018.1 coordinate 16,890, forward strand.
GCGTCGTGCTCGTGCTCGTTGGTGACCCAGACGCGGGCGCCGCGGATCGCGCCGGCGGTGGCCATCGACAGCTCGCGGTCGACGTACATGTCGTCGTAGTACACCGCAGCCGCGACCGGGATCTCGTTGCGGGCCAAGGCCTGCGGGTCGTAGAGGCGGGGCCAGGCGTCGCGGGCCGCGAGGAGCTCGGCCGCCTCGCGCAGGGGAGCCAGGGCCGGGTCGTTCGCGAACTCCCACGGATACGTCATCTCGCCGGTGAAGTAGACCGGGGCGTCCGTGGCCAGGGCGTCGAACTCGGGGTAGTCCGGGCGCAGGCGATGGGCGGCCCAGGCGGTGGCGCCGGGGCCCTGGCCGTAGATGGGCTCGTGCAGCAGCGGGAAGACCGGCCGCGTCGCGTAGCTCAGGCGGTGGTGGACCTCGGCGAGGAAGGCGTCGCAGAGCACGCCCGGAGCCTCGAAGGCGTCCTCGGTCAGGTAGTGCAGCTCGTGGGAGCCGGTGCTGGAGCCCAGCGCGACGCCCAGCGTCTGGAAGGCCTCCACGGTCAGCGGGGCGCCGTCGGGGAGCCGGACGTCGTGGGCGCGCAGGTGCTCGGCGATGGCGCGGACGGCGTCGACGTCGCCGGGGTAGCGCGCGTAGTGGGCCGCGTTCCTCGCCGCGACGCGCGGGTAGGTGTGCCGGTAGACGTCCTCGGCCCGCGCGTGCAGGCCGGGCAGCCCGCCGGTGACGATGACCTCGCGCAGTCCTTCGGGGGCGAACGACAGGTAGGTGACGGCGCAGAAGCCGCCGAAGCTCTGGCCGAGCACCGTCCACCGGGCGTCGCCGAGCAGGTGGCGGCGGAAGCACTCGGCGTCGCGGACGATGCTGTCGGCGCGGAAGTGCGACAGGTACGCGGCCTGCGCCCGCGGCCCGCCGCGCCGCGTGACGCTGTGGCGGCTGACGCGGGCCGAGCGGCCGGTGCCGCGCTGGTCGAGCAGCAGCACCCGGTAGTCGTCGAGGGCCCGGCCCACCCAGGACTCGCGGCCGAGCGGGCGCGGCGAGGCGCTGCCGGGGCCGCCCTGCAGGAACACCAGCCACGGCCTGTCCTCGCCGCCGGGGGCGACGACCTCGCGGGCGTAGACGGCGATGGTCTCGCCCGCGGGGTCGTCGTGGTCGAGCGGCACCTCCAGGACGTGGTCGGTGCGGATGATGTTCATGCACCCGTTCTACCTGATCGGCACGTCCACATATGATCCGCCCGCGATGGTGACGGTGCCGCCGAGGGCATTGTCGTCGTAGTAGAGCGGATCCGTGGTGTCGACGACGAGGGTGAGCGAGTGCCCGGCCGGCATGTCGTACGCGGTCGCGGACAGCGCCACATCGACGGAGCTGCCGCCGCTCCAGGACACCGGGGCGTGCGTGATGAGCTTGGCGTTGCCGAGGCTGTCGAGGTCGTACAGGTACGCGATCAGCGTCCCCTTCGGCGCGCCGGTCAGGTTCAGGTGGACCCGCGGGATGCCGCGGATGCGCAGCGCCGACCCGGGCCGCTCCGACGCCCACACGCCCGCGCGCAGGCGGTCCACGGCGGGCAGCCAGATCTGCGGCTGCTGGCCGGTGAACGCGCCGACGCCGTTGGTCAGCAGCACCACGCCGCCGTTGGCGACGGTGTCGAGGTCGCCCGGCAGCGTCTTGCTCCAGCCGGTGCTCGGGGCGCCGCCGAGCAGGCCGGTGCCGTCGAGCCAGCGGACCGCGCCGAGCCCGTAGCGCTTGACCGAGGTGTTCAGCGCCGACCACGACGCATACTGCTCGGCTCCCGCGTTCAGCGGTTGCAGCTGTACCGCCGGTTCGGCGCCGATGCCCGTGTCCACGCCCGCGAGGTACTGGTCGAACCAGCGGTACAGACTCGTCCAGGCGCCGTTGGGCAGCCCCAGGATGCCGGTGAACTCGGCGATCGCGTGGTCCCCGGGGCGCAGCTCGAGCCGCTTCGGGGTCTGCAGCCGGCCGAAGAAGTCCACGAGCTGGTCGGGCGGGAAGAAGGAGTCGCCCCACGCGTTCGCGATCATCACGGCCGGCTTGTTCGCGTTGATGGCGTCGAGGTACGTGGCCGCCGAGCGCACCCGGGCCCAGGCCTTCACCGCCTCGACGTTGCGGTTGGCGTTGAAGTCGGCGAGCTTGCCGCTCAGGTCGGTGCCGGGGTGACCGAGCAGGCTCGCGGCGAGGCTGAGCAGCCCGGCGGACTGCTGGTGGCGGGTGTTGTCGCCGTAGAGGCTGTAGACGAGGTCGGTCCAGCCGCTCATCATGACGACCGCGCGGATGCGCTTGTCGAACGCGGATCCGAGCAGGCTGATCCCGGCGCCGTAGCTGACGCCGGCCGCGCCGATGCGGGCCGGGTCGGCCGCGGTGTTCGCGATCGTCCAGTCGACGATCTTCGACAGGTCGGCGAGGTCCTGCGGCCCGGCGGTGTCGATCTCGCCGCCGGAGGCCCACCAGCCGCGCGGGGTGTAGGAGACGACGACGTACCCGCGCCCGGCCAGCGCGCCGGCCTGCGCGAGGTACTCGAGGTCGTTGAGCCCCCAGCTGGACGGGAACACGATCGCGGGGTGCTTCGCGGTGTCGGCGGGGGCGACGACGTTGGCCTTGAGGGTGACGCCCCCGGCTCCGGCGATGTCGACGAACTTCGTGGTGGGCGCGGCCGCGGCGGCCGGCGGCGCCTGGAGGGTGACCGCGGCGAGGACGGCGGCGGCGACGAGGGCGATGGTCTGGCGGGAACGGGTCATGCGCACGCTCCTGGCGGGGTAGCGCTTCGTGGTGGCGGGAGCCTAGGAGCCCGTTCCGAGAATTAGAAGTTCGTGACATTATCATTACCGGTCGGTAACATGCTTTGGTGCTCTACGGGGTTCCGACGCCGCAGCGGCGCGACGCGCAGCGCAACCGCTCGGCGATCGTGCGCGCGGCCAGCGAGCTGATGCTGAGCCGGGCCGCGGTGCTGATGCCCGAGGTCGCGCGCCGCGCCGGCGTCGGGCAGGCGACGTTGTACCGCCACTTCCGCGACCGGCCCACCCTCGTCGACGCGGTGGTGGTCGACCAGCTCGCCCGCTTGGAGGCCGACGACTCGCGCGCCTTCCGGGAGCTGCTCGCCTCGGCCCTGCGCCTGTACGCGGTCGTGCGCCCGCTCAGCGCCGCGCCCGACGGCCTCGACCGGCGGCTCGCGGCGGCGCTGGCGCCCGCGCTGCGCCGCGCGCAGGAGCAGGGCCGGGTGCGGCCCGACCTCGTGCCGGACGACCTGGCCCTGCTCTTCGCGATGCTGCCGGGGGCTTGCGGGGATGGTGAGCGTGCGATCGCGCTCCTACTCGACGGTGTGTGCCGTTAGCGTCTGCCGCTGGCGCCCCAGGCCCTCGATCTCCAGCTCCACCACGTCGCCCGCGCGCAGATACGGCTGACCGGGCAGGCCCATCGCGACTCCCGCGGGCGTGCCGGTGTTGATGACGTCGCCCGGGTGCAGGACCATGAACTGGCTGACGTACCACACGAGGTGCGCGACGTCGAAGATCATGTCGGCCGCGACCTCGTCCTGCCGCGCCTCCCCGTTGACCCAGGAGCGCAGCCGCAGCGCCGGCACGTCGAGGTCGTCCGCGGTCACCAGCCAGGGGCCGAGCGGGTTGAACGTTTCGCAGTTCTTGCCCTTGTCCCACTGGCCGAGGCGCTCGAGCTGGAACTCGCGCTCGGAGACATCGTTGCTCACGGCGTAGCCGGCGATGTGCGCTCCGGCGTCGGCGGGGCTGTCGAGGTACCGTGCCGCCGTGCCGATGACGACCGCGAGCTCGACCTCGTAGTCGGTCTTGACGCTGGCCTTCGGGATGCGCACGTCATCGTCCGGCCCGACCACGGTGTCGGCCGCCTTCAGGAACACGATCGGCTCGGAGGGCGGCTCGGCCCCCGACTCGGCGGCGTGCCGCGCGTAGTTCTGCCCGATGCACACGACCTTGCCGATGGCCGCCACCGGCGGCCCGATCCGGGTCCCGGCGGGGACGTCGAGGCGGGGGAGGGTACCGAGCGCGGCGCGGGCCCGGTCGAGGCCGCCGCCGGCCAGGAAGGCGCCGTCGATGTCGCCGGTGACGGCCGACAGGTCCAGAAATGTCCCGTCCTCGGCGACCACCACGGGCCGCTCCTCACCGGCATTGCCGATCCGCGCAAGTCTCATACCGGCCAAGCTATGCCCGAGATGGTCAAGTGGTCAAGCCAATCGGCCCGGCTCCGGCGGCGGCCGCGATGCGCCGCAGGTGCTCGGTCATCGCGGCGCGGGCGGCGTCGGGGTCGCGGCGGTCGATGGCGTCCACGATCGCCGCGTGCTCGGCCGCGGTGCGGCGCAGCACGCCCGGGCGGGTGGCGGTCATGGCCCGGCTCGCCCGGCCGAGCACCGAGAGCGTCTGCAGCATCGTGGCGAGCAGCGCGTTGCCGGCCGCGTCCGCGATCAGACGGTGCAGCGCGACGTCCGCGGCCACCCGGTCCGGCTCGGCCAGCGCCGCCCGCATCGCCGCGACCTGACCCGCGTCCGCACGCGAGGCGGCGAGCGCGGCCAGGGCGGGCTCGATCAGCAGCCGCGCCTCGAACAGCTCGTCGACCGTGCGGCCGCTGAGCGACATCACGAACTGCAACGGCTCCAGCAGGGCCGCGGTGTCCAGGGCCGCCACGTAGGTTCCCGACCCGTGCCGGCTCTCCAGGATGTTCAGGCTGACCAGTGACCGGATCGTCTCGCGCAGCGTGGGCCGGCTGATGCGCAGCATCTCGCTGAGCTCCCGCTCGGCGGGCAGCCGCTGCCCGGGCGTGAGCCGGCCGTCGACGATCATCTCCTGGATGAGCCGCACGGCCTCGGCGGCGGCGGAGGAGCGGTGGACCGGGGTGAACTCGGCGGTCACGGGTTTCTCCCAGATGACTTGGTGGCCTGGCCAGTTTAGGACGTAGCCGCGGTTTGGCGCCGACCTCTATCGTGACCGCATGGAGCTGCCCGACGGCCGTCTGCCGGAGTCGTTCGGCGCGCCGGCGTTCCCGGAGCCGAGGCCGTTCGAGATCGGCTCGCCCGCCCGGCCGGTCACGCCGCCCGAGACTCCCGCCCCGCCCCCGATGCCGTCCGCGCCGGCCGCCCGGGCCGCGCCGCGCGGCAAGGCGGCCCGCAGGCCCGCGAGCAAGGGGGCGGTCAACAAGGGGGCGGTCAAACGGCCGCCCGCGGTGCCCGTGCTGCAGCCGCCGCCGAAGCCCGCGGCGCGCAAGGCCGGTCCGGTGGTCATCGCCCTCGTCGCGTTCGCCGTCATGGCCGCGGTCATCTGCTGCGCGGTGGCGCGCAACGCCCGCGACGAGGCCGCGGGCGTTGCGCCCGGCGAGGCCGCGACCACGGCTCCGGCCCGGGCGGTGGAGGCGGTGGCGGCGCCGTCCGAGGTCTCGGGCCCGTGCCCGGCGATCGGGTTCCTCGGCGCCGACGAGCTCGGGCCGGACGCGGTGGACGCGCGGCGGGCGGTGCAGCTGGCGGTCAGCCGGCACAACGAGAGCGGTTCCCCGGCGTGCCAGGTCCGGCTGGTCGAGGCCGACACCGGGCACGGCGGCACGGGGGAGGCCGGCGCCGCGCTCGCCCGGTTCGGCGACGACGTCATCGGGGTCGTCGGGCCGCTGCGCGACGCCGACGTGTCGCTGCTGGGCCGCGACTTCGAGCGGCGGGACCTGCCGTTCGTCACGCCGTGGTCGGGCGACCCGGCCTCCGCGACGCTGGGCCTGACGGCGTTCCATCGCCTGTACCCGACCGACCTCGACGTCGCCGACGCCGCCGCGCGGCTGCTGAAGACCAGACTCAAGGCCAGCAAGCTGTTCGTGGTCCGCCACAACGCCGTCGCCGACCAGCGCATCGCCGACCGGCTCCGGCGCAGCGTCGACGTGTCCGTCGTGGCCACCGTCCAGGTCGAGGCCGCCGCGAAGGACTACCGGGCGCTCGTCGAGCGGATTCGGGCCTCCGGCGCCGAGGCGGTCTTCTTCCGCGGCGCCCCGGACGAGGTGGGCTACCTGACCATCGCCCTGCGCGCGGCCGGCTTCGGCGGGCCGGTCGTCGGCGGCGAGGCGCTGCTCGATCCCGCCTACGCCCAGTTGGTCGCCCAGTCCGGCACCAACACGTTCGCGCTGTGCGGCTGCGCGGACGCGGCCGACGAGCCGTTCCTGGCCGCGTTCCGGCGCACGTTCGGCGCGGCGCCGGGCCGGCACGCGGCCACCGCCTACGACGCGGCGACGCTGCTGCTCGACGCGATCACCGCCCGGGCCGGCTCGCGCGCGGACCTGCGGGCGGCCCTCGCGCGCGGCCCGTTCAAGCTCACGCAGGGCACGTTCGCGTTCACCACCACCGGCGACCTGGACCGTTCGTCGGTGGTCGTGCACGTGTACCGCCCGGACACGGCCACGGCCACGAGACCCGCGATGCTGCCGGTGACCGCGATCCGCCTGACCTGAGGCCCGGCGGATCGCGGGGCTCAGGAGCCGTTCACCTCGAGCTCGTAGATGCGCGTCGCGCCGTCGACCTGGTTCGGGGTGGTGACGCTCAGGCGCACGTACCGCGCACTGCGCGCGGCGATCGCGTGGGTCGTCACGCCGTCGGCGTTCGCGGTCACGGTCACCGCGGTGCTCCACGTGGTGCCGTCGGTGCTCGTCGCGATGGTGAAGGCGCGGGTGTCGTACGCCCCCTGCTCCCCGCCCGCCCCGGCGTGGCGCACCACGAAGCGCCGCACGGTCCGCGCCGAGCCGAGGTCGAGCTGCAGGCTCGCGCCCGCGACCCCGCTGCACCACTTGCTGTTGCCGGACACGACCCCGTCGACGGCCTTCGCGGCCGCCTCGGCCGCGACGCACGGGGCCGAGCCGGTCGCCGCGGCGCCGAGCGCGAGGTTGACGCCCGGGAAGGCGCCCGCCTCGTCGGCGATCGCGATGTCGTCGACGTAGCCGCGGAACGGCCCGGTGCCGCCCGGCCGGTCGAACCCGACGTCGATGCGCGACACCGTCCGGCCCGCGAGCCCGCCGAGGCTGACGCGCACGAGGTTCCACTGGTTCACCACGAGCCGCCCGCCCTCGCCCTGGAACTGCGGGTGGGCGCGCACCCCGTACTGGTCCACCGCCCCCGAGTCGCGCAGCGCCGAGCCGTCGGTGAACTGCAGGTCGACGGCGACGAACGTGCCGGTCGCCTGCTGCGGGTAGATCCAGTACGACAGCACGCTGCTCGCGCCCAGGGGCAGGTCGGCGGCGAAGACACGCTGGTAGGAGTACGACTGGGTGGCCGAGTTGTCGGAGCCGGAGTACATCAGCGCGCTCGTGCCGCTGTGCGCGACCTCGGCCCGCGGGGAGGACTCGGCGGCGGTGAGGGCGCAGCAGTACCCGCCGACGCCGATCGCCGCCGCCGCGCTGTCCGCCCACGTGGGGGCCGCGTCGGACGGCTCGAACGCGGTGGCGAACAGCGGCCAGTCGCGCCCGTCGCCGAGCACCGGCTCCAGGGCGGTGTACCAGCGCACGGCCATCTTCGCGTAGCCGGTGTCGTTGGGGTGCAGGGTGTCGTTGAGGTCGCTCGCGCTCAGCCCGCTGAGGTCGGCGATGCGCGTGCGGGCCTTGCCGGACAGCACCCCGGGGATCGCCGCGTTGAACGTGGTGATCCGCGACTGGATGGTGGCGTCGAGCGCGGGCACGATCTTCGCGACCACCACCGTGGCGGAGGGCCGGTCGGCGAGGATCTGGTCGACCAGGGCGGCGAGGCGCTGCGGGGCCGTGGCGACCTGGTAGTTCTGGTTCATGTCGTTGGTGCCGATGTGCAGCAGCACCACGTCGGGCTGGTAGGTCGCGAGCCAGCCGTCGATGTTCGCGGCGATCTGGTCGATGCGCCAGCCCGAGTGGCCCTCGTTGTCGGGGTCCGGCAGGGCGCCGGACTGCTGCGAGCCGACGAAGTCCACGCCGAAGCCGGCCTGGGTCGTGAGGCGGTTCCACAGGGCGGCGCGGTAGCTCGAGGTGGTGGGGCTGCCGACGCCCCAGGTGATCGAGTCGCCGAGCGGCATGATCTTGATCGGCCGGCCGGTGACGGCGGCCGTGGCGGCGTGGGTGGGCAGGACGACGGCGGCGGCGAGCAGGAGGAGGACGACGAGTAGGCGGCGCATCGGGAACCCCCAGGAAGGCATGGTATCGACCAGCGTCGCTGTCTGTGCGAGCTTTGTCAACCATTGACAAAACCCCGTCCGTTCATGCCCGGTTCATGTGGTCGCGAGCTGATGTTCATCGATGTGATCGTGACGTGCGCCGCATTGTCGGGCCGCGGGTGGTCGGGGTCGCGGGCGGTTGTGCGGCACGTGCTAACGTCCGGCGACAGGTACCCCGACTCGACGCGGCACGCCGCCCTGACCTGCTGTGATGGGCCTAGATGACGACCGTAGAACCGTTGTTGGTGGTCAGCGTCCACGACGTGGCGCCCGCGACCGCCGACGAGACCGCCCGCTGGTGCGCCGACGCCGACGCGCTCGGCATCCCGGTCTCGCTGCTGGTGATCCCCGGCCCGTGGCGCGGGATGGCGCTGGCCGAGCACGGGGACTACGCGGAGGTGCTGCGCGACCGCGCCGCCCGCGGCGACGAGCTCGTGCTGCACGGCTGGTGCCACCAGGCCGGGCCGGAGGGGCGCCCCGTGCGCCGCGCCGTCGGCCGGGCCGTGGCCCGCGGCGCCGCCGAGTTCGCCGCGCTCGACGAGGGGCAGGCCGCCCGCCGCCTCGGCGACGCCAAGGAGGTGCTCGACCGCCTCGGGCTGCGCACCACCGGCTTCACCCCGCCGGGCTGGCTCGCCTCGCCGGCCGCCGAGCGGGCGCTGGCGGGGGCCGGGTTCCGGTACACCACCGACCACTTCGGCGTGAAGGACCTCCGCGGCGACGGCCCCACCCGCGCCCGGCGCGGATTCGCGCTCTCGCACCGCCCCGGGGGCACCGGCGAGCGGCTCGGCGCAGCGGTCCTGCGCACCGGCGCGGCCTGGGCCACCCGCCGCCGCGGCCTGGTGCGCGTCGCGCTGCACCCCGACGACCTGCACCGGCCGCGCCTGCGCGACGACACCCTGCGGGCCATCGAGGGCGCGCTCAAGGCCGGCGCCCGCGCCACCACCTACGGCGCCGTCCTGGACGCGGCGGCGTCGTGAGGATCGTCCAGCTCGCGAACTTCTACACGCCGGTCTCCGGCGGGCTGCGCACGTGCGTGGAGCAGACCGGGCGCGGCTACATCGCGGCCGGCCACGAGCGCGTCACGCTGGTGCCCGGCACCGAGGATCGCGACATCACGCTGCCCGACGGCCGCCACCTCACCGTGCGCAGCCCGCTGCTGCCGGGCACCGGCGGCTACCGGGTGCTCACCGCCCGCCGCCGCGTGTGCGCGCTGCTGGACAAGGTCGAGCCCGATGTGCTGGAGGCCAACGACAAGCTCAGCATCGGATGGCTCGCCCCGTGGGCGCATTCCCGGGGTGTACCGCTGGTGCTGGTCTCGCACGAGCGCATCAACGCCATCCTGCGCACCCGGGTGCCGCGCTGGTTCCCGCTGGACGCCGCCGCCACCGCGGCCAACCGCCGCCTGCACCGGCTCGTCGACCACATCGTGCTCACGTCGGCCTTCTCCGCCGCCGAGTTCGAGGTCTTCGGCCGGGAGAAGATCCACCGCGTCCCGCTCGGCGTGGACCTCGACACCTTCACGCCGGTCGAGCACGAGCCCGGCGTGCGCCTCGTGACCGTCACCCGCCTGTCCACGGAGAAGCACCCGGAGCTGTCCATCGAGGCCCTGCGCGAGCTGCGCCGCCGCGGCGTGCCCGCCACCCTCGACGTGATCGGCACCGGCCCGCTGCAGCGCCGCCTGACCCGCCTCGCCGAGGGGCTGCCGGTGCGCTTCCTCGGTCACGTGGCCGAGCGGGGGCGCCTCGCCGAGCTCGTGGCCGGCGTGGACATCTCGCTGTCGCCGTCGCCGGCCGAGACCTTCGGCCTGGCCACGCTGGAGTCGCTCGCGTGCGGCGTGCCGGTGGTGGTCCCGTCGAAGGGGGCCGCGGGCGAGCTGATCCTGCGGCCGGAGTCGGGCCGGGTCACCGACGGCACCGCGCACGCGCTGGCCGACGGCGTCGAGTCGCTGCTCAGCGCGCCGCCGCAGCGCCGTCGCTCGGACGCGCGAGCGGTGGCGGAGCAGTTTCCGTGGTCGGCGACGGTCGGTGGTCTGCTGGAGGTGTTCGCCCGGGCGACGGGGCGCCAGCGCGTCCCGTAGCGAGCAGCGCCACGCCCGCGACGAGCATCCCCGCGACGACGACCTGGCTCCAGGGCCACCACAGGGCGCCGCGCCAGCCCGCGTGGAAGACGGTCGCGTCGAACAGCGCGCTCGCGAGCGGGTCGGCGATGCTGATCGCGGTCAGCGCGGTGGGCAGCGAGCCCGCGGCGAACGCATCCTGGGTGAGCAGGGCGCTGGCCGTGGTCGAGGCGGCCAGGGCCAGGATCGACCAGTCGTGGGCCAGGCCCCGGATGCCGTCGCGGGCCAGCGTGTCGGTGACGAGCACGACGAACACGGCGGTCAGGCACGTGCACACGCCGGCCGCGACCCCGGCGAGCGCGCCGCGCAGGCGGGCCTCGGTCCGGGCCGGGAGCAGGTGCGCGCCGACGACGAGCGCGGCCATCACCGCCGCGGCGAGCCCCACCGCCGGAGGCACATCGGTTCGCACGAGATCATGCGGCACCGACGGACGGGCCACGACCAGCAGCGCCAACCCGGCACACACGGCGACGGTGCCGAGCCAGGCCGTGGCCCGTGGCCGGCGGATCGTCAGCAGCGCGAACAGCAGCTGTGACACCAGCAACGCCTGCACGATCGTGAGCGATCCAAGGTGCAACGCAAGCGCGTGCGCGGCGAAGGCGAACAGGTTGAGCACCCAGCCCGCCAGCCACCAACGATCCCTTACGAGCGTCCGGATGAGCAGAAACACCCGCACGGGCAGCGCGCGATCGTGCACGTCCGGCGCGGCTCGGTGCGCCGCGCGCTGCTGCATGGCCGCCGAGAAGGCGAACATGGCGGCAGCCAGAACCGACAGCACGACAGCGAACATGATCAGGGGTTGTACCGCAACCGCACGACCACCCGGCTACCAGCACATGGCCATGCGGTGTTCACAGGAGTTGGGTTCAAGTTCTAGACTCAGCTCATGCTCATCCGGCCATGGCAGACGGGCGACGAGCACCTGGTGGCGGCCGCCGAGCGGCACCTGTCCGCGCGCAGCATCGACCGGCGCTTCTGCGTCGGCAGCGGCGGGCGCCTGCCCGCGTTCTACCTGCGTCATCTGGAGGGCGGCCCGCGGCCCGAGTGGGACGCGCAGGTCGCGCTGGACGACGGCGGGCAGCTGTGCGGGTGGGCCGAGTACGGCCGCCGCCCCGCCTGCTCGCCCGCCGCCGACCTGGCCGTGCTCGTCGCCGACCCGTGGCAGCGCACCGGCTTGGCCACCGCGCTCGTGCGCGCCCTCGTGCCCCGCATGGCCGCGGCCGGCGTGCGCACCATCGAGGCCGACGTGACCGGCGCCAACGCGGCCAGCAAGGGCCTGATCCGCGCCCTCGCCGGCCCCGGCCTGCGCCCGACCTACCAGGACGGGATGGTCCACTACGCCTTCGATCTGGCGGTCGTACCGTTCGCGCCGGTGACCGTCTGACCTGACGCGGCCGCCCGGTCGATCGCCGCCCCGACCGCGCCGACCCGGTCCGCGAGCAGTCCGACCGCGCCGACGGCCCGGCTCATCGGGTCGTCCTCGGCGCCGCCGAGCGCCTGCGCCCGGCGATAGGCCGCCTTGACCTCGGCCCACCGCTGCGCCCGCTCGGGGGTGAGGCGGCCTCGCAGCTCGGCCAGCTTGAGCAGGTTGGCCTCGGCCCCGGCGGTGAGCGTCTGCGCCTCGCCGGCGTAGTGGTCGTCGACGGCCGCCTCCAGCTCGGCGTCGTTCATGACCGGCACGACCCGCTCGGCGAGCTTGTTCATGTTGCGGTACGAGCCCTGCAGCAGGAACGGCGGCTCGGTGCGGGACGCGTCGGCCTGGGCCGCGGAGGCGATGTACGCGCGGTTGGTCGCCAGCACCACCTCCTGCACCCGCAGCAGCTTGCGCAGCACGGCGAGGATCCGGTCCACCTCGACCGCCGAGTACGGGTGGGCGAGCTGGTCCGGCCGCACGGTGCCGTCGCCGCGGGCCAGCCGCACCAGCAGCTCGACGTCGCCGCGGTCCCGCGCGGACAGCGGGGCGAGGACGGTGTTGGAGGTCAGGGCGTTCTCGATGTAGCTCAGCGCGAACACCTCGTCCCGGCCGGTCAGCACGTCGCCGAGGTTCCACACGTCGGCGCGGTTGGCCAGCATGTCGGGGATCCGGAAGCGCTGCCCCGACTCGGTGTACGGGTTGCCGGCCATGCACACGGCGAACCGCTTGCCCCGCAGGTCGTACGTGCGCGTCCGGCCGTTCCAGACGCCCTCCATGCGCCGCTGGGCGTCGCACAGGGAGATGAACTTCTGCAGCAGCTCCGGCGACGTGTGCTGGATGTCGTCGAGGTACAGCAGGACGTTGTTGCCCATCTCCAGCGCGAAGTTGACCTTCTCGATCTCCAGCCGGGCGGTCGCGTTCGGCGCCTCCGCCGGGTCCAGCGACGTCACGTGGTGCCCGAGCGCCGGCCCGTTCACCTTGACGAACGCCAGCCCGAGGCGGCTGGCCACGTACTCCATCAGCGTCGTCTTGCCGTAGCCGGGCGGCGAGATGAGCAGCAGCAGGCCCATCTGGTCGGCCCGCTTCGCCTCGCCGGCCGCGCCCAGCTGCCGGGCCAGGTTGTCGCCGATCAGCGGCAGGTACACCTCGTCGAGCAGCCGGTTGCGCACGAAGGCGCTCATCACCTTCGGCCGGTACTCCTCCAGCCGCAGCCGCTCCCGCTCGCGGGCGGCCAGCTCGTTGCGGCGGCGCTGGTAGGCCCGGAAGGCCGGGACGCGTTCGAGCCGGAACCGGCGGGTGCGGGCGAGCACCTCGTCCAGCCGCAGCTCCATCCGGCGCCCCTCGATGCGCGGATGGGTGCCGAGCAGCCCCTCGACGGTCGCGGTGAGCTCGGCCGCCGACTCGCGCCGCGGCAGCTCGGGGCCGCAGAGCACGATGGCGGCGGCCTCCTGGAGGTCCGGGCTGTCCGGAGCGAACGAGGTGAGCCACGCCGACACGAGCTGGCGGCGGGCGGCCAGATCGCCCTCGATGGCCCGCAGGTCCTCCGCGAGCTCGTCGGACGGCACGGCCCGCCGGAATCGGTCCAGCAATGCCCGCGCGCCCGCGCCGGTGACGAACCCGAACGGCGAACCGCTCAGCTCCTCGAACAGATACTCGGCGGCGAGACCCGAGGCACCCATCGACTGCTGGAGCTCCGCGCACAGCTCGCCGACCGCGGCCGAGGGCCCGAACGCCGCCCGGGCCCGGGCCAGCGACCGCGCCCGCCGGGTCCAGGCCGCCTTCGCCTCGTCGCCGGCGCCGAACGCCCAGAACAGCTGCGCCTCCGCCCGGTCCGCCCCCGGATAGCGCAGGAGCCCGGCGCCCGCGTGCAGCCGGAGCAGGGCCTCGAGGATCAGGGCCGCGTCGTGGTCGTGGACGCCGCGCTCGTAGCCCTCGTCGTACCGCTCGTCGGCGAAGCGCCGCACCAAATCGAGGAGGTCGCCGTCGGCCGGCCCGGTGCCGTCGAGGACCAGGGCGGCGAGGTGCTCGGCGCGGTACACCTCGGGCGACTCGGAGGCGACGAGCTGCCCCCAGAACGGGCGCGCCGCGGCGATCTCCGGGTCGTCCACCGGCGCGCGGTAGTCGGTCGCGGTCACGGTGAAAGCCAGCCCGTCGCCGTGCGGCACGAGCGTGAGGTCGATCGCCTGGGTGTTGACGGCGAACCGGTGGCGGCCGAGGCGGATCAGGTCGGCCGAGCCGTCGAAGAGGTCGATCCGGTCCCGCAGCAGCCGGCCGGCCTCGAGCCGGGCCCGCTGGATGCGGCCGTCCAGCTCCTCGGCGCGGACCTGGTCGCCCAGCTCGCGCAGCTCGCCGGCCAGGCGGCGGACCCGCGCGACCATCGGGTCGGTCGTGAAGTACGTGTTGACCTCGTCGGCCGACGTCATGGTGGCGACCCGGCGCCCGACGCCGGCGAGGATCCGCTCGGCGGACTCGGCGAGCCGGTCGGCGCGGCGGGCCCGCTCGTCCAGCAGCGCCTGCCGGCGGGCCGAGAACGCCTCGTAGACGTCGGTGCGCTTGTCCGCGAGCTGGGCCAGGAAGTCGTCGAACTCGCCGAAGCGGGACTCCAGGTTCTCCAGCTGCAGCATGAGCCGGCCCAGCTGCTCGTCGCAGCGCTCGGGGGTGCCGGCGTCCGCGAGCGCGCCGGTGACCGCCTGCCCGAGCAGCGCGAACTCGGCCGCGAACTCGGCCCGGCCCTCGACGGCGAGCAGCTCGCGGCGGCGGGCGTCGAGGGTGGCCCGGGCACGGTTGACGCCGCCGAGCACCTCGCCGATGCGGGCCAGGATGCCGACGCGGACGGTGGCGTCGGCGATCTCGAGGGAGCCGACCACCTCCGTGACGATCTGCAGCGCCTCCGCCTGCGCGGCCAGCCGCTCGCCGACCGGCGCGGCGTCGGCCACGGTCCGGATCGCCTCGGCGTCGGCGACCAGGCGCTCGACGCCGGTGTGGTACGCGGCGAAGGCGTCCTCGTGCTGCAGGAACCGCACCGCCCGCTGGGCCGCCGCCGTGAGCTCCGCGCCGAGGCGGGCCTGCAGCGCGGCGACCCGCTCGGTGTCGACGTAGCGCAGCTCGGCCAGCGGCACGAGGGAGCCCTGCGCGCGGCGCAGGTCGGCCAGGCGCCGTACCCATGCGTCGGTGTCGGCGGGCGTCTCGCCCTGGGAGCGGCGGATGAGCGACTCGATCCGCTCGCCCTGCGCGCCGAGCGCGGCGGCCGCCTCCTCGGTGAGCGCCCGCACCCGCTCGAACTCGCCGAGCACCTGCTCGGCGGTGTCGCGCAGCTCGGTGAGCGGGTGGCGCAGGTCGCCGAGGTCGGCCTCGCCGAGCCAGTGGTAGTGGTCGAAGGCGCGCCGGCACGCGGCGATGATGGCCTCGAAGACCGCCGCCGACGGGGCCATCTCGGCGACCATCCGGGCCACCGACAGGGCGTCGGAGATGCCGCGGACGAGGTCGGCGTTGCCCACCCGGTCCAGCGGCCCGGTCCCGATCGGCTGGGCGGCGGCGTACGTGTCCGACTGGTACGGCGTCTGCCAGACCTGCATGGTGTGGACCCGGGCCGGCTCCTCGGACTCGGCGCGGAACACCACGAGGGTCCCGTCGTCGAACAGCGAGTAGCCGTGGCACACGATCGGGTTCTCGACCGCCTTGCGGATGACGTTGTACGGCAGCAGCAGCGATCGGCCGTCGGCGCGGGCGTGGAAGACGTAGAGCACGTCCTCGCCGTTGACGGACCGGATCACGCGCTCGAACTCGAGCTCGGCCACGTCGGTGTCGAAGGTGCGGGCGACGCCGGTGGCCAGGTAGTAGCCGCCCGGGAAGATCAGGCCCTGGTCCTCCGGCAGGCGCTGGCAGCCCTGGCCGATCCCGTCGAGCCGCACGACCGCCCGGGTCCTCGTGTTGAAGACCAGAAAGCGATAGGCGTTCTCCTTGTACGGCCTGATGCGCAGCAGCACCAGGGCGCCGATGCGGGCGTAGCTCACGTCGGCGTCGGCGAGGCTCTGTAGCGGCTCGTCGACCGGCTCCCGGTAGATGCCCTCGCCGGTCTCGGTGTTGTTCTCCACCTTGACGGTCAGGTCGCCGCCGACGGTCTCGACGAACACCACGTCCTCGATGGAGATGTGCGGGTGCCGGCCCAGGACGTGCTGCTCGCGGCCGACCGGCGTCCACTCGAAGTCGTGCGACGGCGGGAACACGTGGTCGCGCTCGCCGCGGTTGTCCACATAGGACACGGTGCCGTCCGGGCCGACGGTCCAGCGCAGCACCTTGATGTCGTCGGTGCGCGGCCCGGTCTGGAAGACCGCGAGGAGCTTGCCGTCGAGGCGGCGCAGCTGCAGCAGCCGGGTGTCGCGGTAGTACTTGTAGACCTCGCCGAACTCGCGCAGCAGCCGCGGGTCGCGCAGCAGCGCGGCGTCGTCGTCGCCGGTCGGCCGGTCGAACCGGAACGCGTCGCCGTCGCGGGCGAAGCGGTGCACCGAGAACACGTCGTCGACCGTCGTCTCCGGCTTGAGGCCGATGAAGACGTTGTACCCGAACAGCATCAGGCCGCCGACCGACACGATGTCGCGCGGGACGCAGTTGTGCTCGGTGCGGATGCGCTCGGTGCCCAGCAGCCGCAGCTGCGCGCCCCCGAACACCTCGGTCCGCCGCGCGTTGAGGGCCTCGGCCCGGCGCGTCAGCTCGGCCGCCTGGGCGGCGAGCCGGTCGCGCAGCACCTCGTAGGTGCCGGCGTCCAGGCTCGCCGCCGGGGCCGCTTCGGTCTTGTCGCTCACCGCCGCGGTCGCTCCGGTCACCGCTGGGCCGCCGCCAGGGCCGCGACCGGCTTGTCGGCGATGCCGAGCCGGTGGGCCGTGTCGAGCAGGTCGCGCAGCTTGTCGCCGTCGGCCCCGCCGCGCTGGATCTGCTGGGCCAGGAACGCCGACAGCGTCAGGTTGGACACGTCCGCGGTGCTCATCGAGCCGAGCACCCGCCCGAGGTCGCCGACCAGGTCGCCGTTGCCGTTGAGGTAGGCCGCACCGACGCCCTGCACGACGTCGGAGTGCTGCACGAGCCCGTCGATGCTCTTGCCCAGCGTGATCGAGCCGAGCAGCTTGTCGAAGAAGACGCTGTCGCCGCCGACGATGTCGATGTTCGCCTTCTCCAGGCCCGCGGCCAGCACGAGCGCCTGCTGCTCGGCCACCTGCCGGTGCACGTCGATGCCGGCCAGGCGGACCTCCTTCTCCATCTCCAGGCGCAGGCGGTACTCCTCGTGCCCGCGGGTCGCGGAGTCCATCGCGGCGAGCGCGGCGGCCTTCTCGGTGAGCCCCTCGGCCTCGCCCTTGAGCTTGTCGCGCAGCGCGTCGGCGAGGGTGATCGCCTTCTGCCGCTCGACCGAGGCCTCGGCCAGGCCGGCCTTCTCGATCGTCTCGGCGTGGGCGACCGCCTTCTCCCGCTCGACCACGGCCTCGGCCCGGCCGACCTTCTCGATCGCCTCGGCGTTGCGCTCGCGGACCAGCACGTCGGCCAGGCCGGCCGCGGCCGCCTCGGCCTGCACGCCCTCGGCCAGGCGGATCTTCGCGCGGGCCTCCAGCTCGGAGGTCTGCTGCCGGGCCTCGGCCAGCACCAGCTCCTCGCGGGCCCGGAACTTCGCCGCCTGCTCCGCCGCCTCGGCCGCCTTGATCCCCTTGACCAGGTTCTCCTGCGCCTCGGCCTCGGCCGCGATGATGACCGCCTGGCGGGTGCGCTCGGCCTCCTCGACCACGCGGAGCCGCTTGATCTGCTCCTCCTGCTCGGCGACGGTCCGCTCGACCGCGATGCGCTCCCGGACGACCTCGGCGATGGCCCGCTTCTCGGCCTCGACCTCCTTGTCCTTGGCGATCGTGCTGAGCTCGGTCTCCCGCTGCCGGGCGATGACCTCGAGCATGCGGTCCTTCTCGATGCGCTCGGACTCGATGGCGATGACCCGCTCGCGGTTCTTCTCGGCCACCGCGATCTCGCGCGACTTGTTCTCGTGCTGGATGCCGACCTGCTCGTCGGTGCGGATCTCCGCGGTCTGCGACTTGAGCCGCTCCTCGGCCCGGACCCGGGCGGTCTCGGCGTCCTCGCGGGCCCGCAGGGTGTCGACCTCGCGCCGCTGCTTGATCTCCGCCTCGGCCTGCCGGCGCTCGAGCTCGAGGATGGCCTCGCGCGCGTCGACGTCCTGGCGCTTGATCTCCTTCTCCTCGGTGCGCCGGTACTCGTTCGTGCGCACGTGCTCGATCGCGGTCAGCTCGGTGATCTTCCGGATGCCCTGCGCGTCGAGGATGTTGGAGCCGTCGAGGCTCGACAGCGGCGTCTGCTCGAGGAAGTCGATGGCCGCGTCCTCGAGGCTGTAGCCGTTGAGGTCGGTGCCGATGACCCGGACGATCTGGTCGCGGAACTCGTCGCGCTTGGTGTAGAGGTCGACGAAGTCCAGCTGCTTGCCGACGGTCTTGAGCGCCTCGGAGAACTTGGCGTTGAACAGCTCCTGCAGGGTCTCCTGGTCGCTGGCGCGGACGGTGCCGATCGCCTGGGCGACCTTGATGACGTCCTCGACGGTCTTGTTGACCCGCACGAAGAACGAGATCCGGATGTCGGCCCGGATGTTGTCGCGGCAGATCAGCCCCTCCCGGCCGGTCCGCTCGATCTCGATCGTCTTCACCGAGATGTCCATGACCTCGGCCTTGTGCAATACCGGCAGCACGACCGCGCCGGTGAAGGTGACGTCGACCTTGCTGACCTTGGAGATGATCAGCGCCTTGCCCTGCTCGATCTTGCGGAACAGCCGGCTGATGGCGACGAGCACGCCGATCGCGGCGAGCACGATCACGCCGAGCACGACGAGGAAGCCGGTGGTAAGAACGGTCATGAAAGCTCCCTGTGTCCGGGGGTGGGTCCAGTTGGAGCGGGGACGACCCAGAAGAACTCGCCGTCCCGGTCGTATTCGTAGATCACCGCGACGCTGCCGGCGGTGAAGGTGTCGGCGCCCGTCTGGCGAACCTGGACGATCGCGCTGGAGCCGTCGTCGGCGGTGACCTCGGCCTGGCCGAACGACTCGGTCACGGTGCCGGTGCGGATCACGCACGACCGCCCGACGAACGCGGTGCGGGAGCCGCCGCCCGTCGCCGGGGTGAGCCGCCGCAGCGGGATCGCGGCCAGCCGGGCCGCCAGCCACCCGGCCGCCAGGGCGACGAGCAGCACGGCCACCCGGGGCAGGGCGCCGCCGGTGACGGACGCGCCGGCCAGGCTGACGAGCCAGGCGACCGGCACGAGCACCGAGAGCCCGACCGCGACCGGCGCCCCGAGCAGCCCGTGCCCCACGTCGATCAGGTCGGTGTCGGCGCCGCCGAGGAGCACGACGAGCCAGTACGCGATGACGAGGACGAGCAGGACGGTGAACAGGACGGTCGGGAATCCGAGAATTGCGCCGAAAAACTCCATCTGCCCCTCTCGTCTCCCGTCACTCGCGTGTCCGAATGGTGACAGGCCGCGTCAAGACCATGTTCGCGATAGCGTACGGGCATGAAGGCCGCCGACCAGGTGCCCCTGGGCCGCCTCGGCCTGGACCGCGTCGGCGTGGTGCACGTCCACGACCCGGACCTGGACTACGGATCGGTACTCGCCGCCCGGCTGGCCGAGGCCGGCCCGCGCCGTGGCGTTCACCCGCCGGCCCTGCGCTCGCTCGATCTCACGGACGCGACGCTGCTCGGCTCGCCCGCGCTTCCGGGCGCACTGGGGAGCCTGGCGCTGCGGCTGGAGCACGGCACCGACGCCGAGGTCCGGCGGCTGCTGGACGGTCCCGTCGTCGCGGAGCGCCTGAGCCTGCACGGCACGCCGGTCACCGACGCGCTGCTGGCGGAACTGGCCCGGCACGGGACGACATCCGTGGACGTCTCCAGGACCGCCACCACGGGCGAGGGGCGGGCGCGGTTCCGCGCCGAGCACCCCGATCTCACGCTGCCCCCACGGGACAAATAGCGCGAAACGGTCGAACTTTTCACGCACGCAGCGAAAGTTATCGACATCTCGACGGAAGTCCCCTAGCGTGTCGTGGCATATCGACGGTCGTCGGTTCCGCCAGTGCCGATGAACGCCTCGATGACCCGTGCCCGTCTTCGGCGAGCGCGCGCGGGAGTCCGTGACCGGCTCCTACCCCTTGGAGCGTTCCGTGAAGCGATGGACGACCCTCTTCGCCGTGCTGCTCGCGGGCGTCGGCCTGCTGCCGGCGATCCCCTCCGCGGCCGCGGTGCCACCGCAAGAGCCCGGTGTCACCCTGCGCGTCTTCGACCTGCAGACCCCGCAGAGCTCCATCTGCGTGCTCAAGTCCGGGCAGACCCCCAACGTCGACAAGCTCATGCCGACCGTCAACTGGACCACCGCCGCCGACTTCGGCGGGCTCGAGGACTACTTCCAGGCCCAGGTCATCGGCAACGTCAACATCACCGGCGCCGGCACCTACGCGTTCCGGCTCACCAGCGACGACGGCTCCCGCCTGGCCATCGACGGCGCGAACGTCATCAGCAACGACGGGCTGCACGGCGCGACCGCGGTCGAGGGCAGCGTCGCCCTCACGGCCGGCTACCACGCGCTGCGCATCGACTTCTTCGAGCGCACCGGCGGTCAGCAGTTGACCCTCGAGTGGCGGCCGCCGGGCTCGAGCGCCTACGCGCTCGTGCCGAACTCGGTGCTGAGCACCGATGCCGGGGTCGTGCGCGTCACCGCCCCCGGGCGCAAGGAGTGCGAGGGCTCCGCGGACTCGCCCGGCGACGGGCTGCCGCTGACGTCGGTGCACCCGGGGTACACCCTGACGAACCTGCGCCCGAGCGGCTTCAACCCGCAGGTGAGCGCGATGGACTGGTTCCCCGACGGGCGCCTGGCCATCGCCACCTGGGGCGGCAGCCTCAACACCACGGGCGAGGTCTACATCCTGCGCAACGTGACGGGCGCGACCTCGCCGTCGCAGGTGCAGTACACCCGGATCGCCTCCGGGCTGAAGGAGCCCATGGGGCTCAAGATCGTCGACGGCATCATCTATGTGTCGCAGAAGCACGAGCTGACCGAGCTCACTGACACCAACGGCGACGGGCAGATCGACCGCTACCGCACGGTCGCGACCTGGCCGTTCGACGGGAACTTCCATGAGTTCGGGTTCGGGCTGCTGTACCAGGACGGGTACTTCTACCTGAACCTGTCCGTCTCCATCAACCAGGGCGGCGCGACCACCGAGCCGCAGGGCTCGCCGAACCGGGGCACCAGCCTGAAGATCAACCGCTCGACCGGCGCCGTGCAGTACGTCGCCGGCGGCCTGCGCACCCCCGACGGCATCGGCTGGGGGCCGGCCGGGGAGCTGTTCGTGACCGACAACCAGGGCGGCTGGCTGCCCGCGTCGAAGCTGGTGCAGATTAAGCAGGACCGCTTCTTCGGCCACTACACCAACCCCGACGGCCCGTTCGACGGCCAGCCGGTCACCCAGCCCGTGCTGTGGCTGCCGCAGAACGAGATCGCCAACTCGCCGAGCACCCCGTTGGTGCTCCGCAATGGACCGTACGCCGGGCAGCTGGCGTTCGGCGACGTGACGTACGGCGGCATCCAGCGCGCCTCCCTGGAGCAGGTGAACGGCGAGTACCAGGGTGCGGTGTTCCGCATGACGCAGGGGCTCGAGATGGGCGTGCTGCGCATCAGCGAGGGCCCCGACGGCGCGATCTACGCGGGCGGCCTCGGCGCCGGGGGCAACTGGGGCCAGGAGGGCAAGCTCACCTACGGCCTGCAGAAGATCACCGCGAACGGCGCGAACGTCTTCGACTTCAAGGCGATGCGCGTCAAGCCCGGCGGCTTCGAGCTGGAGTACACCCAGCCGGTGTCGACCGAGACGGCGGCCCAGCTGGCCTCGCGCTACACGTTCAAGCAGTGGCGGTACGTCCCCACGCCGGCCTACGGCGGCCCGAAGGTCGACGAGGAGTCGCTGCAGGTCACCTCGGCCACGCTCTCGGCCGACCGGCTGAAGGTCAACGTCCAGGTCGCGGGCCTCAAGCCGGGCCGGGTCGTCTACGTGCGCTCGCCGCGGCCGTTCACCTCGACCACAGGCCAGTCGCTGTGGAGCACCGAGGCCTGGTACACCCTCAACGCCCTCGCCGACGGCACGCTCCCGCCGACCGGCCAGCAGGAGGCCGAGTACTCGGGCCTGAGCGGCAGCGCGGGCGTCGCGACCGACCACAGTGGATACACCGGCACCGGCTTCGTGGCCGGGTTCGGCAACGCCGGCGCCGCGGCCACGTTCAGCGTCGCCGCCCCCAGCGCCGGCTCCTACAGCGTGGCGCTGCGGTTCAGCAACGGTCCCAACCCCTCCGCGGGGACGAAGACCGTCAGCCTGTACCTCAACGGCGCCAAGGTGAAACAGCTGTCCCTCGCGGACACGGGCAACTGGGACACCTGGGCGACGGCCACCGAGACGCTCCAGCTGCGCGCGGGCGGCAACGCGATCTCCTACCGCGTGGACAGCGGCGACATCGGCCACGTCAACCTCGACAACATCACCGTCGCGCCGGCCGGCGGCGGGGGAGCGGCGGACCACACCGGCACCATCACCGGCATCGGCGGCAAGTGCGTCGACGTCAGCAACGCCGGCACCGCCAACGGCACGAAGATCCAGCTGTGGACCTGCAACGGCACCACCGCGCAGAGCTGGACCCGCACCGGCGACACGCTCCGCGCGCTGGGCAAGTGCCTGGACGTCGACAACGGCGGCACCACCAACGGCACGAAGGTGCAGCTGTACGACTGCAACGGCTCGGCCGCCCAGGTGTGGCAGGCCGGGGCGAACGGCACCCTGCGCAACCCGCAGTCCGGCAAGGTGCTCGACGCGGCCGGGGGCGCCTCGGCCGACGGCACCCAGCTACAGATCTGGGACGCGGCCGGGGTACCGCAGCAGAGCTGGGTCCACAATGGAGCCTCCCGGGTGACCTTGTTCGACGGCGGCAGCCTGAACGCGTTCGCCAACGCCGACGGCACCGCCCCGACCTGGCCCGTCTCGGGCGGCTCGGCGGAGGTGCTGGGCGGGGACATCCGCACGAAGCAGGCGTACGGCGACTTCAAGCTCCACGTCGAGTTCTGGCTGCCGAACCTCCCGGCCGACGTCACCGGCCAGGCCCGCGCGAACTCCGGCATCTACCTGCAGGACCGCTACGAGGTCCAGGTGCTCGACACCTACGGCAAGACCCCGCTGGCGAACAACGAGTGCGGCTCGATCTACCTCAAGCGGGCGCCCGACAGCAATCCGGCAACGGCGCCGGAGACCTGGCAGACGTACGAAATGACGTTCCGCGCGGCCCGCTGGAACGGCACCACGAAGACCGAGAACGCGCGGGTCACCCTCGTGTGGAACGGCGTCACGGTGCACAACAACGTGGCCGTCGACGGGCCGACCGGCGCGGGCGCGGCCGAGAGCCCGGCGGCGCTGCCGATCCGGCTGCAGGACCATGGCGATCCGGGCGCGAACGTGCGTTACCGCAACATCTGGATCGAACCCGTGTAAGGGTTCAAGGGGACAGGCGCTCGCTGAGCCAGGCCAGCGCGAGCGGGTAGCGGTACTCGATACCGCCGTGGCCGGCGTCGAACAGCTCGAAGTACACCCGTGGCTGTTGGACGCCGGCCGCGAGCACCTTGTCCAGGAACGCGGACGCGCCGAGGTCGAGGAAGTACTCGTCGCGCCGACCGGCGTCGATCCAGATGCCGCGCATCGAGCGCAGCGCCTCGGCGTACTCGGGCTTCCCGGCCATCACCACGGGGTCGCGGTCGAGCCACCGCTGCCACACGTCCGGGATCACGGCGCCGTTGGCGTCGAACGGCATGCGGACCGTGCCGTCCTCGTCGGCCGAGTACGCCGCGGCGTACGCGTAGAGCTCCAGCAGCTCGATGTCGCCGTCGCGCGGGATGCTGCGGCCGCGGAACTCCCGCAGGAACGCGTCGTAGGAGCCGCCGTACTGGTCGCGCAGCTGCCGTGCCAGCCGCGGGAAGGCGAGCTGGTTGCTCACCTCGAACAGCGCGTCGCCGGCGTGGGTCGCGAGGGCGCCGAACACGTCGGGGCGCAGCATCGCGGTCACCATCGCGCCGTAGCCGCCGCTGGACTTGCCGCTGATGCCGCGGTGGTCGCGGCTCGCGAGGGTCCGGAAGCGACCGTCCACAAAGGGCACGACCTCCTCGCAGAGGTACGTGTGGTAGCGCCCGGTCGCCGGGGAGTCGAGGAACTGGCTGCCCCCGAGCGCCGTCCAGGCGTCGAAGAACACCACGATCGCCGGCGGCGCCTCACCGCGGGCGAACATCGCGTCCATCAGCTCCGGGTACGGCTGCCGGAATGCGGGACGGTTCCACCACATGCCGAGATGCCCGGTGTACCCCTGGCCCACGTAGACCGCGGGGTAGCGCCGCGACTGGTCCTCGTCGTAGCCGGGCGGCAGGTACACGAGCAGGGGCCGCTCGTGCGGATCGCCGAGCGGGTTGCCGCGCAGGACGGCGCTGTCGACGACGAGCTCCTCGAAGCGCCCGGCCGGCTCGGATTTCCAGGGCAGCATTCGTACCTCCAGTGCCTTCGCAGATCCCGACGGCGCCCGGGGGCGGCGCGACCCGCGCGGTGCCGGGCGCCTTCACCCTACGTCGGCCGGTCTGCGGCGCGGCGGCTCCCCGGCCTCGTCCGGTCTGTGGCGCGGCGGCTTCCCGGTCTCGTCCGGTCTGTGGCGCCGCGGCTCCCCGGTCTCGTGCGGGGTGTGGCGTGGCGGCTCTCCGGCCTCGTCCGTGGCAGAGCATGCCCGGCGCTTGCCGCGGCGGCCGGTCCGTCACGCCGCGCCGAAGGCCGCCCAGTCGACGAGCCGGCCGTCGAAGGCGCCGCCGTCGCGCAGGATGTTCGCCACGCCGTCGCGCAGTGGGACGCTCATCTCGCGCAGCTGGTTCGCGACCAGCGGCTCGAACATCGCCGGCCGCAGGTGCCACCACCAGGCCATCAGGTGCTCCGGCCCGTAGCGGGACGGCTCGGCGAGCAGGTCCCGCCACTCGGCCCGCAGCGTCGGATACTCCTGCGGCAGCCGCTCCAGCACCCCGAACCAGTTTCCCCAGCTCACGACCATGAACAGCCGCAGCCGATCGCGGGCCCAGCGCAGCGCGGCGTCGTTCCCGGCCGCGCCCGCGTCGCGCAGGACGCCGGCGAGGTACTCCTCGACGACCGCGGCCGCACCGCTCACGTCGATCGTCCCGCGGTGGCGGATGGCGTCACGCAGCACGGCGAGTTCGAGATCGGGCACGGCGCCATTGTGCGCACGCGCGCACCCGGCATTGCACCGCCGTTCGGCCACCGCATTCCGGGATCCCCGTCGATCCCCGGCTCCAGCGCTCGCGTCCCTTCCCCGGCCCATCTTCCCGGCCGGTCTTGTGTTCATTCCTGCCGGGCTGCCTTCCGCCCGTCTTCCGCCCGTCTTCCGCCCGTCTTCCGCCCGTCTTCCGCCCGTCTTCCGCCCGTCTTCCGGCCCGTCCTCCGCCGTCTTCTGCCCTTCCTGGCGGCGCGTCGCAATGCCCGGCTTTACCGCGAAATGTCGAAGCGCTTCGAGGTGAATATTTCAGTCTTTGTGCTCGATTAACTCGCAGGTCAGAGCCCTTGTCCCGGGACATTCCGCCGCGCTGCATTTGAGCGGCTCAGCGGCGGTGCGTGACGATCCCGATCCCGGGCGAGCCAGCCGCCCGGCTCGACCCGTACCCGGAGGAACATCGACATGAGCCTGCTCAAACGTCTGCCGCGCGGCCGCACCCTCGGGGTGGCCGGCGCCGTCGGGGCCCTCGTGGCCGGCGGCCTGATCCTGGCGCCGATGGTCAACGCGTCCGCCGCGTCGGGCTGCCGCGTCACCTACACCACCAACCAGTGGCCCGGTGGCTTCACCGCGAACATCGCGATCACCAACCTCGGCGACCCGATCAGCGCGTGGACCCTCGGCTGGACGTTCGGCGACGCCGGGCAGAAGGTCGGCCAGGGCTGGTCGGCGGCGTACACGCAGAGTGGTACCGCCGTCACCGCCAAGAGCCTGGACTACAACGGCAACCTCGGCACCGGCGGCTCGACGAGCATCGGGTTCAACGGGACGTGGACGAGCGCCAACCCGAACCCGGCCTCGTTCACGCTCAACGGTGTCGCCTGCACCGGCTCGGTCGGGACCCCGTCGCCGACGACCGCCTCGCCGAGCCCGTCCAAGAGCGTGAGCCCCAGCCCGAGCCGCAGCGCCAGCCCGAGCCCGAGCACCAGCTCCACGCCGCCTCCGCCGCAGGGGACCACGCCGCTGGCCATCAACGGGCAGCTGCACGTGTGCGGCGTGAATCTGTGCAACCAGTACAACAAGGCCATCCAGCTGCGCGGCATGAGCACGCACGGCATCCAGTGGTTCGCGTCGTGCCTCAACAACGCCTCGCTGGACGCGCTCGCCAACGACTGGAAGGCCGACCTGCTGCGCATCGCCATGTACGTGCAGGAGCAGGGCTACGAGACGAACCCGTCGGGCTTCACCGCGCAGGTGAACAACTACGTGGACATGGCCGAAGCGCGCGGCATGTACGCGATCATCGACTTCCACACGCTGACCCCCGGTGACCCGAACTACAACCTCGACCGGGCCAAGACCTTCTTCGCCTCCGTCGCCCAGCGCAACGCGAACAAGAAGAACGTCATCTACGAGATCGCCAACGAGCCCAACGGCGTGAGCTGGCAGGGCATCAAGAGCTACGCCGAGACGGTCATCCCGATCATCCGCGCGGCCGACCCGGACGCGGTCGTCATCGTCGGCACCCGCGGCTGGTCGTCGCTGGGCGTCTCCGAGGGCTCGAACGAGTCCGAGATCGTGAACAACCCGGTGAACGCGACGAACATCATGTACACGTTCCACTTCTACGCGGCCTCGCACAAGGACGACTACCGCGCGGTCGTGGCCCGGGCCGCCCGCTCGCTGCCGCTGTTCGTGACCGAGTTCGGCAGCGTCACCTACACCGGCGGCGGCACGGTCGATCTCGCGAGCACCGGCACCTGGCTGGACCTGCTCGACCAGAACAAGATCAGCTACGCGAACTGGACGTACTCGGACGCGAACGAGAGCAGCGCGGCGTTCAAGTCCGGCACGTGCGCGGCGGGCTCGTACACGAACGCGAACTCGCTGAGCGAGTCCGGCACGTACCTGCGCAACCGCATCCGCACCGCCGACAACTTCCCGACGAGCTGAGCCTTCCGCCGAGCTGAGCCTTCAAGGCTGGCTGGCCCTTCCGCCGAGCTGAGCCTTCCCGGCGGGCTGAACCGAACGAACCTGAGCACGACCGATTGAGCGAAGGTCCACTCGCGCCGGGCGGAGCGCACAACTCCGCCTGGCGCGACTGTTCGGACACCATCGCATGAGCGAATGGACAACCAGGCGAGCGAGCCCTGGCCGGACAGGAACGAGCACCATCGCGTGAGCGAATGAGCGGCCGACCCGAACCGGCTGCCGGGGCGCTCAGGCGGGCTCCAGCGTCGGTGCCGCCGACCGGCGCTGGGGCCGCTCGCGGCGCGAGATGCGCAGCCAGACGGCGAAGCCCCACAGCACGAATCCCGCGTAGACGGCGTAGAGCGCGGCCGACGGGTAGTAGCGGAAGTGCAGCAGTTCCGGGACGCCCACCAGATCGACCGCGATCCAGCACAGCCAGAAGTCGACGAATCCGCGCGCCATCGCGTACGTTGCGGCGATCGAGCCGACGAAGATCCAGGAGTCGGCGAGGTAGTACCACCATGGCACGGGGAAACCCGCGCCGACGGCCCGGAACACGTAGAAGCACGCGACCACGGCGACCGCCGACCCGGCCAGGAGCGCGAGCCGTTCGCCGCGCGAGGCCCATCGCGGATGCACGGCGGGGCCACCGCCGGATGAGCGATTGTGTTTCCAGCGCCACCAGCCGTACACGCTGGTGAGCACGAAGAACACCTGGCGCGACGCCTGGCCGTACAGGGGCGTGGTCGCCTCCTCCGAGCCGGCCGCCTGCCCGACGAAGACGGTGAACAGCAGCAGGTTGCCCACGATCCCCACGGGCCAGGCCCACACGCTGCGGCGCAGCCCGAAGAGCGCCGACGCGAGCCCGAACGCGTTGCCCACGATCTCGCGGTAGCTGATCGACTGCCCGGCGGTGACCTGCCAGTGGGCGTCGTAGAAGCGGTCGATCAAGTCGGCGAACCAGTGCACGAGCCGCACGGTACAACTGCTGCGTTTTGGTCGTCGACCCCCGTGGCCAATCGCCCTCGCCGCCGTGGCCCTCATCACCTGCGTCAACCGGGCCGGCAACCGCGACGCCGGCGATCTCCGGCTTGCACAGCCCCCGACGCGGAGTTCGGGAGCCACGCGTGCCGGTAACTTTTGCCCTATTTGTGCGTTTAATGCAGCGTGTGGTCTCCGCGCCTCGCCGCCGCGCTCGTCCTGCCCGCTCTCGCCACGCCGCTCGCCACGCCGGTTTTCGCCGCCGGACGCCCAGACACGATCACCCGTTTCGCCGGTACCGCCGGCCTCGCGCAACTGACCGCAGACGCTCAAGGCGGCCTGGTCGCAGCCGATCCGAGCGGCGATCGAGTGGTGCGCATCGCACCCGACGGCGCCGTGACGGTCGTGGCCGCCGGCCCGGAGGCAGGACTCGACGAGCCCGAGGGCGTCGCGGTCGGGGGCGATGGCACGGTGTACGTCAGCGACGCCCGTCACCGTGTCGCGATGATCACGCCTGATGGTCGAACGCGCACTGTGGCCGGCAACGGTGTGGCCGGCGCTCCGGTGCCCGGCCCGGCGCTCGCGTCTCCGCTGGGCGCCCCGGCCGGCCTAGCCATGGACCGCGAGGGCAACCTGTTCATCGCCGACGACGGCGCCGTGTTGCGCGTTTCCCCATCCGGCACGCTGTCCGTCGCCGCCGAGACGACAGATTCGCGCACTGTCGCTGTCGACTCGCTCGGAAACCTGTACGTCTCCGGTCCCGGCTGCAGCATCGAGCGCATCGCGGCGGACGGTGTGCGCTCCGCGTACGCGGGGTCGGGCTGCGGCCACCCAACACCCGGCCCGGCACGGGAGTCGCGACTGGACGCGATCGAGCACTTGAGCGTGGACGATCGCGACAACCTGGTACTCGCGACGGACAACGGGGTCGCGATCGTCGCGCCGGACGGCACGCTCACCCTGCGTGGTGAGGGCGTGCGTGGTGAGGGCGTGCGTGGTGAGGGCGTGCGTGGTGAGGGCGTGCGTGGTGAGGGCGTGCGTGGTGAGGGCGTGCGTGGTGAGGGCGTCCGCGGAAGGTCGGCGGTCGCGAGCCTGACGGGCGCGGTCTTCGTCGGCGGCCCCGACGGCGTCGCCCGGATCGGTCCCGCCACACCGAGCGCCCCGCGCGATCTGCGTATCACGCCGCGCGATCGCTCACTCGAACTGTCGTTTCGCGCACCGCTGGACCCGGGCGCCGATCCGGTCATCGGCTATCAGGTCAGCCTCGACGGCGCCCAGACCTGGCAACCGCTGGCGACGGAGCCTGACGGGGACCGGCTGACGGCCGCCGTTCCGCGGCTGGACAACGGCGTGCAGTATGCGGTGCTCGTATCTGCTCGAAACACCGGTGGCGTGTCGCCGGGCAGCGTCATTCTGCCCGCCGTGCCCGGCGCGGCGTTCCTGGCGGTGACCGGGCCGGATGTGGCGGTGCTCGGGTGGGCCGGGCTGTTCGCGGTGCTGGTCGGGACGGGGCTGGTGGCGGCCGGAGCGGCGGAGCCGTCGTGCCGGCCGTACCGTGTGCGGCGTTTGTGGCGGCGGCGGGTGCTGCCGTGGTCGGGCTTGGCGGGGTCGGGCTGACTGGGTGCGGCGTTTGTGGCGGCGGGTGCTGCCGTGATCAAGCTTGGCTGGGACGGGCCGATCGGGCGCGGCACCATTTCCGTTGAGGGCACGGATATCACCGAGGCCGCGCGTGCCGAGACGGTCACGGGCTGCTCGGGGTGGCGCGGTCGGCGGCTGCGGCGGTTGACGAACGGCCGATGGAACGGGATGGAACGCGGGATAAGCGGAGTCCGGTCAGCCCCCTGACCCGGCACGGCGGCCCGCGTGCATGTTCTACCGCCTCGATGCCCGGGCGGGACCGGACCCGCCGGTGGCCCGCCCGGTTCGGTCGGTCCAGGGCCACCGGCCGGGCTGGCCGCCTTGCGCCGATTTCGGGCACGCCCGGCAGTGAAAGGCGGGTGCCGTTGTGGCCTCGAAAATCGCTGTCGAAGTGGCCGTCCTGGCCTGCGCAGGCAGCCGCGACCGGCCCCAGTTCAAGCGCGGGCGTCCGCTCCTGGTTCGGCCAGCCGACGCCCCTCGTGCCGGTTGCGAGCCCCGGGGTTTGCTGTCGATTTGCCGGTTTTGGCAGCATTGATGGGGGCTGGGGCCGACAATCGACGGGTGGAGCAACTGGGCACTGGTGGCGGCACGACCGCGCATGTCGGGCGGCAGCCGATCTACGACCGGGACGGGGCCGTTGTCGCGTATGAGCTGCTGTTCCGGGCCGGCACCGATGCGTTGAGCGCCGCGCGCACGGACGATCACGCCACTGCGCGCGTTCTTGTCGCGGCGTTCACCGAGTTCGGCCTCGAGGAGCTCACCGGCGGCAAGGTGTGCTTCCTCAACGTCACCAAGGCGTTCCTGACCGGGATGCTGCCGCTGCCGTTCGACTACAGCCAGGCCGTGCTCGAGGTGCTCGCCAGCGTCGAGGTCGACGATCAGCTCGTGGCCGGGCTGACGGTGTTGTCCGAACGTGGCTTTACGCTCGCGATCGATCACTTCGTGTGCGGCGGGCCCCGTGAGGTGCTGCTGCCGTTGGTCAGCTACGTGAAGATCGACATGCTCGGGGCCGACGAGGCGGGAGTGCGCGCGTGTGTGGAGCTTTGCCGGCGGTACGCCCACCTGCAGCTCGTCGCGGTGCGCCTCGAGAGCGCGGAGTCGCTGCGGCTCGCCTTCGAGCTCGGGTTCGATCTGTTCCAGGGGCACATTCTCGGGCGGCCGCACGTCGACACGACCTCGGCGCTCGCCCCGGGCAGACTCGCCCGGCTGCGGCTGCTCGCCGCGCTCACGGCGGACGACGTGGAACTCGACGAGGTCGTGGCGCTCGTCGGCCAGGATGCCGGTTTGAGCATGCGCGTGCTGCGCGCGACGAACGCGGCCACGTTCGGACTGAACCGGACGGTCACGTCGGTGCGCGAGGCGATCGTCGCGATGGGGCTGAACCGGCTGCGGCAGTGGGTCACGCTCATGCTCGTCTCGGACCTCACCACCGCCGACCACGAACAGCTCGCGCGCATCCTGGTCCGGGCGCGGCTGTGTCAGCTGCTCGTGGACTCCGCCGAGTTCCCGGGGGCCGAGGGGCAGGGCGACGCGGCGTACCTCGGCGGTCTGCTCTCCGCCGTCGCCGACCACTTCGCCGTCCCCGTCGACGAGATCGTGGACGGGCTGCCGCTGGGGCCGGAGCTGGGCGGGGCGCTGCGGGCGGGGGAGGGTCCGCTCGGCGCGATCCTGTACGCGGCGCGCGCCTACACCGACCCGGACCCGGACAACGACCACGGCGAACCGGGCGCGATCGTCGCCGCGTATCTGTCGGCCCTGCGCTGGGCCAACGGCGTCCTCGGCGAGCTGAGCCAGGAAATCCCGGACCGCGCCGAGGAACGGCTGCACGCCCTCGCCGGCTGAGCGTTCGAGGAGAAGGCGGGCATGCTGCGCATCGCCACCACTATGCGGGTGTGCGGCGCGATGCGGGCGCGTTCAGGAGGGGCGGCCGAACCTGACGGTCAGTGTCGTCCCGGCGCCCGGGGCGGTCTTCAGCCTCAGGTCGCCGCCGACCCGGGTGGCCCGCTCGTGTATGCCGACGATGCCGAAGTGGCCGTCGGCGTGCCAGCTTTTCAGGTCTCGCTGCTCGAATCCGCGGCCGTCGTCGTGGACGATCAGCTCGATCTGCCCGGCGGTGTCGGTGACGCGGACCGAGACGTGCGTCGCGGCCGCGTGCCGCTCCACGTTCGTGAGGGCTTCCCCAAGGATGCGTACCAGTTCGTACCGCACGTCCACCGGTGGTTCCACCCTGCCGACGCTGACCGCCGTCTCCACGCCGGCCCGCTCCGACCACTGCCGGCAGACCATCCGCACGGCGTCCGGGAACGGCTGGTCGGCGGTGTCGACCCGCAGGCCCTCCACGACCTCCCGGGCCTCCCGGGCCGCGGCTTCGGCGCCCTGCGACACGGTCATCGCCAGCTGCTCGGCCAGTGCCGGCTGGCGGCGCAGCGACTGCGGCAGTGCCAGGGCCGCGAACGAGATGCCGCGCAAGGTCTTGGCGACCGAGTCGTGCAGCTCCCGGGCCAGCCGTGCGCGCTCCGAGGCGGCCGCGGACTGCTGGGCGCGGCTGATGGTGTCGACGCTGAGCGCCATGAAGCGCACGAGCGCGTTCGTCGCGGTCGCGGCGCCGAAGCCGGCCAGGATGCACAGCACCGGGAACGCGGCGATGAACGCGGTGACGTCCGGCGAGGTGCGGGTCTGCTGCAGCAGCGTGTCGGAGGTGGCGAAGCCCAGCGCCGCATAGCCGAACCACACCGGCAGAGCGCGCATCCCGTTCAGCGAGCCGGCGAGCGCGGCGGAGCCGGCGAGGTAGCAGAAGTAGGCCATGCCGGCCATGCCGGCCTCGAGGAGCCCCAGGGCCACCGCGAGGTCGGCGAGCAGCGCCAGGTACGGGTGACGTACCGTCTGCGGCCACCGGGTCAGCACGCTGACCATGACGACGGTCGCGGTGGCGGTGATGGCGAGCACGGCCGCGACGCGCCACGGCTCGTCGACGACGAGGAGCCCTGAGCCGGACGCGACCAGCACGACCGCCGCGCGCGCGAGCAGCAGCGAACGGCAGACGGCAGCCGGTGCCACGGACGGGTCGATCCGGGCCACGCGGTGTTCCGGCGACGGCAGGGACGTCATGGGCCGATCGGTTCCCCAACGATGATCGTTTCGCGGACGCTGCCCATCGTCCGGTTTCGGGCGCCCCGGCGCAACTACTGCCGCTCACCGGGTGGCGGCGGCTACCCGGCGGCGCCCCGCGGGCGGGCGACGATCGACCAGCGCGCGCGGGGCACGTCACCGACGAGGACGAGGACCGTCGGCACTCCACCGGGCCCGGCGGGCGGCGGCGTCCCGCGCGGCCCGGCGTGGAACACGACGGCGAGCGCGCCGGAGGCGGGATGCGGCGTGTCGGAGCGGCCCATCAGCTCCTCGCCGGCGACCACGGTCGTGCCGCCGGCGAGCAACTGGCCGGCGAGGTAGCGGGCGTAGCGGATCCGGTCGGCGTGGGCGCCGGTCACCGTGATCACGTCGGGGGCGGCGGCGAGGTCGACGACCAGGGCGCCGTGCTCGGGGTGCACGCCGAGCACCACGGTGGCCGGCCGGTAGGCGCTGGCCACGCCGGGCGCGGTCCAGCGGAACGCCGGCGCCCCCCGATACGGCCGCGCGCCGATCAGGCTGACCGCCGCCGCAGTCGGACCGGCCACGACCTCGGCCCGCACGATCGCGTCGGCGTCCCGGCCGGACTCCTCCTCGGCGCCGTCAGAGACTCGCCGGCCGAATGGCTCGTCCGGCTCGTCGAGCGGGTCGTCGACGGGTTCGCCGGGCGTGTCGTCCCAGGCCTCGGGCGGGCCGGGGTCCGGCTCGGCGGCCGGGGCCGCACCGAGGGCGAGCGGGGCGCGCGGACGGTGGTGGGGCCGCGGGCGGGCCCGCAGCCGCCAGAGGGCGAGCTGCAGCACCGCGCCGGCACCGAGCAGCGCGACAGCGACGGCGAGCGCGGCCTGGATCAGGGGCCCGGCCTGGGAAAGCGCTGCGACGGCCTGCGACACGCTCATGCCGCCAGATCCTCGTGGCGGTCGCGGACGGCCCGGGCCAGATAGGCGGCGACACTGCGCCCAGCCCCGTGCGGCCGCAGCTGCCAGTGCGCGCCGCGGGCGTCGGCGAGGGCCACGACCTGGGTGGCCCGGTACGCCCGTCGCGGCAGCAGCAGCCGGGTGCCGGCGTCGAGGAGCCGGCCGGCGTCCGCCCGCACGGCCGGCAGGTCGGCGAGCCGGGCCGCGGTGGAAGCGACGTCGAGCGCGTCACCGGACCGGACGCGCAGCGTGGCCAGCCGGTGTTCCCGGTCGGGTGCGGGCGGGCGCGGGAGCAGGGCGAGCCCCGGCGGGGGACCGGTACCGACGGGGAGCAGCGCATAGCAGCGGCGGTACCTCCGCAGCGGGGCCGGCCAGACCGCCGACTCCTCCGGCAGGCCGGCGATGCCGTGCCCGGCACCCAGGCACCTGATCCGCACCGGCTCGTGCGGCACCGGCTCGGCGCCGATCAGCTCGCCGCCGGAGACGCGCAGCGCCGACACGGCCCGGCAGCGGTCCAGCCAGCCGGCCGGCAGCACGAACGCCCCGAGCCGGGCCGCGGCCAGGCTCGTGGAGCCGGGGGCGACGGCGTCGCTGGCCGGGACGTCGACCGCGCCGTGCCGGCCGACCTCGACCTGCAGCAGCCAGCCGTCGCGGACCTCCCCGGCCAGCTCGCCCGGGTCGAGCCGCCCGACGAGGAACAGCCGCGGGCTTGCCACACCGGCCGCGGGGTCGCCGCCCGCGGCCACGTACAGCGTGAACGGGTCGGCGTTGACCTGCGGCCGGTCCGGCAGCCAGGTCAGCGCGTGGCTGCGGTCGCCGCGGGCCGCCGACTCCAGCCGAGGCCCGAGCACGGGCCCGGCCGGCCAATCCAGCTGCTGCTCCGCCGGCCAGTCCACCGGCGGATCGGCGGGTGGGGCCGCCGCGGCGCCGGCGGCCGGGATCAGCCAGCCGTCGCGGCTCTCCCACCGCGGGGCGGGGTCGTCGCCGACGCGGACCCAGGTGCCGGGCCGGCCGTCGACGCCGACGACCCGCGGCAGATCGTCGGCGACGACGATCTCGGCGCCGGGCGCCGCCAGGTGGACCGTGCGGCTGGGCGCGGCGTGGCGCAGGTAGCGGCACAGCCCGTCCAGCTGCCGGCCGGTCACCGTCGCCAGCAGGGCCACGTCGCGGCCGACCGCCGCCGGGTCGCCGAGCATCCGGCCCAGCCGGGCCGCGCCGACGGCGAGGACGCTGCCGTCGGTGCACCGCCCGGCCAGCCGGCCGTCATCGAGCACGGTCAGGTCGGCGACCACAATGCCCTGCCGGGGCCGGACGCGGGGGTAGACGGACAGCAGGTCGCGGTAGCGGTGGTCCGGCACCGACACCGCGGCCACCCCGCGGTACCGGCGCACGACGAAGCCGCCGGCGGGCACGAGGCGTCCGTCGCGGTCGCTCTCGAAGCGGGGCGGCCCGGCCCGGCCGGGGCGGAACGCCTCCCACGCACCGCCGCTGACGGTGAGGTCACCGCAGTCGTCGGCGACGCGCAGCCGGGCATCCGGGCCGGGAGCCCAGACGACGGCGCCGGTGGCGCGGGCGAGCCGCTCGAGGTTGGCCCGCAGCCGTTGCCGGTGCCGGGGATCACCGGGCCAGTCCAGCCACAGCCGGACGTCCCGGCCGTAGAGCGTGAGCGTCGCCAGCTCGGCGGCGAACTCCTCGCCGGTGCGGTGCCGGACACTGCCGTCGTAGCCGCCGGTGAGCAGGTCACCGGCGGCGGTGCCGGCGCCGATCGTGACCAGGCCGGGGTGCCCGGGCGCGAGCCGGGCGGCGCGGGCCCGCCAGACGGTGAAGTCGTCGGCGGTGGCGAGGCACAGCCCGCCGGCCAGCGGGATCGTCACCATGCCGTGCCGTGGGCGGACCATCCCGGCGGTCAGCGTGAACCAGGTCGGCAGCGGCTGCCCGACGTCCGGCTGCAGCACGAGCCAGTCGGTGCGGCAGCAGGTGGCCCGGTCGACCGGCACCGGTTCGGGCCCGGTCGAGGCCGGCACGGAGCGGATGTCGGCCCCGGCCGGCGCGATGAACACGTCACGGCCGAGGATGTGCGCGACACCGGCGAGGAGGTCCCGGTGACGGGCGCCGTCGGCGAGCAGGACCCGCACGCCGAGGGCCGCGCCGTCGACCAGCGCGGCGATCTGCGGCGCCGACAGCGGACCGCGGACGCCGGGTGCCGTGAGTCCACGGTCGCCGCAGGGCGTCAGGGTGAGGTCGGCCAGCCCCGGCAGCGCGGTCATGCGGCGCGGCCTTCGGTCGGATCGTCGTCGCCGAAGCCGCGGGCCAGCAGCTCGACGCGCAGCGCCTTGAGCGCGTAGAAGGTGCGGGACTTGACCGTGCCGGGCGGGACCCCGAGCCGGTCCGCCGTCTCGTTCACCGGCCGGTCGTGCACGTACACGGCGACCAGCACCTCCCGGAACCGCTCGGGCAGCGCGGCGAGCGCCTCCCGCACCCCGGTGGCGTCGACGACCTGCTGGGCGAGGCCGTTGCCGTCAGGCCGCTCGTCGATCTGGCAGTCGCCGAGCTCGGTCGGCCGGGCCCGGGCCGCCCGGATGCCGTCGATGAGGATCCGCCGGCTCACCGTGCGCAGCCAGGCCCGGCTCCACGTGCCGTCCGGGCGCCGCGCCTGCGGGTGCCGCCAGGCCCGGATGAGGGTGTCCTGCAGGACGTCCTCGGCCCAGTGACGGTCCCCGCCGGTCAGCCGCAGCAGGTAGGTGAGCAGCGACGACGCGTGCTGGTCGTACAACTGCCGCAGCGAGTCGTCGATTCCCCCCGGCACGGATCGTGTCATCGTCGTCGTCCTCATTTCCGCCTCGATGCCGACAGCGGAAACGGTACGGATCAAGGTCCCCCGGCGGATGGGGCGAAGATCCCGGTTCACGGCCGGGGGAGGGTCCCGATTTCCGGGACAGGGGATCCCCCTTTTGGGGCACCGTCAGGACGGCGTGTTCCAGCGCACCGCGGCCTCGGTGCGGCTGACCACCTGGATCTTGGCGAAGACGCTGCTCAGATGGTTCTTCACGGTCTTCTCGGTGAGGCCGAGCCGCTGTCCGATCGTCCCGTTGGTCAGGCCGGCGCCGAGCAGCGTGAGGATCTCGCGCTCGCGGGCCGTCAGCCCGGTCCGGCGGGCCAGGTCGGCCCGCCACCGCTCGAGCCGGTCGTCGTCGTCCTCCTTGCGCAGCGCCGCCGTCGCGATCGGTACCGCCACCGGCGACAGCCAGCCCTGCCCGGCGGCGACCGCGCGCACCGCCCGCACCAGGTCCGGCGCGTCGAAGTGCCCGTGAACGAGATAGCCCTGGGCGCCGCCGCGGAGCATCGCCGCGATGACCCGCGGGCTGTCGTCGCTGGTCAGGGCGAGGACGGAGGTGTACCGGCTGAGCTCGGACACGACGTGCAGACCGTCGGCGACCGGCATGCGGTGGTCCAGGAGGGTCACGTCGGGATCGGTCTGGCGGGCCAGGTCGAGGGCCTGCTCGCCGTTGCCCGCCTCGCCGACCAGCACGATGTCCTGCTCGTTGCTCAGGATCGCCCGCAGCGCGGACCTGACGATCGGGTTGTCGTCCGTGATGAGCACCTTGATGGGCGAGTCGGTCATGGTCACACGAACGCGATGTCGTCGACGAAGAACCGGTAGGCGTGCGGCACGGCCTCGTGCACGACGGTCAGGTCGATCCGCTGGACCGTCTGGCCACCGGCGGGCAGCAGGTCGGCGACCGGGAAGGTGAAGTCCGTCCAGACGTCGGCCGGCGCGTTGACGAGCACGGTCCGGCTGCGGTTCGGCTCGGTCGTCGAGGACAGCGAGAGCCGGGCCACGGTGCCGTTGACGCGGCCGCCGTAGATCCGAAGCCGCAGCGAGGCCGGCATGGTCGCGGCCGTGGCGGCGCTCAGCCACACCGTCGTGCCGTTCTCCTTCGGCTCGATCCGGATGGCCACCACGTCGGAGCCGGGGACCCGCTCGGCCGCGAACACGTTGCCGTTCGCCGCGGCGACCTGCCAGCCGGGGCCGAGGGTGTTGGTGTAGACGGTGCAGGCCGGCGGCGACGCCGACCCGCCGGAGGTCGCGCACGGCACCGCACCGGAGCGGTCCGTCGCAGGCGGGGAGAAGGCGGCGACGGTACCGCTGGTGGCCGACGGCGCGGTGCCGCTCGGCGCCGCCGTGGCCGGGCCGCTCGAAGGGCCGCCCGACGCCCCCGCACTCGCCGACGGCGCCGCCGCGGTGCCCTGACTCGTCACCGCGCCCATTGCCGGCCCCGCACTGGGCTGGGCATCGTCGGCCGCGGGATCGTCGCCCGGGATGAGCAGTGGCGGCACCGCCACCGTGATCAGGCCGATCGCGGCCATCAGGCAGATGTTGCGCCAGCGGCGAAGCGTGGCGGCGCGCTGTGTGCCGTCGGCGTGCCGGCGGCCGCGGCCGGGCTGCTCGGTGCTCTCGGAGCCCTCGGTGGGAGTTGCCATGGTCGGAGTCGTCAGATCCATTCGCTGCACAAGCCCTTCCCCCAACAGGGGACCATGGTGCGGTGAAAATGATCGCGGCGCAACCACCGGCGGAGTCGTCCAGGTTGACGGTTCGTGTCCACCGCCGCTACGGGCGGGGCGTCCGTGAACCGGCCTGGCCCGGCGTACGTCATCCGGTCGTGACCTCCCCGGGTCCGGGCACTGATCCGGTGCGGGGACGGGTCGCCGAGGGGTGGCCGCCGGTGCCGGCCCGGATGAGGAGGATCGCCATCATGCTTGCTGTCGCCATCGTCGATGACCACCCGGTCCGGCGGGCCGGGCTGGAGAAGTTCATCGCCGAGACGCCGGGCCTCTCGGTCGCCCAGTCGGTGCCGGCCGCCGACGAGCTCGACGCCCACACGCGGTTCCGGGTGGCCATCCTCGATCTGCCGCAGCTGGCGAGCACGCCGGTCCTGGCCGCGATCGAGTGCCTCGGCGCGCGGGCGCCGGTCGTGGTGAGCTCCTCGTGGGAGGGGCCGCTGACGTTCGGTGCCGTGCTGCGGGCCGGCGCCTGCGGGTTCGTCTCCAGCCACTGCGACGGCCCGGTCATCGTCGCCGCCCTCGACGCGGTCGGTCACGGCGGGTTCTACGTCTCGCCCGGGCTGACCGGCCGGTTCCGCGGCGAGGTCGTGCGCCACGTCAGCGAGGACCCGGCGGGGCTCGCGCCGCGCGAGGTCGAGACGCTGCGCTGGATCGCCCGCGGCCTCACCCACGCCCAGATCGCCGGCCGGATGGGGCTGACCGAGGCGACCGTCAACACGTACGCGAAGCGGATCCGGGCGAAACTCAACGCCGGCAACAAGGCGGAGCTGACCCGCCTGGCGATCGAGCTCGGCCACATGTCCGGCGATCTTCGGCGCTTTCCGGCCGCCTGACGATTCGGCTTTGCCGGCGGTACCGCAGCCGCGGTGCCCGTCACCCATGAGCGTGCACTGTCTGCGTGCCGGAGACGGCCCAGCCGGCGAGCGTCTGCCCCTCGGCGCCGGGCCGGCGCTGCCAGCCGCCGGCGTCGTAGCGGTACTCGCGCAGGATCGTCGTCTGTGCGTAGGACCCGGCCGGCAGCAGCAGGTCGACGCCGTCGTCCGTCAGCCGCTCCGCCCGGCTGCGCAGCGCGGACAGTCGCCGCAGCGTGGTCGCGGTGGCCGGCACGTCGACGGCCGCGCGCCGCCCGACTCGCAGCTCCAGCAGCCGGTGCCCGGCCGCGGGCGCGGGCCGGTGCTGGTGCAGCCGCAGCCAGGTGCCCAGCGGCTCCGGCGACTCGGGGACGACCACGAAGCAGGAAACGGTGGTCCGCAGCGAGCTCTGGGGCCACCGGACGACCTCGTTCGGCAGCCCGGCCACGCCGTGCTCCGCGCCTTGGCTCTGGATGCGCAGCGGCCGGCCGGTGAGCCACCGGGGCGGGGCGACCCCGCCGGGCGTCACCCGGTACGCCGCCAGGAGGCTGGCCCGCGACAGCCACGCGGCCGGCAGGAGGTACACGTCGTTGTGGCCCAGCGCGGCGCGCAGCCGGTCCGGGACGACGGCCTCGCTCGCGGTCACGTCGACCGCCCCGCCCGGGCCGACCCGGACCGCGACGAGCCACTCGGCGTCGGTCCGTGCGGCGAGCCCGCCCTGGTCGAGATGGCCGAGCAGGAACAGGTGCGGGCTCGGGACGCCGTCGGTGACCATCCGGTCGGGGGTGGTCGGGCAGGCGATGTGGACCTCGAACTCCTCCGAGTTGGCCTGTGGCTGCGCGGGCAGCCAGCTGATCCCGTGCGGGGGCGTGCCTCGCACGACCGGCTCGATCCGAGGCCCGTCGAAGAACCGTGACGAGCTCGGCCGCGGCGGGCTAGCCGGCTCGCCCAACGGCTCGCCCAACGGCTCGTCCAATGGCTCGCCCGACGGCCGGTCGCCGGCCACGGGAGCGGCGGCCGCGCGCCGCATCTGCGCAAGCCACGAGTTTGCGGGCTTGTGCGCCGGCCCGGACTCGTCCGGCGGCGGGGCCTGCGCGGGCACCGCGACGGGCCGCAACGGCACCGCCGAGACCGGCATCTGTTCCCCGGCGCCCCCGATGGACGCCTCCTCGGGGCGGGGCCGGCTCGTGCCGGAGGTCCGGTCCCGGAGACGGTCGGCCGTGGACGGCTCGGCCAGCTCGACCGGCGCCCCGAGCTGACGGGCCAGATCGGCGGCGTGCTGCTGGGCGCCGGCCACCTGCTCCGGGGAGAGCGGCGACAGCAGCGTCACGGGACCGCCGGCCCAGCCGGCGTCGCGCAGCAGCCGTTCGAGCTGCCGGGCGCCGGCCGCGAGGAAGCCGCCGTCGGCGTACCGCAGCGCCAGCCGTCCGTCGGCCAGCACGGCGAGCTCGAGGCCGAACGCGGCGGCGGGGTCGGCCTGTCCGTAGCGCTGGGCCAGCTCGCGTTCGCGGTCCGGATGGGTGCTCAAGAGCATGCCCGGCAGGGCCTGGACACGGACGCCGCCGGCGGGGACCAGGCGTCCGTCCACATCGGACTCGTAGGCGGGCCGGCCGATCGCGCCGAAGGCCTCCCAGCCGGTCGGTTCGCCGTCCGGGCCGATCGCGGTCAGGTCGTGACAGCCGTCGAGCAGCGCGGCGCGGGAGCCCTCGCGGGGCGCCCAGACCGTCCCGCCGGTGGCGTCGGCGAGATCGAGCAGCCCGTCGCGCAGCCGCGCTCGGGCGCCGCCGCCGGCCGGCCAGGTCAGCCACATCCGCAGCTCGGCCCCGTAGAGCGGCAGCTGCGCCAGGCCCGCGGCCAGGTGCAGCCCGTCGTGACCCCGGGAGCGCCCGCTGTACTCGCCGATGACGAATGCGCCGTCGCGGACCCGCACGCAGACCGTGACGATCCCGGGATGCCCAGGCCGGATCGCCTCCGCGGCGGTCCGGTCCGGTCCGAAGGTCTCGCGGGTCGCGAACATCAGGCCGCCGCCCGGCAGCCGCAGCGTCACGGGCCCGGTACGCGGCAGCACCGGCTCGCCGACGAGCCGGAACCATGCGGCCACCGAGTCGATGCGCCCGGACGCCGGAATCGACCACCAGTCGGCCGGGTCGCTGTCCGCCCCGGCCACGGCCGCCGGGCGTGCGGGCCGTGGCCCGGCCGTGGCCGGCGGGAACAGGATCTCGCGGTCGAGCAGCCCGGCGAGCACGGCCAGGGTCGGCAGGTGCTGCTCCCCGACCGGTGCGGCGATCCGCACCGGCCCGTCCGGCAGCCCGGCCCGCCCGACCAGCGCCGCGAGGTCCGTCGCGCTCAGCGACCGCCCGGGCGCTGCGGGCCGGGCCAGCCCGCCGTCGTGCGCGGCCACGAGCCGCAGCTCGAAGGGGCCGCCGGTCGGCGTCTCGGTCCTCACCGCACGCACCCCGCCCGGCCCCGGCGGCAGCCGTCGCCCGGGTGTCTCGTCGTGATCGTCATCAACCGGCCCTGCCTCCTCGGTAGGTTCGCGGGGCACCGGTCGATCCGGCCGCGCGGGCCACGACCGTGACCCGCTGGTGGAACAGCTCGGGTCTGTGCTGACCGGCGGCCTCGTCGAGGCCGTCACTGCGGTGGTACGGACGCCTGGGCCACGAACGCCCGCAACGGGCCCAGCATGTCCTCGGCCCGGCGGCGGATCGTGTCGCCCACGGCCGCGTGGGCGAGCAGCAGGTGCCGTTCGATGGCCGCGACGTCCTCCGCGGCCCGGGCGTCGATGTGCACCGCGGTGAGCCGGCCGGTGAGGGTCATGGTCAGCCGGACGCAACCGGAGGCTTCGGTGACCTCCGACTCCTCCATTGTGGACGCCGCCGTGGCCAGCTGGTCGCGGAGCGCGAACGCCTGGTCCAGCATTGACGCAGTGTGCTCGGGCTGAGTCATCACGCCTTCCCTCCCGGTGTGGTGGCCGGTCGACGGTGGTCCCCGGCATCCAGGGAACGAGCACCGCCCGGCGTCCGGTTCATCGCGCGGCGGTGGTTCACGCGCGGTGACGGCCGGATGCCGCCCGTGCGCGCGTGGCACCACCGGCGGCACATTCGCCGCCGTCTGTCACCGCCCGGCCACGATCAGCGGCTATGCTGCTCGGCCAGGCGCACGAATAATGGAGACCTCGATCCATGACCCGATCAAGGTGCGGGAGTACGGGGGCCACATGAGCGCACATCCAGGCGTCGAAGCCGTGAACGTGCACGTTCTCGACCAGCTGGTCGCGTACTTCCAGGACGACCTCAGCCCGGACGAGGAGTACGCCGTCGAGGCGCACGTGCTGCGGTGCGAGGGCTGCCAGGCCGAGTTCGACGAGCTCAGCGCGGTCGTCCTGCAGATCGTCCGGCATGCGCCCGGCCTGCTCGCCAAGCCACCGGCGGGCCCCGGCCCGGCGGCCCCAGCGGCGTAGGCGTCGCGTTCACCGCCGGACCGTCCGCGTCGCCGGGCGGATCGTGGACAGCAGGGTGATCACACCCTGCCCGGCCACCTGGATCGTCTGGTAGCCGCGGGCCGGCCGCGCCCGGCAGGTCACGCCCAGCACCTGAGCCGCCCGCACCAGCAGCCGCACCGACGACCGGTGCCGCTCCCGCACCCGCAGCCCGGACGCGGTCACCTTCGGCCCCGCGGTGAGCAGCGCGGAGCGCCAGACCGCCGCGGCCCGCGCCCGCAGCTCCGAGCCGGCCACCCCGCGGCCGTCGAACAAGAATCCGGCGTTGCGGTTCCACTCCTCGCGCAGGCGCTGCACGACCGACGTCGGCTCGGCCCCTTCGACGTCCACGACGAAGGTCTCGTACCGCCGCCGGATGCCCGTCACGCGCCGGCGCATCCAGCACTGAGCCTCCGGAATGGACCCCATCAGGTCGATGAACCGGGCCGCCGCGGCCGCCGAGTCGAACTCGACCCGCAGCGGCGCGCCCGTGGCGAAGGCGTCCCACGGGTCGGGCGGCCCGCCGCGCTGGACGACATGGGGCACCGCCGCGGCGGCCAGCAGCATGAGGCTCGCCTCGAACAGCTCGCCGTCATCGGACATGGGCGTCTTCCTTCCGCCGGGCCGGTCCGGCGATGCGGAACCAGGCCTGGGTGAGGACCTCGTAGGAGACGGCGCGCTTGTACCACTCCCGGTGCGCGGGGCCGGTCGCCGGGAACTGCGCGGTGCGGTGCTCGGTCATGAGGGGTGTCCCGTCTGCGGGGGTGCGGGTCATCGGACGGAGCCGGCGAGCACGCTGTGCAGGAAGTAGCGCTGGAAGAGGAAGAAGACCGCCAGCGGTACCGCCATGGAGACGAGCGCACCGGGCGCGATCACGTCGATGTTGGAGGGGAAGGAGCGCATCTGCTCCTGCAGCACCGACGTGATCGGCGCGCTGTCGGAGCGGGCGAGGACGAGCGCGACGACGAGGTCGTTCCACACCCACACGAACTGGAACACGGCCA
This sequence comes from Dactylosporangium sp. NPDC000244, assembly GCF_040300725.1. Classification (NCBI taxonomy): domain Bacteria; kingdom Bacillati; phylum Actinomycetota; class Actinomycetes; order Micromonosporales; family Micromonosporaceae; genus Dactylosporangium; species Dactylosporangium sp. NPDC000244. The sequence continues at coordinate 60,442 of NZ_JBEPEH010000018.1, forward strand.
GCGAGGCCAGGGCCGGGCGGGCCGGGGGCAGCACGACCCGCAGAAAGATCGCCGCCTCGCCGCCGCCGTCCATCCGCGCGGCCTCGATGAGGTCGGCCGGCACGCCGGCGTAGAAGCCGCGCAGGAGGAAGATGGCGAACGGCAGCCCGAACGCGACGTGGAAGGCCACGACGGCCGGGATCGTGCCGGACACGCCGAGCAGGCGGAACAGCCGTGCGTCGGGGATGATCGCCGTCTGCACCGGCACGGCGATGAGCCCGGCGAGCACCAGCGTCACGACGGGCCGGCCGGGGAAGTCCAGCCAGGCGAGGGGGTACGCCGCGGCGGCGGCGATGACCACCACGAGCACCGTCGACGGGACCGAGATGAGCACCGAGTTCCACAGGGCGTGCCCGATCCGCCCGTCAGCGAGCACGCCCTCGTAGTTGCGCAGGGTGAGCTGGGTCGGCGCGGTCAGGACCGTCCACCAGCCGGTGTCGGCGTTGTCGGCGGGGCTGCGCAGGCTGGTGACGGCGAGGCCGACGGTCGGCACGAGCCACCACAGGCCGACGACGACGAGTACTACCCGCGCGGCGCCGCGGCCGGCCCGCCGGGCCGCCCGCACGAGCGGATGCACCCGGGGCCGGGGGTCGGGTTCGGTTCCGGCCGGCTGCAGCCGTGGCACGGAGATCGGCGCGAACAGGCTCACCGCTCGCTCCTTCGCAGGCGATGGACGTTGAACAGCACCCCGGGCAGGGCGAGGACGAGCAGCAGCACGCCCAGGGCGCTGGCCCGCCCGATGTCGCCGAACGAGGAGCGCCACATCTCCAGCGCGAGGACCGACGCCGGGCCCTGCGCCGACTCCGGCGCCACGACCAGCACCAGGTCGAACACCTTGAGCACGTTGACGGTCAGGGTCAGCAGCACGAGGACGATCACCGGCCGCATCAGCGGCACGGTCACCTTCCGCAGGATCTGCCAGTCGCCGGCGCCGTCGACCCGGGCGGCCTCGACGGTCTCCTTCGGGATCGCCGCCGACCCGACCGAGATGAGCACCATCGCGAACCCGGCCCAGACCCAGATGTACACACCGATCATCGCCGGGGTGACCAGCGCCGGTCCGAGCCAGGTCAGGCCGGCGAAGGGCTCGGTGAAGTTGGCGGCGGTGAGCCGCACGACGTAGCCCTGGCCGGTCAGCTGCGGCAGCCGGAACGTGCCGTCGCCCGCGGTGCGGGTCCGGGCGACGACGGCACCGTCGCGCAGGATCTCGACCTCGACCTGCGGCAGGCCGAGCTCGCCGGGGTCGATGACGCCGGGCCGCCCGCCGGCCGCGGTGAAGTCCGACCACACCACGCCGCCGATCCCCGCGCCGGGGGCCGGGGCCGGGGCCGGGCGGGCCGTCGGCGGCAGCCGGTCGGGTTCGAGGCCCAGCAGCGGCAGCAGGACGGTCTCGCCGGCCGCGACGGTCCGGCCGGTCTGCACGGCACCGCCGCCGGCGACCAGCCCCTGGCCGTCGCGGGCCCGGGCGCCCGGGTACGGCGCCGGCGGCACGAATGCGTCGTGGACACCCACCACGACGGCGTTGACGACCCCGCGGTCCGGGCTCTCGTCGTAGACCAGCCGGAACGTGATCCCGGCGCTGACCAGCGAGATGGCCATCGGCATGAACAGCACGACGCGCACCGCGGCGGCGCGGCGGACCCGCTGCGCCAGGACGGCCACCAGCAGCCCGGCCGCGGTGACCAGGTTGGGTGCGACGAGGATCCAGACGGCGTTGTTGAACAGCGCCTGGCGGATGCGCGGCGTGGTGACGACGTCGGCGTAGTTGGCGCCGCCCACCGCGCCGCGGCCGGTCGCGTCGTGGAAGCTCCACCACACCGTCTGCCCGATCGGGTACAGCACCAAGGCCCCGACGAGCAGCACGGCGGGCGCGAGGAACCACGCGGCGGGCCAGCTCCGGGCGGTGCGGGCCATCACGCGCCGCCGTACGCGATGGCGGCGGCCGTCTCGAGCCGGGCGGCGACCGTTGCCGGGTCGGTGCCGGGCGCGGCGAGGAACTCCTGCAGCAGCCGCCACATGCTGGCCCCGTTGCCGCCGCCGAACCCGGCCGGCGTCATGTCCGACAGGTCGAAGCGCACCGTCGTGGCCCGCTGCAGGCTCTCGGCGAGCGCGCGCGTGGTCGCGTCGGGGTAGACGGCGGCGTCCAGGCCGAGGTTGACCGACAGGAACCCGCCGCGGCGGGCCATGATCGCGGCGGCCTCCGGCGACGCCAGGTAGGCCATGAGCGCCATCGTCACCGGCCGGTCGGTGAACGCGACCGCGGCATCGCCGCCGGCGACGATCGCGCCGCCGGTGCCGTCCACGGACGGCCAGGCGAAGTACCGTGCGCCGTCGCCGATGCGGTACCGGCCCAGCCGGGCGATCTCGGTGGTGACGAAGTCGCCTTCGTACAGCATCCCGGCCCGGGGCCGTTGCCCGAAGACGTCGGCGACGGAGCGGGTGAAGGTGGTCTGCAGCGCGCCGGCCGGGCCGCCCTGCAGGAACCGCGGCGCGGCCCAGTAGCGGCCCATCGCCCGCAGGGTGTCCACGACCGCCGGGTCGGTCCAGGGCAGCTGCCGCGCCGCCAGCCGGTCGTAGGCGTCGGCGCCGGCCAGCTGCAGGAAGAGGTTCTCGAACCAGTCGGTGAGCGGCCAGCCGTCGGCGCCCGGCACCGCCATCGCGGTCGTGCCGGCGTCGACAAGCGTCTGCGACACCGTCGTGAGGTCGTCGAGGGTCGCCGGTGGCGTGACGCCCGCCGCGGTGAAGGCGTCGCCGCGGTACCAGATGACCGACTTGTTGGCGGCCTTGAAGTACACGCCGTAGAGCCGGTCGCCGACGCTGCCGAACCGTTGCCACTGCGGCGAGAAGTGCGTGCGGACCGCCTCGGCGGCCGAGCCGGTGATGGGTTTCGCGGCGCCGGAGGCCGCGTACCGGGCGATCACCCCGGGCTGCGGGATCATGGCGACGTCGAACGGCACCCCGGCCGCGACCTGCCCGGAGACCAGCACGCCGAGATCGCCGCCGCCGGAGGTGTACCGCACGCGAGCCCCGGTGCGGTCGCCGAACGCGCGCAGCACCCGTTCGAAGTTGGCCTGCTCGGCGCCGGTCCAGGTGCCGGCGACGTCGAGCGACTGCCCGGCGAACGGCTTGGCCGGGCCCTCGGCGGCGTCACAGCCGGCCAGCAGCAGGGCGGCGCACAGCCCGGCGGCCACGGCTCGGGCGGCCCTCACCACAGGCTCCGGCCAGTGTGCGCGTCGAACAGCATCAGGCGGGCCAGATCGATGCCGAGCATGATCGGACTGCCGACCCTGGCGGCCCAGCCGCCGCCCATGCGGGCCACCAGGGTCGGTGCCGGCTGGTCGAGGCCCTCGCCGTCGGCCAGCTCCAGGTGGACGAGCCGGTGCCGGCCGACGGGGAGGATGTCGCGCACCGTCCCGTGCAACACCAGCGCCGCTGATCCCGCGGCGGCGGGCCGGCGCTCCATCGCGTCTCGCACGTCCCCGGGGCGGACCCCGAGCACGACGGGCCGGCCGAGGTGGCGGCGCAGGCCCGGGCGCTGTCGCACCAGCGCGCGGACCGGCACCTGCTGGCCGCGGACGGCCAGGACCGGGCAGCCGAGCCGTTCGACGAGCAGCGCCGGCACCCGGTTGACCGCGATGTGTCGCATCGGTCCCTCCCGGTCGCGCTCGACGGCATGTGGGCCAAGTGTTGGCGGCCGGTGCCGGCGCACACCAGAGCCGGCGGCCAGGTGTGACGGTGCTGCAAGGCACCTCACAAGATCAGCAACCGGGTCGCCGGTCGTGAACTTGCGGGCACCCACGGGCGTTCCACAGGCGACAGCCAGGAGGAGACCCGGCGACCCCGCACCGGACCAGGAGGGCGACCGTGGCGCAGCAACCCGCGGTTGACCCGGATCTCCTGCGCGGCTTCACGATCGCGGTCGTCGGCCACCGTCGCCGCCACCGCGTCGCCGACCTGCTCGAGCGGCACGGGGCCCGGATCGTGTCGGTCCAGGGCGTCCGGGCGGTGCCGCAGCCGGACGCGGCGGTGCTGCGCCGGGCCACGGCCGCCTGCCTGCACACGCCGCCGGACGACGTGGTGTTCTCCTCCGCCGCCGGGGCACGGGCCTGGCTGCGGGCGGCGCCCGACCCGGACCGTCTGCTCAAGATCCTGCGCGCCGCCCGGCTGCTGGCCGCCGACGCCCGCACGGCCGACGCGCTGCGGGCCGCCGGCCTGCGCGACGTGCTGTCGACCGAGACCGGCACCGCCGACGGCGTGTACCGGCACGTGCTGGCCGCCCGGGCCGGCGGGCGGCGGTTCGCGGTCCAGCTCGACACGCCGGACCAGGCGGAGCACTGCCGGCGGCTGCGCATGAGCGGCGCCGACGTGGTGGAGGTGCCGACGTATGTCACGGCTCCGCCGAACGACGTCGTCGGCGTGCGCCGGATCGTCGAGCTGATGGGGCGCCGGCAGGTCGACGCGGTCGCCTGGCTCGACCCGGTCGCGGCCGGGCACATCCTGCGCTTCGCCGACGCGCACGGGCGTCTGCCGGCGGTGGCCGCCCAGCTCGGCGTCCACATCCCGGTCGTCTGCCGCGGCCGGCTCGGCGCTGCGGTGCTGCACCGCCACGGGGTGGAGGCGACGATCGCACCGATGCCGTTCGACGAGGAGACGGCCGCGGTGCTGGCCCGGTCGGTGCTCGACCGGGCCGTGCACGCCACCGTCGGCGGCCGGGCCCTGGAGGTGCGCGGGCACGCGGCGCTGCTGGACGGGGCGCTCTACCCCATCCAGCAGAGCCCGGTCGAGGTGCTGCGGCTGCTGGCCGCCGAGCCGGGCAAGGTGCTCTCCAGCGCGGACATCCGGCGGCGCCTGCCCAGCCCGGCCGACGTCGACGACCACGCCATCGAGATGGCGGTGTCCCGGCTGCGGCGGTCCCTGCCGGACGTCGGCCTCGTCCAGACGGTGATCAAGCGGGGGTACCGGCTGGCGGTCTGATGCCCGCTAGGTGTTGCGGCGCAGGCGGCGCAGCTGGAGCAGCGCGATCGGCACGACGAGCACGAACAGCAGCACGGCCAGCGCCGAGCCGCGGCCGCTGTCGTAGGACCGGAACGCCTGGTTGTACATCTCCAGGGCCAGGACGCTGCTCTCGAACTGCCCGCCGGTCGACGTGCGCACGATGTCGAAGACCTTCAGCGTGGCGATGGTGATGGTCACGATGACGACCACGACGGTCGGGCGGATGCTGGGCATCGTCACCCACCAGAACATCTGCCGCGGGCCGGCCCCGTCCAGTCGGGCCGCCTCCGCGATCTCCACCGGCACGTTCTTGATCGCGGCCGACAGCACGACCGTGGCGAAACCGGCCTGGATCCAGACCAGCGTGACGATCATGTAGAAGGTGTTGCCCGGGGCGTCGGTCAGGAACCGCTGCGGCCGGCCGCCCACCGCGACGATCACCTGGTTGAGCAGGCCGATCTGGTCCTGGCCGGCGTCGCGGTAGGCGTAGACGAACTTCCAGATGATCGTCGCGCCGACGAACGAGATCGCCATCGGCATGAAGATCAGGGTGGTGGCGAGCCGTTCCCGGCGGGAGTTGTTGACGAGCACGGCGTAGGCCAGACCGACCACTGTGGACGCCAGCGGCACACACACCACCCACAGCAGGGTGTTGCGCAGCATCAGCAGGGTGTCGTCGTCGGTGACGATCCACGCGTAGTTGTCCACGCCGACGAAGGAGTCGCCGGCGGCGTCGAAGAACGAGAGGTACAGCGTCCGCAGCATCGGGAAGGCGAGCCCGGCGCTCAGCAGCAGGAGGGTCGGGCCGAGGAAGACGGCGACGTACCACGGCCGGCCGCGGCGGCCCCGGCCGAGCACCGCGTCGAGGCGCAGGACGACGAGCGCGACCGCCAGCATGAACGCGCCCATGTACAGCAGGGCCGTCACGATCTTGCGGCCCTCGCCGAGGAGATCGAGCCCGGCCATCAGCGGCCGTCCCCGGGCGCCGGTTGGACCTGGACCGACCAGCGCGACCCCCGCTCGGCGCCGACCAGGACGACGACCGTGCGAGGGGCCTGCCGGATCGTCAGCTCCCGGATGCGGGCCGTGTGGTCCGGCTCCGCGGTGTCGCAGATGACGACGACCGGCTCGGTTGCCGACGGGAAGCCGGCGGCGTCGGCCAGGGACGCCACCGCGTGCACGTCCGGAAGGGTGGGGCCGGCCGCCGGGCCCACGACCACGACCGCCACGCCCGCCTCGGCGAGCTGGCGGGCGAGGCCGGCCGCGAGACGGCGGGCGCTGGGCGTCGGGCCGGTGAGGGTGAGCACGTCGGGGGCCTGGGCCAGGTCGGCACACAGCGCCGCGTCATCGGTCCAGCCGAGCGCGACGACGGTGGGCCGTGGCGGGCGTTCGGCGTCCGGGTCGAGCCAGAGCCACGCGGGTTCGTCGTGGTGACCGCGGCGGCCGGCGAGCCGGACGACCGCCCGGTCCTGCCCGGTCAGGGACATGACCTCGGCCTCGATGACGTCGCCGTCCGGCTGGTCGCCGGGTCCTGGCCGGTCCGGCGCCGGTCGTCGTCCCGGGACCGGCGGTGGCGGCGGTGGTTCGGCCTCGGCCGGGTAGTCGAGCAGCCGGCCGGGGACCTCCGGGCGGTCCCATGCGTCGGCATCGGTCGTGGCCGGCCCGGCCGGCACGGGTTCGTGCCGCCACGCCCGCCCGCGCGTGCGCAGCAGCAGCCACAGCGCCGCGACCAGGACGACGATGAGCACCACGGCCATGAGCGGCCGGTGCTGCCCACCGCCTCCGGTCGCCGCCTGCGGGGCCGGCCCGTCGGTGGGCGGGAAGCCGGGCGGTGGCCCGTCGTGGACACCTGGGCCGGCCGCGTCGGGCGGCAGGAGCAGGACCCAGCCGGGCCGCAGCGTCGCCGGGTCGCTGAGCTGCCCGCCGTCGGGCTGCGGCCGCCCCGCGTTGAGCTGCAGGATCTCGGTGTAGCGCCGGCCGTTGCCCAGGGTGCGGGCCGCGATGTCGAACAGGAACTCGTTGCGCCCGTTCACCGGCGGGCCGACGACGTAGTACTTCCCCACACCAGCGCTCGGCGCGTGCGCCACGGCCGGCGGGCCGGGGACGACGGAGCCGAGCACGACGGCGGCGAGCGCCGCGACCAGCGCCCGCGTCCACCGGATCCGTAAGAGCATCGTCGTCTTCCTCAGCCGGCCGGGTGCGTCTCGTGCCGCGGCGGCAGGTGCCCGAGCTCGATGGCCAGCCGGGTCAGCTCGGCCTTGTTGCTCACCTTCAGCTTGGCCCGGATCCGCTTGGCGTAGGTGTTCACGGTCGCCGGCGACAGCCCCATCCGGGTCGCGACCTGGGCGTGGGTGTAGCCCAGCGCGATCCAGCGCAGCGTCTCGATCTCCCGGGGAGCGAGGCCGTTCGGGTCCTCGTCGGCCGGGCGGGCCAGCTCGGCCCGGAACTGCTCGACGAGCCGCGGGCACACGTAGAAGCCACCCTGGGACACCACACGCAGCGCGTCACGGACCGCCTGCTGCTCGGTCCGGCGGGTGATGCACCCGCGGGCCCCGGCGCGCACGGCCGCGGTCAGCGCCGGCGGCTGCTCCCAGGTCGAGCAGATCAGCGGATGGCCGATGCGGGCCACCGTGGCGATCACGTCGACGATCACCGTCCGCGCCCGCAGCGGCAGGTCGAGGATCACGATGTCGAACGTGCGGTCCAGCGCGTCCACCGAGGCCACGCTGGCCAGCACGGCCAGGCTCCCGTCCTCCGAGATGAGCTTCTCCATCCCAGCCCGGGATACCGGCTGGTCACCCACGATCGCGGCGGTGAGCACCAGTATTTTCCTGCCTTTCGCGGGGTCGTCGCCGTCCCCTGAAGGACGGCTGGTGACGGACGCCGGTTCACGGACGTCCGGGATCGGCGTGCAGGTACAGCGACACCACGGCGACCCGGTCGGCGCCGGGGGCCGTCAGCCGGGCCAGCACGGTGCAGGATCTGGCCGCGCCGACGGGCCGCCGCCGGCCGAACACCACGGTCGGGGCGCTCCCGTGGGGGGCGGCGACGGCGGTACGGCCGGCACCGAACCGGGCCTCGAGGCCGGCGACCGGCACGTCGCCGGTGAGCACTGCGGTGACGAAGGCGACCCGGTCGGTGCCGCCCCGCTCGAGCACCAGCTCCAGCTGCTCCACGCCCTCCGGCGCCGGGCAGCACAGCTGCGACCCGACGCGGGTGACGAGGGCGCTGTCGATCCCGAGCGCGGCCATCACGTCGGCCGACGCCAGGGACGGGGCCTCGCACACGGCATCCGCCCAGTGCACGAACTCGATCACGGCCGACCGTCCTTCCCCGGGGTCCGGCATGACCCCCAGGGAACGTCCCGGTGATGCGTGCCGGTTCACGTGAACCGGGACCCCTCCCGGCTCCGTTCCCCAGGCGACACACACTCGTTCGAGACCGGAAGAGGGTCGGCACCGAACATGGCGATGCCACAGCGGCGACGACGCGGCCTCACAGCCTGCCTGCTCATCCTGTCCATCGCGGCACTGGCCCTGACCGCCGCCGGCCCGGCCGCGGCGCGGGCGCCGTCCGACGAGTTCGTCAAGTACTACGTCGTGGCCGCCGCCCGGACCGGCGGCACCGAGACCCTGTACCAGATCGCCGAGCGTCTGCTGGGCAGCACGTCGCGGTTCACCGAGATCATGGACCGCAACCAGGGTCGCCGCCAGCCCGACGGCGGCGCGCTCAGCGACCCGGCCCGGCTCACGCCCGGCTGGGCGCTGGTCCTGCCCTGGGACGCCTACGGCGACGGCGTCCGGGTCGGCCTGCTGCCGACTACGATGCCCGCCGCGACCCAGAGCCCGGCGCCGAGGGCCACGACCGGCCCGTCCGCACCGGCGACGGCATCGGCCCCGCCGACCCCGGCCGGGTCCGGGCCGCCGGCGACGGCGAGCGGGTCGGCCTGCCAGGCCACCGGCGCGACCGCCTCCGGCCCCGACTGGGTGGGCTCCCGCATCGCCGTCACCGAGGCCTGGACCCGGACCAAGGGCGAGGGCACGACGGTCGCCGTCGTCGACTCCGGGGTCGACGCCAGCCTGACCCGGCTCGGCGAGCACGTCGTCGACGGCGCCGACATCGTCACCGGCGCGGCCGGCGGCAACGACGACTGCTTGGGCAGCGGTACCGCGATGGCCAGCCTGATCCTCGCCAAGCAGGTCGACGGCGGCGGCATGTACGGCGTCGCCCCGGACGCGACGGTCATGCCGATCCGGCTGATCGGCAGCGGCGGCGACCCGGCGCCGACCGACCAGGCGGTCGCGATCGACGTCGCCGTCACCACCGGCGCCCGGGTGATCGCGCTCGGCGCCTACGTCGACCCGGAGGCGCCGGACGTGGCCCGGGCCATCGCCAACGCGACCGACCACGACGTCGTGGTCGTGGTCGGTGCGCCGGTCGGCGCGGCCGCGACCGCCGCCGGCGAGGCCCGCCCCGGCGTCCTGCGGGTGGCGGCCGTCGGGCCGGACGGCAGGCGGGCCGCCGACTACCGGGCGGGCGCCGTCGACGTGGCCGCCCCCGGTGTCGAGGTGCAGTACCTCGGCCCCACCGGCACGGGCACCCGGAGGGGAACCGGCACCCAGTACGCGGTGGCGGTGGTCGCCGGCCAGGCCGCCCTCGTGCGCTCGGCGCACCCGAAGCTCTCGGCGGCCCAGGTGGCCGACCGGATCAGGTCGACCGCCGAGCAGCCCTCCGGCCTGATCAACGTCGCCGCGTCGGTCGCCCGCGACCTGCCGGCCCCGTCGGTCGCGGGTGCGCCGCCGGGCGACTCGTCCGGCGGCTCCGGCGGCACGCTGCTGGTGGTGCTGATGGTCGTGGTGGCGGTCGCCGCCGTCGCGCTGGTCCTGGTCCGGGTGCGCGGCATGGTGCGCGGCCGCGCGGCCGCGCGCGACCGTGCCGACGGCGACGCCGACGCGCACCCGATCGAGGCGCCGGCGCCGGTGCCGGAGGTCCACCATGGTCGCGGCTGAGCCGGACCGGGCGGCCCGGGCCGCCCGGCTCGAGGCAATGACGGTGCGCGGCGAGTTCGTGCGCGCCTACACCGAGCACCTCGGGCCGCGCCCGGCCAGCGAGCTGAGCTCGGCCCGGCTGCCGACCCTGCTCACCGTCGCCGCGCTGACCGCGGCCGGCGCCCTGGTCGTCGGCGTCTTCTGGCAGATGCTCAGCCCCCGGCAGGGCAAGGCCGTCGCCGCGGGCACGACGGCGGCGAGCGCCACGGCCGTCGCCGGGTGGGGCTGCCGCAGCGCCGGCGACCGTGGCTTCGAGGCGCACGGCCGCACCGCGCAGTGGCTGACCGTCCCCGGCGGTGGCTGGTCGGATGGCGGCTGCAACGGCACCTTCCAGACCATTCCGGCGAGCGGCCAGGCCGGCGCCGACGACCCTGGGCAGTTCGCGATGTTCTGGTTCGCGGTGCCGTCCGCGGTCGAGTGTGCGATCGAGGTGTACGTCCCGCAGGCCCCCGACGCCGGCATCACGGCCATCGCCGCGCACTATGCCGTGCACGCCGGGCGCGGCGGCACCGCCTACGCCGAGTTCGTCCTCGACCAGACGGCCCGCCGCGGCCAGTGGGTCGCGGCAGGGTCATTCCCGGTGAAGCCGCCGGAGCTCGCCGTCCGGATCACCAACCGCGGCCCGGACGGGCGGATCGCCGTGTCGCAGGTCCGGGTCACGTGCGGCTCGGCCGGCCGGTCGGTGGCCCCGCGGAGCTCGTCGTGACCGCCACGTCCAACCCGAGCGCCGGGCCGCTGGAGCGGGTCTCGCAGCGCGTCTGGAGCCGCCACCGCACGATCGGCGCCGCCGTCCGCGCGGCCAGGGACGGCGCGGTGATCGCCGTCGCCGGCGGGGTGTACCGCGAACGCCTGGTCCTGGACAAGACGGTGACGATCGTGGCCGACGACGACGGCGAGCGCGTCGAGCTGGTGCCGGTCGACGGCCCCGCCCTGGTCGTCACCGGCGCGGCGACGGTCCGCGGCCTGGTCCTGCGGGCCGGCGCGGACAGCGACCGTGCGCAGGCCCTCGTCGCCGTCACGGCCGGATCGCTGCGGCTGGAGGACTGCCAGATCGTCGGCGGCCCGGTCGCGGTGGAGGGGCGGGCCGCCGTCGAGCTGCGCGGCTGCGCGCTGCGGGCCGCCCCGACGGCCGGCCTGGTCGTCTCCGACGGCGGGCAGGTCACGGCCGACGGCCTGCAGGTCGAGGACATCGACGGCGTCGGCGTCTACGCGACCGGTGCCGGCGTCGTACGGCTGCACCACGCCCGGATCGTGCGGACCAACGGTCCGGGCGTGCAGGTGACCGGCTCGGCGAGCGTCACCCTCGAGCACACCGACCTGAGCCGGATCGTCGGACCGGCGCTCAGCGTCGACGGCGGAGCCCAGGCCCGGCTCGCCGACTGCCACATCCATGACGTCTCCGGCGACGGCGTGCAGGTCATGTCCAGCGCGCCGTTCCCGGCCGGCTGGTGGGACCCGCTGCGCCCCGAACGGGACCACGCCGGCGGCGACGAGGACCGGCTGCGCGAGCCCGACGGCGACGGCGGGGTGCGCATCGCGCGGTGCGAGGTCAGCCGCACCGGCGGGGCCGGCCTCGTCGTCGACGGCCCCGCCCAGGTCCTCGTCGAGCTGACCACGGTGGAGCAGTCCACCGGGGCCGGGGTGGTGGCCGGGCAGGACGCCCGGCTGGCGCTGCTCGACACGAAGATCGTCCGGCCGGGCGCGACGGCGCTGGCGATCCGGGACCGGGCCGAGGTCCGCGGCGCCGGCAGCGCCCTGCTCGACGCGGCGGCCAACGCCGTCTTCGCCGCCGGGTCGAGCCGCGCCGTGCTCACCGGGTGCGAACTCGCCCGGCCGGCGTTCAGCGCCGTGCACCTCAACGGCGAGGCCTCGCTCGCGCTGCTCGACGGCGCCATCGCCACCACCCCGGAGTACGGCGTGCGGGCCTCCGACCGGTCACTGCTGCGGCTGCGCGCCACGACGGTCGAGCACGCGCAGCTCGGCGGCGTGTGCGTCGACGGCACCGCCGACGCGTGGCTCGACGAGGTCCGCATAACCTCGTGCGGCACCGGCGTGCGGATCGACACGCCGCACCGGCCGCTGCTGGTCGGCTGCGAGATCACCGACATCGTGGAGACCGGGATCGAGGTGGCGGCCGGCTCGGGGCCGCAGCTGCGCGCCTGCCGGATCGTCAACTGCGGCGCCGCCGGCATCTTCGTCGACGCCGGGGCGACCCCGGCGATCGACGACTGCGAGGTGTCCGCCGTGGGTGGCACCGCGGTCGCCGTGTGGGGTGCCGCCGCGCCGATCGTGCGGGGCCTGACCGTGCGGGAGTGCAAGAAGAACGCGGTGTTCCTCGGCCCCGGCGCGCACGGCGTGCTCGACGGCTGCGACCTGTCCAGGAGCGAGTACCCGGCCCTGTTCGTCAGCGCCGGCGCCGACACCGTCATCCGCCGCTGCCACATCCACGACGTCGACGAGGACGTGAGTCTCGCCCCGGGCGCCGCCCCGGTGTTCGAGGACTGCTGGACCACGGCCGTCGTGCGCTCCGCGCTGCCCGCCTCGGCGTCCGCCCCGTCCGGCCCTTCCGGCTCCGCGGCCACGGCCGGGACCGGATCGGGGGCGCGCACGCCCGGCCGGCCGGCGCCCGCGGCGGCGGAGCCCGGGGAGACCCAGGAGGAGCTGCTGGCGAAGCTGGACCGGCTGGTCGGCCTCGTCCGGGTCAAGCAGGACGTCGGCACCCTGGTCCGGCTGGCCCTGATGGTCAAGCGCCGCCAGGACGCGGGCCTGTCCCCGCCGCCGATGTCGCGGCACCTCGTCTTCGCCGGCAACCCCGGCACCGGCAAGACCACCGTCGCCCGTCTCTACGGGCGGCTGCTGGCCGCGCTGGGCATGCTCGCCAAGGGCCACCTCGTCGAGGTCGACCGCGGCACCCTGGTCGGCGAGTACGTCGGGCACACCGCACCGCGGACCCAGGCGGCCTTCCGCCGGGCCCTCGGCGGGGTCCTGTTCATCGACGAGGCCTATGCGCTGACGCCCGGCGGGCAGGGCAACGACTTCGGCCAGGAGGCGATCTCGACCCTGGTCAAGCTCATGGAGGACCACCGGGAGGAGCTGGTCGTCATCGTGGCCGGCTATCCGCAGGAGATGCGCCAGTTCATCGACGCGAACCCCGGGCTGTCGTCGCGGTTCTCCCGCACGCTGACCTTCGACGACTACACCACCGAGGAGCTCGTGCAGATCGTCGAGCTGCAGGCGGTCGAGCACGACTACGCGCTCGCCCCGGACGCGCGGCAGCGGGTCTTCGACCACTTCGTGGCCGTGGCCCGCGGTCACGGCTTCGGCAACGGCCGGTACGCCCGCAAGGTGTTCCAGCGGATGACCGAGCGGCACGCCGACCGGGTCGCCGACCTGGCCGACGCGGGCACCGAGGACCTGCGCATCCTGGTCGGTCCGGACGCCGACGTCGACGCCGAGCCGGCGGGCTGACGGGTGAGCCGCCGCGCCTTCCACCGCCCGGCCCGGGCCGTGCTGCCGACGCTGCCGTCCGACCCGGTGAAGCTGCCGCTGCCACCGGAGATGCCGGCGGAGAACCCGCAGAACACCGCCTGGAGCCTGGTACTGCCCTTGCTGAGCAGCGTCGGCATGGCCGCCTACATGATCACGTTCGGCCGGCCCGAGCTGATCGTCATCGGCGTCGTGTTCTTCCTGACCTCGACCGGCGCCGTGCTCGGCATGCGCATCAGCCAGCGGGGCATCGGCGGGCGGGCGATGCGCAAGCAGCGGGCCCGCTACCGGGCCCACCTGCAGGCCGCCCGCGACCAGGCCCGCACCGTCGCCGCCGCCCAGCGCACCGTCGCCGCCCACCTGCACCCGGAGCCGGCCCGGCTGCACGCCATCGCCGTCGACGAGCGGCGGGTCTGGGAGCGGCGCCCCGGCGACGAGGACTTCCTGCGCGTCCGGGTCGGCACCGGCGAGGTCGGGCTGGCCACGCCGCTGCAGCTCGACCCGAAGCTCGACCCGCTCGGCGACTACGACTGGCACTCGCTGCAGGCCGCGAAGCGGCTCGTCGCGCGCATGGCCCACGTCGCGGGGCAGCCGGTCACCGTGGACCTCGCCGACGCCGGCGTGGTCAGCGTCCTCGGCCCGCCCGCCCGCACCCACGAGCTGATCCGCGCGCTGCTCTGCCAGCTCGCCGTGCATCACGCGCCGGACGACGTCCTGGTCGCCGTCGACACCTCCGGCGGCGGCGAGTGGGGCTGGGCCAAGTGGCTGCCGCACACGTTCGAGCCGCAGGCCCGCGGCCCGGCCGGGGGCCGGTCGCTGATCACCGACGTGCCGGAGCACCTCGACGACTTCCTCGCCGCGCAACTGCGCCAACGCGCCGACGCGCACGCCAGCCGCCGGCTGGTCGGGTCGGGCGACCCGCGGCCACCCCAGCAGCGCCTCCTCCTCGTCGTCACCGGCTTCGTGCCGTTCTCCGACTGGGGCCGCTCCGAGCTGCTGCACGGGCTGCTCACCGGCGCCGGCGCCAATCTCGGCATCACCCTGGTGTTCGTCGTCGAGCGGGAGACCGACGAGCCCGGCCGGGTCGACCTGCAGATCCGCTTCGACGAGCACGACCACCTCGTCCTCGAACGGCGCTCCGGCGGCGCGCCCGGGCCGCGCGGCGCGGTCGGTGACCACGTTCCCGTCCGGCTGGCCGAGCTCATCGCCCGGCGGCTGGCCCCGCTGCGGCTGTCGGACGAGCCGGACCAGATCCTGGCCCGCACGGTGTCGCTGGCCGAGATGGTGCTCGCCGGCGACCCGGCGACGGCCGACATCGCCGCCAACTGGGCCGGTGTCGAGGACGCCGGGCTGCTGCGCACGCCGATCGGTACCGACGGCGAGGGTCTCCCGGTCGTGCTGGACGTCAAGGAGTCGGCGCAGGGCGGCTCGGGCCCGCACGGGCTCGTCGTCGGCGCGACCGGGTCCGGCAAGAGCGAGCTGCTGCGGACCCTGGTCACCGGGCTGGCCCTGCGGCACTCGCCCGACGTGCTCAGCTTCGTGCTCATCGACTTCAAGGGCGGGGCCACGTTCGCGCCGCTCACCGACCTGCCGCACGTCGCCGGCCTGATCACCAACCTGGCCGACGACGCCGCGACGATCGACCGGGTGCTGGCCGCCCTGACCGGGGAGCAGCAGCGGCGGCAACGGATGCTGCGCGACGCCGGCAATGTCGACACGGTCCGGGAGTACCAGCGGCGGTGGTCCGCCGGCGAGCCCGGCCCGGATGGGCGGACCCTGGAGCCGCTGCCGTACCTGCTCATCATCGTCGACGAGTTCAGCGAGCTGCTGTCCGGCCGCCCCGAGTTCGTCGACCTGTTCGTGCAGATCGGCCGGGTCGGCCGCAGCATCGGCATGCACCTGCTGCTGGCGACCCAGCGGCTGGAGGAGGGGCGGCTGCGCGGCCTCGACTCGCACCTGTCCTACCGGATCTGCCTGCGCACGTTCAGCGCCAACGAGAGCCGCGCGGTCATCGGCACGCAGGACGCCTACCAGCTGCCGCCGATTCCCGGCTCGGCGTACCTGAAGGTCGACGAGTCGATCTACACCCGGCTGCGGGTGGCGCACGTGTCGTCCGCCTACGTCAGCGCCACCGACCGCTCCGCGGCCGGCCCGGCCGAGGCCCGGATCGTCGTGTTCGGCCTCCGCGCGGCCGGCGAGGCGGCCGAGGCGGCCGAGGCGGCCGATACGGTACCGCCGGCGCCCGCCACCGCAGGCCCCGGCGCACCGACGGAGTTGCAGGTCGTCGTGGACCGGATGCGGTCGCTGACCGCGCCCGGCCACCAGGTCTGGCTGCCGCCGCTGCCCCCGGCCCTGGCCCTCGACCACCTCATCGGCGCGCCGTCGGTGCAGGCCGGGCGCGGCTACGTGTCGCGGCTGTGGCCGGTGTCGGAGCCGCTGCGGATCCCGATCGGCGTCATCGACATGCCGCTGCGCCAGGAGCAGGAGTCGCTGCTGATGGACTTCGCCGGCGCGCACGGGCACCTGGCCGTCGTCGGCGCGCCGCAGACGGGCCGCAGCACCCTGCTGCGCACCATCATGCTGGCCGGCATGCTCACCCACACCCCGGACGAGATGCAGTTCTACGCCATCGACTTCGGTGGGGGCACCCTGCACCCGTTCGCCGCCGCCCCGCACGTCGGCGGCGTCGCCGGCCGTAACGACCCGGAGCTGACCGCCCGCATGCTGGCCGAGCTGCGGGCCCTGATCGGCGAGCGGGAGCGGCTGTTCCGCCGGCTCGGCATCGACTCGATCGCCGAGTTCCGGGCGCGGCGGCAGGCCGGGCGGCTGCCGGCCGGGGCCCGGGCCGCGGACGTGTTCCTGCTCATCGACAACTGGGGCGCGATGCGGGCCGAGCACGACGGCGCCGACCAGATCCTCACCGAGATCGCGGCCCGCGGCCTGGGCGCCGGACTGCACATCGTGCTCACCAGCGGCCGGTGGGCCGACCTGCGGGCCGCGCTGCGCGACAGCATCGGCAGCCGGTTCGAGCTGCGGCTCAACGACCCCAACGAATCCGACGTCAACCGGCGGCTGGCCGCCCGGCTGCCGTCGAACGCACCCGGCCGGGGGCTGGTCCAGCCGGGCCTGCAGTTCCAGCTCGTGCTGCCCCGGGTCGACGGCGCCGACACCACCGGCGGCCTGCGCGAGGCCCAGGAGGACGTGCTGGCCAAGATCGCGGCGGGCTGGACCGGACCGGCGGCGCCGCCGATCCGGCTGCTGCCGGCCCGCGTCGCCGTGTCGGAGCTGGAGCCGGGCACGGGGGAGGGCGTACCCGTCGGGATCGCCGAGGCCGACCTGCGACCCGTCGCCATCGACCTGAGCGGCCAGGAGCGGCACCTGGTCGTCTACGGCGACGTCGGCTCCGGCAAGAGCACCGCCCTGCACACGTGGCTCACCGGGCTCACCGGCCGGTACACCGGCGACGAGGTCCGGGTCGTCCTGCTCGACTACCGGCGCTCGCTCATGGACGTGGTGCCGGCCGGGCACCTCGGCGCGTACGCCGGCGATCCGGCCCGGGCCCAGGTCTACGTCCAGCAGGTCGTCGAGAAGCTCAGCCAGCGGCAGCCGCCGGCGGGCATCACCCCGGCCCAGCTGAAGGCCCGCGACTGGTGGACCGGCGCCGACATCTACGTCGTCGTCGACGACTACGACCTCGTCGGCGTCGGCGCGCAGAACGTGCTCGCCCCGCTGGTGCCGTTCATCCCGATGGCGAACGAGGTCGGCCTGCACCTGGTGCTGGCCCGCCGGGTCACCGGCCTCACCCGCACCGCGATGGGCGACCAGGTCATGTCCCGCATCCGCGACCTGGGCTGCGCCGGGCTGGTGCTGTCCGGCGACCCGCGCGAGGGCGTGGTGACCGGCGACGTGCGGGCCGCGCCGCGGCCGCCCGGCCGCGGCGTGCTGGTCGTGCGGGGCCGCCCGCCCCGGCTGGTGCAGGTGGCCGTGGCCGACGACCGTGCGCCGGCCGAGCCGGTCGCCGCCGGGTAGCCGGACCGGAAGGAGGAGAACCGTGGCCGACGATCTGAGCCGGGTGACCGTCATCGGCGAGGGCAGGCGCATCGACGTGGCCGTGCCCGCCGCGACCCCGATCGGCGAGTACGTGCCGAGGCTTGCCCGGATGTGCGGGCAGCACCACGACCCGATGCTGCCGCCGGCGTGGTCGCTCGCCGTCGCCGGGGAGCGGCCGTTTCCGCTGAGCGCGTCGCTGAGCGAGCTGGCCGTCGACGACGGGCAGGTGCTCTACCTGCGCGACCTGGCCCGCGAGCCGGGCGAGGCGCCGCGCGTGGAGGACCTCGACGAGATCGTCGAGCTGGAGACCCGCCAGAGCCGCCGGCGGCTGGTGTGGCGCGGGCCGGGCGTGCTCGTCTTCGGGCTGCTCGCCACGACCGTCCTGGCGGCCTGGCTCAGCTGGCACCCGGCCGCCGCCGCGCCGGTCGCCGTCTGGCTCACCCTGCTCGCCCTGCTGCTGGTCGGGCTGGCGTGGCTGCTCGGGCAGCGCGGCACGGCCGTCGCGCGGCCGCTGCGCCTGGCCGTCGCCCTGACGTCGGTGCCCTGCCTGGCCGTGGCCGGGGAGACGGTCGCCGAGCACCTCGGCGGCCCCGGCGCTCGCTGGGCCGGGCTGGTCGCCGGGGGCAATCTGGCCGGGCTCATCGTGCTGGCCGCCATGGCCGACGTGGTGCTGGCCGTGGTGGCGATCCACCTGGCGGTCGTCGGCGGCACCCTCGCCGTGCTCATGTGGGTCGGTGCCAACCGGGTGCAGGCCGCCGGCTTCGTCGTGCTGGCCGCCTTCGGGATCTTCGGGGTCGTACGCCGGACCGCCGCGACGATGGCCGCCTGGGCCAGCGGGTCGATGCGCACCCGCGCGGCGGCCGCCGACGCGACCGTCGGCCTGGTCCACGAGTCCGGGCGGCTGCTGACCCTGCTGCTGGTGCTGCCGGCCGGCGCGATGGTGCTCGCCCTGCCGATCCTCGCCATGTCCGGCGGCTGGTGGGCGGTCGCGCTGGCCGCAACGGCGAGCGCCGGGCTGCTCGCCCGGGCCTGGCTGGCCGGCCTGCCGGGGGAGATGCTGCTGTTCACCGGCGGCGGCCTCACCGGCGTGTTCTTCGTCCTGGCCGCCGCGGCCGGGATGCTGTCCATGTCGCTGGGCATGTCCTCGGCGATGTACGTCGTGGCGGCCGTCGCGCTGATCGGGGCTGGCGTGGCCATGACCCTGTACGGCCCGGAGGACCCGACCGCGCCGAGCACCACCCGGCCACCGCGCCGCCGGACCCCCGCCGCCGTCGTGAGCACGGTGTGCAGCGTGCTCGTCGCGCCGCTGGCGATGGGCGTCTTCGGCGTCCTGCGCGACCTTGTGGAGCTGGGCCGCGGCCTGTTCTGACCCAAGCCCGTCCACCGAACGAAGGGAAACGACCCATGGGGCAACCGACACCGGACGACATCGGCCCGGCGCTGCCGGCCGGGCTCGTGGTGACACGCTACGACGACCAGGGGCGCCCGGCCGCCGGGTTCCTGCCCCGCCGGGGCGACGCGCCGGGCCGCGCCGTCACGATCGCCTACACCGAGGCCGGCCGGCCGTCGTGGGCATTCGTGGACCCGCCGGTGACCGCCGACCCGATCGGCCGGGTGGCCCGCCGGATCCACGAGGTGAGCCGGGCGTGGCCGGTGCCGTCCCGCCCCGCCGCACGGCCGGTGCTGCGCCATGACGGGGGCCGGCATGGGCACTGAAATCACGTACCACGACGGCTTCATGGTGATGACCGATGACGACGGCACGGCCACCACCTACAAGGCCGACGGGGCGGGCAAGTGGATCCCGATCCAGTTGGAGTCCGAGGGCTGGCGGTACCAGCTGGACTCGCACGGCAACCCGGTCAGCGGCGAGAAGCTCGACGACAAGGGCAACCCGATCACCGACCCGAAGCTGCAGGAGACGGTGACGATCGTCAACGTCTACGACCGGCAGGGCGAGCTGACCGGCAGCACCTGGAACTACAGTGACGGCTCCGTCGTGGTCCGCGACGGACACGGGGTCCCGACGTCGATGACCGCCGACGGCTGGACGTTCGACACGTTCAACGCCGACGGTCATCCGCTGTCCGGCCACAAGGGTGAGCTGACCGTCACCATCACCTACACCGACGACGGCAAGGTCGTCTGGGACCTCGGCAAGGACCTGCCGAAGCTCACCTACGACGACGAGGGAAACCTCGAGCGCATGGAGGGCTCGGACGGCTGGGTCTACGACCGGTTCGACAAGGACGGCTTTCCGCTGCACGGCGTCAACACGGCGGCGAAGCTCACCGTCGACATCAGCCGGCTCGGCGACGGCTCCTGGGAGTACGACTACTCCGACGGCTCCACGCTCATCACCGACGAGCACGGGGTGCCGATCGAACAGTGGGTGCCGGACGGCCAGGGCGGCTTCCTCGACCTCGTCTTCTCGGTCGATCTGGCCAAGATGCGCGACACGATCGAGCTGACCACGAAGCATCAGGCCGGCATCCTCGCCTCGTTCGACTCGCTCAGCAAGAAGGCCGCCGCGGCGGCGGGGGCCTGGCAGAGCCCGGCCGGCCGGTCCTACGAGGCCCTCGTCGGGGACGTCGAGGGCGTCGCGAGAAGGTTCAACGCCCTGTTCGACGAGGCGTTGCGCCGGCTGAAGACCGCCTACGACAGTTACGTCGAGGTCGAAGGCACCAACTACGAGAACCTGAAGTCGCCGCCGTCGAAGCAGGACTGGACGAGACCTCCGTACGAGCCGCACGAGACCTCGGCCGCCCCGTCGACCAGGAACGACGTGGTCGCGGCCCGGCCATGACGGCGGTCCGACGTCCACTGTGGAAGGACATGCGCCGGTACCGCGAAGAGGGCACTGTGCCGGCCCGGCACCACCTGCAACCCTGAAGTTCACGGACGGTCCATGACCTTCCTGGAGAGGAGTCAACGATGAGCTCGGAAAAGGTCCCCGGGTCGTACGTCACGGTGGAGAAGCCACCACTGGTCGGGCCGGTCAGCAGCGCGGCGACCGTCGTCACCCCGGAGTACATCAGTGCCGCGGCGACCAACTGCCACGACACGGCCACGCTCATCCGGCAGGAGCTGGACACCTTGAAGAAGTACGTGGAGCAGCTGCAGGACCAGTGGCACGGCGTCGCGGCGGGCTCGTTCGGCGCGCTGATGCACAACTACGACACCTTCGGCAACATGCTCTACAACGCCCTGAACGACATCGGCAGCGGCCTGCAGGGCAACTACGTCAACTACGAGGCGACCGAGGAGGCCAACGTGAAGAGTCTCGTCGCCGTCGACGGTGACATCCCCGGTGCCTACCTCTGATCGTCCGGCCGAACCTCACGAAGGGAACCCCTCATGCCCGACATCGCGGGAACCGAGCTCGTCGTGCCGGCCGACCTGGAGGTCGCCGGGGAGCGGCTCGCCCAGCAGTCCCAGGCCATCGTGGACCAGCTGGAGGCGCTCAAGACCCAGCTGGCACCGCTGGCCGAAACCTGGACCGGTGTGGCGGCCTCGTACTACCAGCCGCTGCAGCTGGAGTGGAACACGGCGGCCGACGGCCTGTTCGGCCCCACCGGCGTCCTGGGCCAGATCGCCGAGGCCATGCACGTGACGTGGGCCAACTACGCGGAATGCGAGTGGTCCAACGCCAAGGGCTGGCGGCAGTAAGGTCCATGCACTGCGACGCCCTCCGCCGCACCGGCGGAGGGCGTCCGGTCGTTCAGCAGTCGACGAGCGTCGCCGCGACCCGGCGCAGCCCCGCCGGGCCGGACGGCGCGGCCGGGGCCAGCTCGACGATCAGCTTGCGGACCCAGCCGACCCGCAGCCGCGGCCCGACCGACCCGCGCACCGCCCGCACCTCGGCGACCGGCGTCCCGCCGTCCACCGCGGCCGTGCCGGCCATGGCGCCGTCGCCCACGGCGGCCCGGACCGCCCGGACGATCACCGCGTCGGCCGGGCCGCCCGGCAGGTCCGCCGCCCCGCGGGTCAGCTCGGCGAAGACCGGCAGGAGCGCGAGCCGGTCGGCAGTCAGCAACCGGAACAGGCGGGCCTGACGCGCGACCGGCTCCGGCTCCGCCAGGTAGTCGTAGCCGGCCTCGGCCAGTCCGCTGCCGGCCAGGCGCAGCAGCGCCGCGTGCGCGGCGACCCAGTCGTCGTACGGGTGCCGTGCCGCGAGATCGGCCAGCGCCGCCGTGGCCGGTCCCGCGGTCAGGTCCGCGCGGAGCGCGGCGAAGCGCCGCCGCGACTCCCCGGCGTCCGGGGCGGCCAGCCACCGGTCCAGCGCCACCAGCCCGGTCGGCCGGCGGGGCGGGGCCGCCGCGACACGGGCGAGCACCGGCGCCGGGTCGGCGCGGGGGAACACCGATGCGCCCGGTCCCGTGACGCCGGTCGCGGGCGCCTCCAGGGCGGCGAAGATCGACGGCATCGGCCGGTCCTCCGGTCGTAGACGGCCGGAGTCGAGGATGTCGTCCGGGGCGGACGGCGGCGCCGATGGCGGCGGTGCGCCGACGGTCGGCTTCGCCCCCCGCCAGTTCGCCGGGTCGAGCAACGCGGGCATGACCTCGGCCGGCACCAGCAGCTTCAGGTCACGCACGACCGAGTCCCGCAGCAGCTGCCGGTGCGGGCCGAACCAGGAGCTGTCCCGCGGCGACAGCGCGACGTGCCACCGGACCCGCAGGTACACCTCGATGTACACGTCGCCGGTGGTCTTGACGCCGCGGCTGTGCCCGGCCCGGCCGCGCACCCGGGACCGCTGGTTCGCCGAGCCGATCACGTCCATCCCGAGCAGGGGACCCATCGCGTTCGTGTCGCTGGCCGGGTCGTAGTACTTCCAGTCCACCAGCGGATAGTCGACCAGCATCCAGGGCAGCATCTGGTGGCCGGCGGTCGCGTCGGTGTCGGCGGTCGTGGCCGAGCTTCCCCCGGTGAACCGGCGGGACTTGACGTCGTCGACGATCCGGACCGGCCAGATGCCTTCGACGCCGGCCAGCAGCTCGAGCGTGGCGACGGGCCGGGAGAAGCGGTTGCCCAGCAGCATCGGTGCCTGCACGCCGGTGGTGATCAGGTCCGTGCCCCGTCCGGCGAGGAAGGCGGCGTTGACGATGGCGTCGATCTGGTTCTGCAGGACCGCGCGGGGATGGAACCAGGACGCGCCCGGCGGTGCGTTCCAGATGTGGTTGGCCAGGGCGGCCGGCACCGTGCCCCACCGGCTGCCGGCCGTCGCGCCGCGCGGGACGGCCAGGGTGGCGGCGAGGGCGCGGAGGGCCTTGAGGTCGTCCGGGCCGAACCCGGCCAGCCGGACCTGCTCCAGCCGCCGTGGGTGGGCGAAGGTCGTCGGCCGCCGGTCGGTGAGCAGGTGCAGCGGCGTCGAGGCGTCGATCCGCCGGATCGGCTCGCGGGGCGGACCGGCCGGGACCGGTGGTGGGGGGAGCGGCCCGATCGTCTGGTACCGGTCGGGGCCGGCCGGTGCCGGGTCGAGCAGCCGCGGGTCGAACTTCATCCGGGCCGGCTCCGACGGCACGTACGGGTCGACGGTCCACGACTCGCCGGTCTGGGTCGCGCCGAGGGTCACCGCGTCGATCCAGGCGGCCGGGGCCGTGTCCATGGTGACGTCGGCGTCGAAGCGCAGCTTCACGTCGAAGACGGCCGTTCCGGCGCGGCCGTTGTGCACCGTGCCGGCTGGCGTGGGCAGGGCCGGCGGACCCACCCCGATGCGGGGCGCCGCCGGCAGGGCGGCGAGCAGCCGCCGGTACCGCCGCGAGGGTGCGGCGCTCCCGGCCGTACCGGCGGCTCGGGCCGCCTCGTCCGCGATCGCCTCGAACGCGTCGGTCAGGTCCTCCAGCGTGGCGACCTGGTCGGCGAGCGGTTCGCCCCGCCCGGCCGGGGCGAACATCGCGCCCAGGTGGTCCTCGTGCCGCAGCGCCGCCTGCCGGCCCCGGTCGATCAGGTCCCGCTCGTGGGCGGAGCCGGCGAGCCGTTCGAGGTCCGCCAGGAGCCCGGCGCGAATGTCGTTGAACCGTCGTACGTCGTGGCGGGCCGCCGCCTCCAGGGCGAGCGCCTCGACGGCGTCGACGTCCGGCGAGTCCCGCAGGGCCGCCCGGCGGGTGGCGAGGGCCGCCTGGTCGGCCGGCTGCAGCTGCTGCCATGCCGACGTGGTGATGTCGCGGGCGAACCGGTGCCGGCGCGCGGTCTCCGCGAGGTCTTCGAGCTGCTGGTTCGCCGTGACCAGGTCACTGAGCCGCCGGTGGGCGCGTTCGGGCGTGAGCTGCGGCCACCGCTGCGGGTCCAGTGCGTTGCGGCGTAGCTCGACCAGCCGGTTCGCGGCCGTGGTGAGCTGGTCCTGCAGCCCGGCCGGCAACGTGGCGAGATCGGTGCGGAACTGGTCGCGGACGGCGTCGTAGAGCGGGTCGGTCGCCGCGTGGTACGTGGTCAGGGCCGCGGTCGCGGCCGTCACGTCCGGCCCCGACCGCAGGAGCTCCTCGACGACGGCGGCGGGCGCGGAAGAACCGGTGTCGAGGGTCGTCGCGATCGTGTTTCCGGTGACCCGTGAGTCGCTGAGGGTCCGGGTGGTCTGGCCGTAGAAGGCCGCCTGCGGGTGCAGCCACGCGCTGTTGACCAGCGGGCCACCGGTGACGAACCAGCCGCGGACCGGGTCGAAGATGAGCCGGCGCCGGCGCATCTCGCCGGTGGTCCGGCTGACCTCCACGTCGTCGCGGCGGCCGAGGTTGTGGTGGGTGGACAGGCCGAGGTAGCGGGCCTGGATCGGCGTGGCCCGGATCGTGAACCGCAGCGTCCGGGTGGCCGGCACGAGCGGCACGGGGCCGAGCGGCGGCAGCGCCGGCCGGAACGTCCGGGCGCCCAGCTTGATCGGCAGCGGCCCGACCCGCGGCGTCGTCGCCCGCAGGTAGGAGCGGACGGGCACGGTGATCGACAGCTGGTCGAACATGGCGATGAGTGCCGCGGTGGCGCCCTGGAAGCCGCGCAGCTTGCCGAGCTCCTGTTCGGCCGCGGCGGCGACCAGCGGGCCGTACCGCTGCTCGACCGACGCGGTGAGCCGGTCGACGAGGACGTTGAGGTCCGGTGCGCGTTGCAGCCCGCCGTGGTCCAGCCCGAAACTCAGCTGGGGCGGGATCCGGTAGCCGACGCTGCGGTCGTACCGCAGCCGCAGTGCGGGTGGCAGCAGGCCGAGTTCGGTGGCGTCGGCGGACGCCAGCCCGGCGATGCCGGTCACCGGGACGCTCGCGCTGCGCCGCTGCCGCCGGTCTGCGCGGCCGCCCATCCACGACAAGGTGTGGCCGACCGGGTTGTGGTTCACCCAGGTCTCGATCTGCAGCTCGAGGTGCGCGCCGACCTCGGCGAGGGCCAGCCAGCTGATGTCGAGCTGCATGCGCCCGGTGGTACCGGTGATCGACTCCTCGGACGTCCGCGTGAGCTCGCGTCGCTGGCCGAGCTGCGGCTGGTAGTTGAAGTGGTCGATGTGCCACGAGCCGAGATGCTGGTCGATGGCGAGCGGGAACCGGACCCGCAGGGCGGGCCAGAGACCGCCCGTCTTGGACTGCTGGACGGCGACGGTCGACGACACGCCGAGGTCGGTGTACGTGCCGTAGCCGTTGGCGACGCCGAAGGTGGTGAGGCCGTCGGTGCCGCTGAACGTGAGCTTGGCGGTGACCGAGGCGGACACCGACCAGCCGGTGGCGGTGCTGGTCAGCGGGGTGGGGACGATCTCGCCCGACCAGATCTGCTTGGCGTGCCCGGCGGGCGCGTCGGGGCTCGGCAGCAGGTCGTTGGCGGTCATCATCGCCACGGCGAGTGCCTGCTCCAGCTCGATCCGGGCGGCGGGGGCGATGGACTTGTACCCCATCGCGGTCACCGCGTCCACGACCGTGCGCAGCAGGTCGTCCGCGGACAGCATCATGCGGGTGTCGCGGGGCAGCGGCCGGGCCGGCGTGGGCCGGAAGACCAGCGGGCCTCCGTCGGCACCGGTCAGCGCCGGGACCGATGGCGGCAGGTGCGCCAGCGAGTACGGCACCCAGGTTCCGGTGTCCGGCTGCTGGATGTCGGTGAAGTCGGCGGGGACCATGGCGGTCATCGACGCCGGCAGCGGGCTCGCCGTGCGGACCAGGGGTAGCGCGGGCGGCACCGGGAGCGTCGGGGACCCGTCGCCGGAGGCCGCCTTGCCGGCGCTCTCGATCCGCAGGAACAGCACGACGGGCGCGGTGAACTCGCCGGCCTCGTCGATCGAGAGCCCCTGCATGCCGGACACCTCGGTGCCGGCGGTCATCCCGGTCGCCCAGGCCTGCTTGCCCAGGCCGATGGGGCGAAACTGCGTGGACTTGAGCACGGTGGTCTTCAGCGTCTCGAACACGTGCATGACGTGCAGCCCGGTCCAGTACCCGGTCTCCACCGCCCAAGACGTCGTCAGATCCTGGGAGCTGGTGACGTTGGCGTCCATCTCGGTGAGCGGCAGCCAGCGCGTGTGCCGGGCGGGTGCGAAGGTCGCCGTCGAGCCGTCCGCGGCGAGGATGCCCTGGCGGGCCCACACCCGCACGACGACCTCGTCGCCGAAGCGGCTCGTGACGGTGCTGCGGGTGAGCCGGAACGCATAACCGTGGCTCGACAGCAGCAGGTGCATCTGGGCGGCCAGGTTGTCGTTGGACAGTTTCGCGCGCAGGGTGCGGATGTTCTCGACCGCCATGCGGGCGTCGTCCATCCACTTGGCCAGGAACACGCTGTGCCGGCTGGCCCGGCCGTCCGGCTGGGGCACGATACCCGGATGGTGCTTGCGGAGCAGGTCGAGGGCCTGCCGCAGGAGTGCCTGGCCGGCTGGGCCCGGCGTGCCCGCCGCCGGGGCCAGGGCCAGCTCGGAGATGCGCATCACCGGATGCAGCCGGCGCAGGTCCTGGTACCGCAGGGCCGGTACGGGCACCGACGCCGAACCCACGTCGCCCTCCAGTATCGGCAGGTCGATCAGCTGCTTCGCGTCCTCCCGCAGCATGCGCACGTACAGCGACCGGTCCAGGCGCAGCACGGCCGGCTCCGCCCCGGGCTTGCTCGTCAGCGTCAGGGCGACCTCGACGGTGAACCGGACGACGGAGGTGCGTTCGCCGGTGAACCGGACTCCGGACAGCTGGGTCGCGCTCTCACCCGCGCCCGACCGCACGAAGACGGCGTCGACCGTCGGCCAGAGGAAGAAATACGGCTCCAGATGACCGAGCAGGTTCTCCCAGACCATGGTGAACAGGAACAGGCCGGGTGGCACGTCGTGGGCGTCGGCCGCGACCTGCTCGGTGTTGAATGACAGCGAGACCTGGTCGTCGAAGTCGGCCCAGGTCTTGGGGTCCATCTCGACGACCGCGACCGGGTCGGTCAGGGTCATCGACATGACGACGCCGTCGGGCGCCTGACCCTGGAGGTGGCCGAAGATCAGCTCCGCGCCGAGGTCGTTGGCCCGGTGGACCTGGGCCTTGACCTGGCGAGCGGTGAGGGCCGCGCCGATGCGGCGGCGCTGCGGGGTGCTCGCCTTGGCGTGCTGCGCGGCGAAGGTCTCGACGAACTCGCGCAGCTGCCGGGTGGCGGTGAACGCCTCGACGCCGGAGTTGCGGGGCAGGTGCACGGGCCGGCCGGGGACCTTCGGTCCCTTGTAGGCCGGGGCGGTGTAGTCGGGGTGGATCGCGGGTGAGAACCGGCGGGCGGCATCGTCGATCGGCCGGGCACTCTCCCGGGACACGAGGATCGGCACGGCGCGCGCGACGGGTGCGGCGGTGGCCGCGTTGGTCCGGGTCGACGGCCACCGCCACGGCGTCCAGCTGCCCGGCGAGGCCACCGTGACCCGGACCGTGACGTCGAACAGGAACTCGTACGCGACGTAGGAGGAGGTCTTGATGGTCCGCTCGGCGGCCAGTTCGCTGGTGACGAGGCGGGCCTCCTCGTGCTCCTTCCAGACGATCATCCCGAGCCCGACGTACGCCTCGTTGTTGGTGAAGTGCCTGCGGACCAGCGCGGGGCTGTTGTCCAGGATGTACGCGAGGTTGACCGTCGTGTCCAGGAACGTCTGGTGGCCGAGGGCGCTCTGGGCGCGGTCCCGCCGGTTGGTGGTGTCCTTGAGCCGCACCTCGATCGCGTCGGAGGACTGCTCCCACTCGCCGTCGCCCTGCCCGAGGTCGAGCTGGAGGGTGACCTGATGACCGGCGACGTCGAACGTCCACCGGTCGGTGATGAGCTCGTCGATGTGGTCGAGCAGGGTCAGCTCGTCGAGCTGGCGGTCCAGGATCGCCTGGACGGACGGCACGGGGACGTAACGGCCGCCCAGCTCGCCGTCGTCGAACGCCTGCCATTGCCGCAACGTGTCCGGCAGGGTGGCGATGACGTCGGCCCGGATGCGGGCCATCAGCGAGGGAGTCAGCCGGCCGACGGCCTCCGTGCCCAGGGCGGGGCGCTGGCCCGGCTCCGGCGCGACGAGGTGCAGCGGCGGCGCGAACCGTTCGCGGGGCGTCCACGGCCGTCCGGCGGCGTTCGGGGGCTCGAGCGGGCGGGCGACCGGCGTCCCGCGGGCGTCGGCCTGCGAGCCGATCTCGTCGAGGAGCCGGGTCAGCGCCTGCCGGGCCGCCGCCTGCTCGGCCTGCAGCGCGTCGGGGTCGGCGGTGAGCAGCCAGGGCGGCCGTTCGTCGGCGTGTTCCGCCGCGAGCATCGCCGCCTCGAGCCGGCCGACCGCGTGGTGCAGGTCGTTGCGGGCGGTGTCCCGGGTCAGGTGCCGGGCGGGCGGCGGTGCGCCCGGGTCGGCGGCCGCGTCGCGTTCGTCGGTCGGCAGGTACGCCAGCCGCGGCCGGAGGGTGATGGCACGGTCGATCAGGGTCGTGTACCAGTCGGGGCGGCCGGCGACCGGATCGGCCGAGGGGTAGCGATGACCGACCCGCTGCAGGAGCTGCCGCCAGACGAAGAACCCGGTGCCGAGCCCCTCGATGCGGCGGGCGACGGCCGGCAGGTCGGCGTCGCCGGCGTTGGCGAGGGCCCGGGACAGCTCGTCGATGCGGTCGCCGACCTGGTCGCGCCATCCGTCGGCCAACGGGATCAGGATCAGGGCGTCGCGCATGCCGTGCAGCTCGGCCGACAGCTGGGCCCGCTGCCTCGCCGGTGGCGCGCTCGGCGGCGGTGCGCCCGGCCGTCGCCGCCGGATCGGTTCCGGTTGCCCGAGCTCCGACGGTGGCGGGCGGAATCCGGTGCCATGGCCCTGCTCCGGGTCGTGCTGGCGGGTCCGGCCGCGCCAGGCGCCGAACCAGCCCGGGTTGCTGGGTCCGGGCTCGCCGGGTCCGGGCTCCGAGACGTCGACCATGACCGTCCTTCCGTCCGATGCGGCACGTCTGGACAGCTTGCGTTCGCGTGATTTCCACTCTATGTCCCGGCTGTGTCGATCTCTGCTGATTTGTGGGTGATCGGCGCGGCCGCCGGACCTACGGTTTCAGCAGTCGACGAGGGCGGCGCCGATGCGGCGCAGGCCGTCGCGGTGCTGCGGGTACGCCTCGGCCAGCCGGGCCAGGGCATGGACCGTCGCGACGCGCTCGGCCGCGCCGACCTCGCCGCGCAGCTTGATGACGCGGGCCGTCACCGCCGCGCTGTCACCGGCGGCGAGCACGACGGCCACGGCCGTGCGCAGCGCGTCGCGGGCCGCGACCGGTCCCGCGGTGTCGGCCGGCCGGTCCGCCGTCCCGAACCGCGGACCGGGATCGAGCGGCCACGACCCGGGCAGCGGCCCGACGCGGCCCTGCACGCCACCGTTCGGCGGGCCCGCCGGGGACGGCGGCCGCCATCGCGTGACGAGGTCGTCGACGCCGACCGGCGTCACCTCCGTCTGCCGCTGCCGGCGGGCGATGAACTCGAGCAGCGACCGGAGGTCCTCGACGTCGGCGGCCGGGTGGGCCGGCTGCGGCCGGTGCGGGCCGCGCAGCTCGACGATCAGCGCCCGAAGGCCGGACCAGGTCCGCAGCTGCGGGCCGTCGTCGATGTAGCGGACCTCGAGCAGGGCCCGGGCCGCGACCAGCTCCCCGGCGCTCGCCCACCGGGCGCCGTCGCCGGCGTCGAACGTGGCGTGCACGAGCGACAGGGCATCCTCGAAGAGCCGCCGCTCGCGTTCGGCATCGGCCCCCGGCACGCGCACGGCGTCCGCGAGGGGCTGGTAGCGGCCCGCCTGTTCGTACCGCAGCCGCAGCGCGGCCCGTGACGGCTGCGACAGGAAGGCGGCCGCCGCGCCGTCGACGCCGACGGCGGACCGGTGCAGGTCGACCAGCGTGACCTGACCGTCGAGGGCAGCCAGCAGCTCGTGGAGGGGCCGTCCGGTGCCGGACTCGGACGGCTCGCCCTCCGGGAGCGCGGTCTGCCACTCGTGGAAGAGGTACCGCGCGAAACCGTCGATCCCGCCCCATCCGGCCAGCGGCCGGCCCGGCCCGGGCATCGTCGACCGGAGCGTGCGGTGCACCGCGGCGAGATCCTCCTCGGTGAACTCGAGCCCGTACAGCGCCAGCGCGACGTGGGCGGCGTCCCACAGGGCCTGCTCGGCGTCGGGGTCGTCCCGGCCGGTCACCCGGGCCGGCAGGCCGGACGATCCGCCGGTCGGGTCCGGGCCCAGCTCGCCCAGCCGCACGAACAGCGCCGTCGTCCCCCACCCCGGCGACTCCGTGACCGAGTCGAACGGCGCTTCCCAGCGCAGCGCCATCGCCAGCTCGGGAACGAGCCCGGACATGTCCCGCAGGCGCTCGAAGCCGGGGGCCTCGCCGCCGCCCAC
The DNA here is from genome assembly GCF_040300725.1 of Dactylosporangium sp. NPDC000244. Taxonomy (NCBI): domain Bacteria; kingdom Bacillati; phylum Actinomycetota; class Actinomycetes; order Micromonosporales; family Micromonosporaceae; genus Dactylosporangium; species Dactylosporangium sp. NPDC000244. The sequence goes on from NZ_JBEPEH010000018.1 coordinate 90,835, forward strand.
CAGGTCGGCGAGGAGCCGGACGTGCCCGGCGTGCACGAAGCGCGCACGGCCCGGCTCGTCCCGCCGGATCGCCCGGACGAGCGCCTCGAGGTCGCCCCAGCCGGACCCGGTGCGCAGCCCGAACGTGGCGAGCTCGACGAGATGGCGCACGGCCGCGAGGTCGCGCGTGGTGAAGTCCGGGCCGTTCACGGCGGCGGCGAGGTAGCCCAGCTCCTGGAGGGTCGTCTCGGTGGGCAGCGTGGACGGTACGCCGGCGGCCGCCGCCAGCCCGTCGACGCCGCCGGTGTCGGCGGCGAGGGTCTCCAGCCGCGTCTGGAGCGCATCGAGGTCGACCCGGAACCGGCCCGCGGCGTCCTGCGGCTCGCCGGCGCCGGGCGGACTCCAGTGCCCGCGCAGGTCCTCGAGGGTGATCCGGCGGTCAGGGACGGCCGTGCGCAGGTCGGCCGCGGCGCGCAGCAGCGAGCGGACGTCGTCGATGTCGGCGCCGGCGGCCCCGGACGCCGGCCGCAGCGGGCCTCGCACCAGCCGGACGAGCCGTTGCAGGTCGGCCCAGGTCCGCAGCCGGTCGGTGCCGCCGGCCGCGCCGGCCAGGACGAGCAGCGCCGCCAGATCCTCGCCGGCGACGTACTCGAACTCGCCGAACGCCGCGTGCAGCAGCGCGACCTGGTCCCAGAAGGCCCGCTCCCGGCCGGCGTCCGGGCTGCGGCCGAGGCCGAGGCCGGCCACGTGCCGGAGCCTGGCGTACGGCTGCTCGTGGTTCGCGAGGTAGCCGAACCGGAGCCGTCCGCGCCAGACGCGGTGCAGCGCCTGGGCCATGGGCCCGGCCGGGGCGTCGATGCCGGTGACCTGGCGCCGCAGGCGGGACAGGGTGACGTCGCCGTCGAGGGACTGGATCAGCTCGACCAGAGGCCGCGCGTAGTGGTGCGCGAACTGCTGGTACACGCGGCCTTCCGGTCGTGGCGCCTCGTTGAACAGCAGGCGCACGAACTGCTCGACCGTCAGCAGGCTCACCGGTCCGCCGGCCCGGGTGGCGGCCGCGGCGAGCGCCAGCAGCCGGTGCATCGCGCCCAGGCGCTGCACGGTCAGTCCGCCGAGGCCGTAGAAGGTCGCCGTGATCCGCGCGGCGTCGAACAGCGCACGGGCGTCGTGCGCGCCGGTCACCCGCTCGGTCAGCGCCGGCAGGCCCGCCGGTGCCAGCGCTCGTAGCTGGACGAGCAGTGGCCCGGCGCCGGACCAGAACGGTGAGACCGTCTCCTGGTCGGCCGGCACCGCCCAGGCCAGCGCGGCCGCCAGGTCCGGTGCGGCCCGCAGCCGGCGCCGCAGGTCGTCGAGGGTCCCGCCGGCACCGATCCGGGCCACCTCGTCGGCCAGGAGCCGGACCTGGCTGCGGTGGACCGTCCGGCCCGGTGCGTCCCCGCCGGCCGGTGCCGCGTCCCCGCCGGCCCCGCCGGTTTCGCCGGCCAGCGCCGTGCCGGCCAGCGCCTCCAGGTCGGACCACAGGGTGCCGGTCCCGCCGGAGCCGGCCGCGAGCTCGGCCATCCGCCGCACGGTGCGCAGCTGGGCGGCGTCGAAGCCGGCGCCGTAGACGGCCGCCGTCAGGTACGCCGCGTCGCGCAGGGCCTGGGCGACGGCCGGTTCGTCGCCGGGGACCCCGAGCATCCGGCCGAGGGCCAGGACACCGCCGGCCCGGTTGGTCATCGCGTCCAGCCGGGCAGTCAGCTCCGCCAGGTCGATGCGCTGCGGCGCGGAGTTCGCCCCCGCGAACCGGTCGCTGTGCTGGCGGTACCGCACCGGCGCCCGGACACCGGACGGGGTGTGGAGCTCGGCGTTGGGAAACCAGCCCGCGAGGAGGTCGAGCGTGCGGTCCGGCAGGCCGGTCACGCCCGACACGTCGACCGTGACCACGGCCGCGCGGGTGGCGGCGTCCAGCCGGATGTGGACGCTCTCGACCGCGTCCAGGTCATCCGGTGCCGCGAGCCGTACCGTCGACGGCTCCTGCCGCAGCTGTTCGAGCAGCCGCGCCGCGGTGAGCCGCAGCCGGCGCAGCGGGCCGTCGTCGGGCCCGGCGGCGGCGCGCAGCCGGTGGGCCGCGGCCGCCAGGTCCATGGGCGCGGCGGCCGGGGCACCGGTCACCGTCCTGGCCGTCACCGTGTCGCGGTAGAGCCGCCGGGCGGTCCGGCCCAGCCACGCCTCGACGGTCCGCCATCCGTGCGAGGCCCGCATCCCGCCGATCCGGGGGAACTCGCCGACGACCAGCGCGGTGTGCCGCAGACCGCCCCGGTTGTCGTCGAGGCCCTCCAGCGCCGTGTGCAGGCCGAGCCGCTCAGGGGTCACGTTGCCGGTCGCCTCGCTCGTGAGCCCGCCGCTGAGCAGGTCACTCAGGGTCGTCTGCGTCCCCGGCAGGTACTGGTGCAGCAGCCGGTCCTCCCCGGCACCCCAGTCGGCGAGCCGGCGCAGCAGGCGCGGGCTGCGGTGCGCGAGGTGGCCGGCCAGCCGCCGTTCGATCGCCGGCCGGTGCAGCTGCAGCACGAGCCGCAGTTCGCGTGGCAGGGCGGCGTAGATCCGGTCGAGCGGCACCCGCGGCGCGAAGTCGAGGCGGTCCCTGGGCAGGCCGGCCGGTCGCAGATGCTCCTCGGCCAGGACACGGAAGAGCGTGTAGAGCAGTGCGCCGTAGCCCGCCAGGGTCACCGCCGGCCCGGAGCCCGCCACCGGCTCGCCGGTCAGCCACTCGGCCAGGCCGCGGCCGAACTCGATCGCGTCGTGCACGACCGGAGTGACCCGCGGCCCCTGGTCGGCGGCCAGCCGGGTGTAGAGGTGGTACAGCGCCTCCAGCGGGATGCCCTCGGTGAGGTGGATCCGCATGCTGTTGGCCAGGGCCGTTCGCACCTGGGCGCCGCCCAGCGCCGGGACCGACGCGAGCCGCTCGGGCAGCAGCGCCGCGAGCGGCCGCCCCGTGCTGAGAATGAGCTGGTCCACCGCGGCGTCCGCGGCCCGCAGCACCGCGACCGGGTCGGCGCCGTTGCGCTCGTCGTCGTAGCGCAGCGCGGGCGCGGTCGTCACCTCGACGAGATTGCCCTGGGTGCCGTGGGTCTGCAGGGTGAGCAGGCCGGGCATCGAACCCAGCCACGTCCGGGCGTCCGGCGCCGGCTCGATGCCGGTGATCTCGACGCTCAGCCGGATCTTCGCGCCGCCGGCCCAGTCGTGCCCGCCGGTCAGGCCGTGGCCGCCCGGCGTCCGGACCGCCGGTGTGGTGCCGTGCTCGGACCGGTCGGCGGCCATCGCCGCGGCGATCAGGTCCGGTCCGAACGGCCGTTCGCCGTGCTCGCCGAACAACACCGACCAGGCCGGCCCGGCGCCCACGCCGCACAGCGTGCCCCGGCCGAGGTCCTGCCGGATCCGGCGCGGGGAGGCCACGAGCCGAGGCGCGGCCAGCCGCGCCCGCAGCCAGCCGGCGAACGTCCCGCCGTCCCACGCCGCCGACGTGGTGGCGGCCGCGCAGCAGACCAGCAGCACATCGGGGCCCGCCCGGCCGCGCCGCCGGGCGGACGCGGTGGCGGTGCGCCACTGCGGCGACAGGGTCACCGATCGGACGAACCGGTCGCGGGCCGCGGGGCCGCCGGCGCCGATCGCGTCGGCCTCGGCCTGGTGCAGTGCGAGGGTGAACCAGCCCTCCAGCACCGGCAGCGCCCGGGCGGCGGCCAACGAAGGGCCGTCCGCGGGCGCCGGGAGGTACAGCCCCCTCGGGAGAGCGACCGGCGCGGTGGGTGACCGGCGTGCCACGTCGATCCGGCGGCTACGCCGAGGTCGGCGGATATGACTTGATGTCGCACTTCGCGTAGCTCTGCGCGGCGTCGTTGAGCATCGCGACGTAGGTGCCGACGGTGCCGAGGAAGTCGCCGACGCCCTTGAGCAGGCTCCGGTCCTGCTGCGTCTGCGCCTCGGCGTCGTAGGGGTCCCCGGGCATGGTGCCCTGGCCGGTCTCCGACGCCCACTTTCCCTTGTTCTGGTTCTGCTGCGTGGGGTCGACCTCGAGCTCCTTGGGGTCGCCCACGCGATACACCCACGGCGTCAGTTCGAGGACCTTCTGCCGCAGCGCCTCGTACGTCGCGGCGGCCTCGCGGGAGCCCATGATGAGGATGTCCTCGGCCGACCGGATGGTGTCCGGCGCGATCACCAACCGGTCCGCGCCAGGCCGCTCGGGCTTCGGCGGGTCGCCGCTCGGCGCGCCCGATCCGTCCGCCCCGTCGCCGAGGATGAACCGGGCGCCGTCGACCTCATAGGACCGGCCGCCGTCGACCCGGACCTCGGGCATGTGGATGTCCTGTGCCGCCATGCCGACGATGGTCCCGCGCGGGCCGGCCCGCGGGCGAGGTCCCTCATGGCGGGACACCGCGGCGCCCCTCAATGCGGACGTGGGCCGCCGCACGGGTCGCGATCTAGCCTCGTCCTCATCCGCCGATCATGCCGCCATCGGGAAACGGGGGTTGCCGAATGCCCGCCGACTACAACCACGCCGACGGAAAGATCTCCGTCTCGCTGCACGACCTGTTCGACGGTGCGGAGGGCATGAAGGTCGACCTGGAGGCGATCAAGCTCGCGTGGCGGGACGTCATGGCGAGCTGGTCGATGCTCCAGCTGTCCTGGATCGGCCGGACCAAGGAGGAGGTGGAGGCCTTCCAGGAGAAGATCAGCCAGGTGAGCGGCGACATCTTCGGCAGCTCCAAGGACGGCGTCACCCTCGACCGGCCCGGGCTGTACCAGCACCTGTTCGGCCTGGCGCAGGGCGCGAGCCAGAACTACGCGGCGACCGACATCTCGGTCGCCGGCATGTTCACCGACTTCTGGGCCGCGATCACCGACGAGTCGCCGGGGACCCCGGCCGACCAGACCTGGGACAAGCCGCCGATCCACGTCATCTACGGCTGACTCCCGACGATTCCGAAGGCTGCCTGGGGTGGCGAACTCCTCTCATCCGGACCCGGCGAGGCTCCGGGAACTTGCCCACCGGTGGCGCCAGCTTGCGTACAACATCGAGCACCTCATGCAGACCGGCTCGGACGCCGTCGTCGGCGTCGACTGGTCGGGCCGGGGCCGCGACCGCGCCGTCGCGGCGATGACCGCGCTGGTCCTGCGGGGCAACAAGATGCGCGACGACCTCAACGCGCGCGCCGACGAGCTCGACAGGATCGCCGAGCAGGTCGAGAAGCAGCTCGAGGCCGAGAAGCTGGCCCTGATCCTCTTCGGCATCTTCTTCGTCGTCGGCCTGGTCCTCGGCTTCGTGCTGGGCCCGGTCGTCGGCGCGCTCGGCGGGGTCTTCGCCGGCCTGCTGGTGCGGTTCGTGTCCGCCGAGATCGCGGAGCTGGTCGGGCTGTTCGCGTCCGGCTTCGTGGTGTTCGGGGCGCTCGGCCTGGCCCTCGACCTCACCGCCGCGGGGATCGTCGCGGCGAAGACGGGTGAGTTCCACTACGACGGGATCAACGCGCTGATCCTGCTGGTCGGTGCCTTCGTCGGCGGGCTGATGCCCGGAGGCCGCATCCCGCGGGTCGGCCCGCTCGGTGGCGCGAAGCCCAAGACCGTCACCAACCATGTCACCGGCAAGACGTACGACGTCGCACTCTCGGGCGGGCTGAAGCCCTCCAACCCGGTCACGCTCGACGGTGGCCCGCGGCCCGGGCCACCGTCGCTGCGGCCCGGGGGTGGCGACGACCTGGGCGTGATGCCCGGCCGGCCCGGGCCGGCCCCGAACGGGCTGGACGGCCCGCTGGGGCCACCGAAACCGACACCGAAGCCCTCCGTCGAGTCGTTCAGCAGCCGCACCGATACACCGCCGATCCCGGTGACCGGCGGCGGCGCGAAGCTGGTCGGGCGGCCCGCCGCCGAGACGCCGGGGACGATCGCGCCGCCGGTCACGATCCCCCGGCCGGTCACGCGGGCGCCGGGGGGCGGGGCGCCGGGGCCGGACAACCGGGTCACCGCCCCGCCGCTGCGCTCCGGGACGGACGTGGAGATCCCGCCGTCATCGTCGCGGCCGCGGACGGCGCCGCCGGTCGAGCGGCCGCCCTTGTCGCACGACGGGCCCGGCAACCTGCCCAAGGTGCCCAAGGGGCTGCAGCACGGCCCCGGGGACGGCGGCCTGCCGAACACGGCCGGGCCGCGACCTGGGCCGAACCTGCCGGGGCCGCGACCTGGGCCGACCCTGCCGGGGATTCGGCCTGAGCCGGAGCTGCCCGGGGCTCGACCCGGGCCGGAGCTGCCCGGGCCGGCGCCGCACACGCCACCGAAGGATCCGCTGGCCGGGCGGCTGCCCCTCCAGCGACCCGGCGAATCCGGGCCGGTCGACCCGTTCGCGGGCCGGCCGCTCGGCGATCCGGTGAACGGGTCGCCGCACAACGGTCCGCAGTCGCCGGTGGCCAGGACGCCGTCGGGTGGGCATCACCGGCCGCCGTCGTTGCGGTTGCCTGGCGGGCCCGAGGCGGGGCCGGGTCTGCCGCGGGTCGAGCCGCACGCCGATCCGGTGGCGGGTCCGCCGGGCGTTGATCCGGTGCATGGGTTGCCGCACAACGGTCCGCAGTCGCCGGTGGGTAGGACGCCGTCGGGTGGGCATCACCGGCCGCCGTCGTTGCGGCTTCCCGGCGGTGGTGAGCCGCCGCGGGCGGGTGTGCCGGAGCTGGTGCGGCCGCCGTCGCCGAACCCGCTCGGATCGGGTGGTCCGGCGGAGGTCGTGGTGCCGCCGAACACGCGGCCGGTCACCGGGGACACCGGTGCGGCTCCTCCCGCGGTGCCGCGCGGGCGGGTCGGGGGCACGGAGCTGCCGAGGAGCCCCAGCGCGCACTCGTTCGACACCGTCGTCGAGACGCCGTCCGCGACGCCACGGCCCGGCACGCCCGACTCGACGACCCCTCTCCTGGAGCCCGCGCCGCGGCACGACGGGACGGCCGGCGCGGGCGGGCACCATGGCCCGCCGCGGTTGCGGCAGCCGCTGCCCGATCTGCCGGTGGGCGCCCGGCGGACGCCGGACGGGATCCACGAGAAGACCTGGGTCAGCGTCGACGGCGGCCGGGTGTGGACCCAGGCGCCCGGGAAGCCGTCGTCGGCGGCATTCGACGAGATTCGCTCCCATCTGCATGCCGCCGGCCGCACCCCGCCGGGCTCCGATCTCGTCCTGGCCCGGGACATGCGGTTCCCCGGTGCCGACGGCGAGCACCACACGGAGTACTTCCGGTACAGCGGGCGCGGCTGGACGCTGTCGCCGGAGCCGCCGCCCCAGGCCCGGTTCCCCGGCACGAAGGTGCTCGGCCCGTCCGAGTACCCGAACCTGATCAATCCGGAGGCGCCGAACCCGGCCGCGCTGCAGTGGCACGAGACGGCCATGCGCCAGCCGGGCGGCGCCGCCGTGCCGACCAACGTCGACCGTTACCATCTCAGCCGCGACGGCGGCGCGACCTGGGAACGCTTCGACCGTCCGGGCGAGACCCCGGACGCGGTGCGGCAGCGGCTCCAGCACGAGCTCGCGACGAGCGGCCACCCCGACGACCACGTGGTCGCGTTCGTCAAGCTGGGACTGAAGCCCGGTGACCAGACCACCTTCACCATCGGGCCGGAAGGCTGGAAGCTCCAGTCCGACTCGGTCCACGCGCCGCAAGCCCGGCACAGCTCGCCGGACGCGATGCCCACGGCCGTCCGGAGGGTCGAGGTCCTGCAGTTGGAGCGGGCGCCCGACGGCAGCCACACCACGCGGTGGCGGCCGATCGAGCGGTACGCCGACGGGGACAGCACCGCCCCGCGGCCGATCACCGCCAGGGACATCGAGGAGCATCTCGGGTTCACCGGCCCCCGCAGCACCGGCGGGGAGCGTTTCAGGGTGCGGATGACCGAGACGGCGACAACACAGGCCGATGTACGGCTGTTCCAATGGGACGGCGCCCACTTGCGGGCCACGGCGCCGCAGTCCCTGCCCCGCCTCGGCCGGGATGGCGGCCTGGGCATCCCCGGGGCCGACCCGGCAGCGTCGCACGCGCCGGGGCCGCACGCGACGAGCGCGTCGAGCCTGCAGGGGTCGCCCGCCGCGAGAGGCCGCACCGGCCAGCCGGGGAACGACGCCCCGGGTGGTGGCACCGCCCGGCGCTCGAGCCCCCCGAACCCGGACGACGTCACCACGTCGCCGATCGTGTTCCGGGTCGAGGTCCCGCCGGTCCGCCTGTCGGATCTGCCGTCGCTCGCCGGCCCCGTGCGCAAGGACTCGACGGTTCCCGTCGCGAACCGGGGCCGCACGGACGATCCGGAGCTGCCGAGGTACAGCGAGATCGCGCACGACAAGCCGCCGCAGCGCATCGACGGCCAGGACTACAGCCTCCTGTACCCGATGACGGACAAGCCGCTCGGCAAGGACCTGTTCGTCATGAAGGAGCCGGCCCGGCCGGAGCTGACCCCGCTGCGGGAGCCGAAGCGCCCGAACGAGGGACTCGACGCCGAGATCGACCGGGTGCGCGCCGAGCGGCGGGACGCGGTCGAGCACGCGACCGGCGGCGGGCCCCGGGCCGAGCAGCCGCGGACCCCGCCGGACCCCGGCCACGAGGCCGAACCCGCGCCGATCGAGCCGAGCCTGCGGCACCGGGCGATCGACGCGCTGGGCCGCGACGCCGACAATGTGGTGGTCAGCCAGGTCATCCGCGCCGGCGGCCGGTTGGCGGCGGGCGACGGCGGCGTGCCGGGCGGGACGGTCGGCGGGTCGCCGGGCCGGTCCTACGAGACGATCCGCGACGAGCTCCTCGCCCGGTCTGCCGACGGTGCGGGTGCGTCGCGGCTGCGGCAGTACGTGCGCAAGCTGAACCTGGGGGAGTTGCGCAACGGGCTGGACGCGACCGTCCACGAGCGGCGTGACCTGCTCGCCGCCGGGGGCACCGGCGACGCGGAGCGGCTTCGCCGGCTCGACCGGGCCGAGGCCGCGCTGCACGGCGCGTGGACCGATCGGCTGGGTGTACCGCCGGCGCCGGCCCCGGTCACCACCCGGCCCAAGCCGGCCGGCCGGGCCGGCATCGAACACGAGCTGCGGCGGATCGTCCAGGATCGGCGGCGCGCCTTCGTCGAGCACCCGCCCGGCGAGGTGCGCGACCGGGTCGTGCAGCGCCTGCACGTGGCGGAGGCCGAGGCGCTCGCCCAGGTCCCGGCCGCCCGGCGGGCCGAGCTGCGCGCCGACCTCAGGCACCTGCGGCGCGAGCAGGCCGAGGCCCAGCGCGAGCTGACCGCCGTCGTCGAGTCGCAGGCCGACCCGGCGGGCGCCGCATCGGTCGGCGAGGCGAGGCGGCGGTACGTCGAGCTCAGAAGGATGGCGGAGTCGCTGGACCGGGCACTCCGGGAGAACACGGCGAACCTGCGCCGGCTCCGCGGTGGCGGCGCCGACGGGCAACCGCTGCCCGACTGGGCGCGGTCGGCCGGCACGGCGAGGTCCGCCCCGCCGGTCGAGACGCCACCACTCACGAAGCCGCCGGTGTCGGCGGAGGCTGTGACGAAGCCGCCGGTGTCGGCGGAGGGTGAGGCGAATCCGCCCGCCACGGCAAAGCCGGTCACCCCCGCCGTGCCCGAGCCGGTCGCGGCCGAGCCCAGGAGCGAGGCGGAGCTCCGGCTGGAACGGATGCTGCAGGCCGCGGCCGGTGCAGGCAAAGTGGAGGTGCGAGGGCACACCGTCCTGCTGCGGGGGCCGCGCCCGGACGGTCAGCCGGAACCGCCGAGCCTCATGGGCGTGGCCAGATCAGCGCCCGGCTCCGGTGGCGCGTTGCGCGTCTTCCCGGACGCCGAGGCATTGCCTGGCCTGCAGCGCTTCCTGCGGTCACTGCCGGCCCAGCAGCGGTACCATGTCATCGTCGATCTGCGGCTCGTGCCCGACGGGACCGCGTTGCCGTTCGACCCCGCCGCCTTCGCCCGGCGCAACTTCGTCTTCGTCGACCAACCCATGCCGGCCGTCGCCGACCCGGACCCCGCGCACGGTTTCCCCGTCGGTCTCGACCGGCAGCGGACGATCGCCCCGTTCGCCGACGCCTACCGGTGGGCCCCGACCGCGCGGCACGTCCCGGAGGCGCCCACGCAGCTGCTGCCGAAGCTGGCGCCCCTGTGGGACCTGCCGGTGGGGAGCTCGGCCTACCACTGGCCCATGCCGACGCGCGAGACCCCGAGCCGGAGGTTCAACCCCATCGCGGCGTACCGGGACGTGACGGGCCCGGCCGAGCGGACCACCTTCCCGCTGTCCGACGGCTGGCACGGCATCGTCACCGGCAACGCGGTGTGGCTCGGCCCGGCCGACCGCGCGACGCCGCCCCCGGCCGTGACCGAGCACGCCGCGGCGTCGGCGCAGCCCAAGCTCTTCGTCGGCGACGCCGGCCTCGACGTGCCGGACAGCGTCTGGGACCTGCTGGGTGAGCTCTTCCAGAGGCTGAGCCGGGACGCGGCGGGAGGGCTCGACTTCGAGCCGCTCGGCCTGCCCACGCCCCCACCGCAGGTGCAGCGCGGGCCGGACGGCCTGCCCACGCCGGTGGCGTTGCGCGCAAAGATCGACGCGCTGGCCGCCGACGTCGCGGCGGCGCCGGGACCGGACACCATCGCGACCGCGCTGCAGTCCCTGACCGACTTCGCCTGGACCGGGCACCTGGAGGGGCTGCCGGCGCCGACGGTCCTGCTGCGGCCCACCGGGCAGCACGCGGTCACCGGGCACTTCGACCACATCACCTGGACCGTGTCGCTGCCCCTGCCGGCGGCGGAGACGCTCGACGCCTGGACGTACGGTTCGTGGCTGGACCTCGCGACCCGCACCGTCCATGAGCTCGTCCACGCCGACCAGTACACGAAGATCGCCCGTGCTCTGGCCCGCGACCACGACACCGTCGAGGGACTGGCGGCGCTGCTGCCGATCCAGGACCGGGCCGTGCTGGAGGCGGCCGTCGCGCACCCCTTCGCCGCAGGCAGCCCCGAGCTCACCGAAGGCCTGGCGCTGCACGACTCCGTCGGGCCGCACGGCACGGGCTCGGACGAACTACTCGCGCGGTTGCGGGAGCTGTGGGACCGGTACACCCGGCTGCAGCGCGAGCGGCCCGACGCGGGGGCGGAGCTGGCCGAACTGTACGTGGAGTACCAAGCCGCGCGGCAGGAGTACGAACGCCTGGCCCACGAGTCGCCGGCGATCGCGCTGGAGCGGCAGGTCCGGTACCCGCACCTTGCCCTCCGGCCGGCGTCGCCGAAGCCCGTCGCCGAGCCGGATGCCGTCGTCTGGCGGCAGCTCGAAGGGCTGCCGCCGCTCGCCGGTCGCGGCGCCGACGGCGAGCACCTGACCGGACTGCTCGGCCCGGCGCTCGCCGAACTGGCCCAGACCGGCCACACCGACGTCGAGCCCTTGGCCGAGCAGTGGAACGCCATGGTGGACGAGGCCGGGCCGCGGCCCGGCCGGGACGCTCTCGAGCGCATGCTGACCTTCGTCAACGAGGTCGTCGGGCGGGTCGGGATGCCGCCACCGGCATCGGCGGCGGCCGGCACCGACGTGGTGGGCGGCGCGCTGCTCGGCTGGGTCGCCCAGGACGGCTGGGCGGCGAAGGCGCGGTACTTCGCCGAGCACCGCGACACCCTGTCGTCCACGGCGGCCCGGGACGACTTCCGGACGATGTTCGCGGGCGGGGCGAAGCTCATCGGCCTGCACGCCGACGTGCTGACGCTCGCCGGGCTCGGCCACGGCGCGGCCGCGCACGCCTACCTCGCCGAGACGCGGCGCGACGCCCGGCGCGGGATCCTGCTGGACCTGTCCGCCCGGATCGCCGACCCCGACGGGCTGCGGGCGCTCAGCCGGCTGCCGGCCGCGGTCGACGCGAAGGGGACGTTCCACGGTGTCTCGTTCAGCGAGACCGCCTTCAGCAAGATGGCGGCCGCGATCGCCGACGCCCGCGACGGCGACGTCGCCAAGGCGGTGACGCTCGCCCGGCAGAGCCGGCGCTACCTGGGCGGCCTGATGCGGGTCGACTGGGTGATGACCCTTGAAGCGCTGCACTCGCCCGCGCTGGCCGACGCGATCCAGCGGCTCCAGGAGACCATTGTGGACTGTGACTGACACGGCCGCGTCGCCCGAACGTGGACGTTCCACCGACCGGCCGGCGCCCATACCGTCGAGGTAGCAGCACCACTCGCCGTTCACGTCAGAAGGATGAGCCTCGTCGTGAATCCACCCCCGAAACCGCCGGCCCCGCCGCCTCCGCCGGTGCGGCCGCAGCGCCTGGCCCCACCGGTCACCCGGCTGCCGGCGCCGCGCCCGACTCCGGTCGCCGCGTCGCACACCCGTGGCCGTCTCCCGAAGCTGCCGGCGATTCCGTACGCGCCGCCGGACCTGTGGCGCATCGTGCCGCCGCGCGTGGCGGACCTGAACCCTGCCGAGCATCCGAGAACGGAGTACCACGATGGTCATGTCCGCTAATTACGTGTACCACGCGGACGGCTCGCTCGAGATCCACATGAGCGACGGCTCCGTGATGGTCTACGCCGCCGGGAACGACGACGGCACCCCGGGGCGACTCATCTCCTACGAGACGCCCGAGCACGACGTGTACAGCCGCTACGACGACCAGAACCAGCCGGGACACGTCGACTTCGACGGCGGCGGCTCGGGCGACTACATCCGCCATACGGACGGCACCGTCTCGTTCCATGCGCTGCCGGAGGGCTACACGGTGGTGTTCGCCGACACCGACGGCGACGGCGAGATCGACGACGTCATCCGCTACACGACCAAGGCCGGCGACGTCTACAGCGACTACGACGACCAGGGCAACCCCGGGCACGTCGACTTCCACGACCACACCTCGGGCGACTACACGTACTTCCCCGACGGCACCGTCGCGTTCCACTCGATCGAGGAGGGCTACACCGCCGTCTTCGCCGACCGCGACCACGACGGCGAGGCCGACGACATCGTGTCGATGACGACGAAGGGCGGCGACGTCTACAGCGACTACGACGACCAGGGCAACCCCGGCCACGTCGAGTTCGCCAACGACACCTGGGGCGACTACACCTACCTGTCCGACGGTAAGGTCTTGTTCACCACGAACGCCGACGGCGGCTACACCATCCTGCTGGACGACCTCGACGGCGACGGCGAGGTCGACGACATCGTCACGCAGTCGATGCACAACGGCGACGTCTACTCGGACTTCGACCACCTGGGCAAGCCGCACCACGTAGAGTTCGGCGACCACACGCCGTAGATGACCGGCCACCGCACCCGCAGATCTCGACGCCGTGCCTCACGATGACCCGACGAGCCCGGGTCCGGACGAGCCGGCCGTCCTGGGAGTCCAGCTCCCGGCGCGGACACCGCTGTACGTGGTGATGAACCTCCTCGCCGCCCGGTCGGCCGTGCTCGACCATGCGGCGTTCGACTGGTACGCGTTCGACGGCGTCGCCGCGCCGAGCCCCCGGGCGGCGCTCGCCACGCTGGACGGAGACACCTTCGGGTGGGCCGTCGTGCGGATCCGGCTGCACCGGCCGGCGTCCGGCGTCCAGGAGGCGCACGAGGACGCGATCGAGTACGCCGACGACTGGCTGACCCACTACGAGTTCGTCGCGGACCCGGCCGGCATGATGATCCTCTCGGCCGCGACGCTGTCCGAGTTCTCCATCGACGCGGTGGCCGACGCCAACGAGCCCGCCGTGTGGAAGTCGCCGGATCGGTTCGTCGCGGGCATCGAGGCCCTAGCCGAACGGGTCGGACGTGGCCAGGCCGAGCGCCGCCGCGAGCCGTCGGCGCCGCCCGGGCTGGGCCCCGCCGCGGCGCCCCCGCCGATGGGTCCGGACGGTCCCGTCGGCGGGCCGGCGGCCGCGGAGGACCTGGCGGCGATCCGCTATCTCGAGTCCGCGCAGCGGTTCGAGCGGCGCCTGGCGGTGTATCTGCTCACCCGGCCGGACGTCACCGCGCAGCTGCGCACGATCGTCCGGGCGATCTGGGACCGGGCCGACGCCTGGCAGCGCCGCCGCATGGGCCGCGCGGCCGGCAACCAGCCCGGGACGGTCGGCGCCGAGTACGGGGTGCTCGAACGGGTCGTCGAGACCGGCAACCTGCGCGAGTTGATGGCCATGTACTTCGTCGCGCTTGCCGACGGCCTGGTGTACGAGATGCTCGGCCTGCCCGGGCAGGACCCGAAACCGGGCGTGCTGCGCCGCGCGCAGGGCCACCGGAAACTTCGCGACGACCCCGGGTCCGTGCGCCTGCCCGATCCGGATCGAGTGGTACCGCCGCTGAGCCCGGCCGAGTGGATGACGGTCGACGGCGGGCGGCTGGGCTGGGAGGTGGGCGCCATGCGCTACCACGTCCCGCTGCGAACGCCCGTCCAGCGAGCCGCTCAGGCGACCGGCGGGCTGGTGGTCGCCGCCGCGTCCGGCAGCGCCTACTTCAAGGCCACCGGGGCCATGCTCCTGCGCGAGCGGTGGGGTGTGCCGGTCGACTTCGAACTGCTGCGGCTGGCGCTGATCGCGGTGTACGTCGGCGTCGAGCACCACTCGCTGCACGAGGTCATGCTCGGCGTCCGGTACGCGGCCGAGCTGTACTCGCTGCCGCTGAGCCCGTACGTCGACGACTGGCGCCGCTACCGGTTCCTCGGGGCGGTGCTCACCGAGCAGGAGCTGCGGGCGCACGTCGCCGAGGGCGGGCTGTTCCCCGACGAGCACGCGTTCGGCGGGCCGGACCCGGAACCGGAGGTGTACCAGCGGTTTCTGCGTGCCGGGCCGGCCGAGCGGGCGGCCGTCGTCCTCGAGCAGGTCGCCCGGGCCGAGCCGGCCGTGCTGCGGGTGCTCGCCTCCCTCGCGGCGACCCGCGCTGCGCTGCGGTACCACTCCGACGTCACGGTCCTCGAGGCGCTGGCCGCGATCGGGGATGACGACCCGATCCCGGCCGGTGCCAGGGACTCGATCGTGGCCGAGCGCCGGACACCGGCGGAGAAGGTGGCCTGGATCCGGGCGCTCGGGGCCCGTGTCGGCCCGGCCGGTCAGGCCGGCCGGATCCGGGCGGTCGGCGGCTGGCTCGCCGGGTGCGGGCCGGCGGTGCCGCCGGCCCGCTGAGGCGTCAGCAGGAGCCGCTGACCGTCATCACGAAGATCTTCGTGGGCTGGTGGCGGACCATCGCCGTGCAGGGGGTGGTGCGGCCGGGCAGGGTCCGCGACACCTCGGTCGTGGTGGACTCGACGCCCGACGTCATCGTCCAGTCGTAGGACGCGGGAACGGTCCACGACTTGGCGCCGTCGACGCGGCCCAGGTTCTGCCGGTCGGGCTCGTTCTCGGCGCTCGTGTTGATGACCACGTACACGGGCTTGGAGCTGTCCGAGGTGGTCACGTCGAACCGCGTCGGCTTCCAGTAGGCGAAGCCGCCGTTGAGGTAGCCCCAGGTGACGCAGACCTTGATGCCGACGTCGCCGATCTTGATCTGGTCGATGCAGACGGTCTTCGGGGCGCTGAACGTGGGGACGGGGCCGGACGTGGCCGGGGCCGGCGGGCTCGTGCCGGCGCCGGTCGTCGTGCGGCGCGGCGTGGCCGGCTTGGTGGCCGACGGCGAGGCGTTGGTGCTCGTGGTGGGCCGGGCCGCCGACGCCGTCGCCGATGGCGCCGGGTCGTACGCGCCGTTGGACTCGTACCACCGGGCATAGCCGTCGACCGTGTTCACATAGGACTGTGCCGAGGCCGGCACGCCGCCTGCCTTGCGGACCGCATCGGCGCCGACCCGCTCGGCCGCGACCGCGGCCCGCCAGAGGTCGCCGGTGACTCCGCCGGTGACTCCGCCGGCGCGCAGCTCACCGACCAGGTCGCAGGTGTGGTGGGCCACCGCCTTGACCCCGGCGGCCGGGTCGGTCGGCTCGGCCATCGGCCAGGGCGCCCAGCGGTTCCAGGTCGCCGTGTCGATCCCGAGCCGGTGCAGTGCCCGCCGGGTCCCCGACGAGGCCTCCGGCGACGGGTTCACGGTCCGCGTGGCGGCCAGTTGGCCGGCCAGGCGCGGCGGGCTGAGCGTCGGGCAGGACGCGGCCGCGTCGCGGATCGCCGCGATCTCGGCCTCGGCGAGCAGGCCCGAGCTGGGCCGCAGCGGCTCCGGACCGGTCCCGGCCGCCCCGAACGGCGTGCCGGCCAGCGAGCCGACCAGCAGGGCCAGGCCGAGCACACCGCCCAGCCCGGCCAGCCAGCCGGCCCGTCCGAGCAGTGCCGGCAGCCGTTGCAGGAACCGGCCCGATCCGCGGATGTACCTCGAAACCATCAACGCCTCCGAGAGTGGGTCTCCAACGCCTCAGAGAACGGCGGCGGGTGGCACCGCGGTTCACGCGCGGGCATGAACCGATCATGTGCGCCGTACGTCATCTGGATGTCACATTCGCTGTGAGGCGCGTCACGGCCGGTCCGGCGGCGCGGTCGAGGAGGACGCCATGACCGAACCGGAGCCGTCGACCCGGGCGTCCACATCGCAGCGTCCGGCCCGGCCCGGCCGCGACTCCTGGTACCTCGTCTCCGGCGCCTGGCTGCACGGGCTGGGGCCGGTGGCGTTCAGCGGCGACGGGCGGCTGTGGCGGGGCGACGGCCAGGTCGAGGTCGGCGACGGATGGCGGTGGCTGGACGCCGCACACACGCTGCTGGTCAGCCCGGAGCACCGGCTGGTGGTCGAGGTCGGGCGCGGGGTCGTGCGGACGGCGTCCGACGGCGAGGTCGCCGCCGGACGGGCCGCCACCGAGCCGGTGACCCTGGTGGCCGACCTGCTCGGGCTCACCATCGCGACCCATGGCGAGGCCGGGCCGGCGATGCGGTTCGTGCCGCTGCGGATGCAGCCGATGACCGACCGGCTCCTGCTCGACCGGCCGTGGTCGGACCCGCTGGCGCGCCGCCAGCGTGAGCTGGTCGACCTCGTGCAGTACAACATCCTGACCCGGATCGACGGCCTGCCGCAGGTGGAGGCCGACCTCGTGCTGCGCCACGGCGGCCGGCAGGCCGAGTGGCGCCTGCGTCACCTGTCCGCGCTCGGCGCGCCGCACAAGGGCGGGGAGGGCACGGCCGACGAGGCGTCCCCGGTCACCTCGATCGACGGGGCGCCGCGGTGGCTGCCGCCCGGCTTCGCCGACGCGGATCCGCACGCCGCATCGGCTCGCCGCTTCGCGCTCGGGCACCACGGCCGGCTGCTGCGGCTCGGCGACATCCAGCTGACGACCGCGGCCGGGCTGGCCGATGCCGCGTCGCGGGCGCTGCCGGCGGCGCACGCCGGCCTGCGGGAGCCGCTGCGCCTGGCGGCACTGTCCTACCTCGCCCGCTTCGACGTGCGGCTGGCCACCCAGCTCATGCTCGAGGGCGGCCTCACGCTGACGGTGCCGGGGCACGAGGTCACCGTCAGGTTCGACCTGGGTGACCTGCGCCTGGCCCGCCAGGCGCGGACGGAGGAGGCCGAGCAGGTCCCGATCGGCTCCGCGTGGCACGTGCTCGTCAACGCCGACCACGAGGTGCAGTCGTTCGCCCGGGCGTCGGTGGCCAACACCCGCAAGCTGAGCCTCGGCTACGGCGGCCTGACCGGCGGGGGTCCCCTGACCGGCAGCCTGGGCCTGGGCGCCAGCAGCGGCCGCGAGTACGGCCAGGGCTCCGACTGGGTGTCGGCGGTCAAGCGGTACCTCGACGTCGCCGGCCACAGCGTCTACTACGACTTCGGCGGTGCCTCGATGCGCACGGAGGTCCGCGCCATCGGCGCCCGGCCGGGGACCGCGGCCGAGCACGGCTCGCTCGCCCGGCCGATCCGTGCCGAGTTCCCGCGGGATCTCGCGCTGGTCCGCCCGGACGGCCGGACCGGCGTGGTGGCCTCCGAGCCCGTCGTCCTGGGCCCCCAGCTGGGTGTCGGCACGGACGCGTACCGGCGTGCGCTCACCGCCTCGGGGGATGCCGGGGACGGCGAGCCGGTGGAGGTCCGTCAGGCCCGGGCGGTGACCCGGGCGCTGGGTCACGTCCTCACCGTCCCGGAGTCCGCCCCCGGGCTCGACCGGGTGCGCCGGGCGGTGCTCGAGCGGCTCGACGCCGGCCGGAGGAACCTGACCGAGGACGCGACCCACCAGGTCGAGTGGTGGCTCAGCGAGCCGGGTTTCCTGCGGATGTTCGCCGACGTCGTCGGCTCCGGCGCGATCTCGCCGGCGTTCGCCAGCGGCGGGTCGCAGCTCCATGTGACGTGGTCCGGCCGGCTGCTCAACGTGCAGGCCGTCTCTCAGGAGAACGTGCCGGTCAAGGAGGAGACGCAGCGGTTCGGCGCCGACCACCACGACTCCGTGGAGTCGGGCGGTCTCGGGCCGGACGGCCAGTTTTCGGGTGGCAAGGTCTGGGGCAACCCCGACGACGACCACGCGTGGTCGGTCGGGCTCAGCGGCGGCTTCTCGCTCTCGGCCGAGCACGCCGGGCACCGTGGCACCCGGGCCGTGCGCGGGGCCGGGGACATCCGCGGGCTGGTGTACGCCGGCGACAGCGTCCGGTATCGGCTGACCATGGAGGTCTCGGCGGAGATCGCCACCGATCTGCCGGGTGTCGACCAGAGCACGCCGGTGCGGGATGTGGTCGACGTCTTCGTCCGCATCCCGGTCCAGCACCGGGCCCGGTTCGAGGAGCTCGTGCGCCGGGCGGTGCGGGATGCGTCCCTGAGCCCACGCGACCTGGCCGGCCTGCCCACCGACCGCGACCCGGGGGAGGCCGCCGAGGTCAGCCGGCTGCACCCGCCGGCGGCGCTGGCCGCCAACCAGGGCATCGGGCAGAGTGCCCTCGAACGCCTGGCCGGCGCCGAGGACGTCCTGCCCGCCCTGCTCGCCATGGTCGACGAGGCCGAGCGGAAGATCGCCGGGCCCCAGCCCCGCTCGCGGCTGGTCCAGGCCGAACTGCACCGCCTGTTCAGCTCGAGGGTGTCCCGGGAGGCACTCATCAATGCCGGGTCCCAGCTCTACGACCCGGCCGGCGTGGGCTTCACGTTCAACCTGCGCGGCGATGGCGGTACCGAGACGATCCGGGTGAAGGTGCGGGGGCGCCACGACGCCACGCCCTACGACGCCGGCCGGGTGGCCAGCGGCAAGCTGGAGATCATGCCGGCCGCGTTCGCCGGTGCCACCGGCGACGACAAGCTGACGTCCAACCACGGCATCGGCGGCCGGCTGGGCGTGGTGGCCTCGTTGCCCTGGAAGCACACCTCGATCGGAGCCTCGTTCAGGGCCGCCTACAACCGCGCGGCCGACGAAGCTGGCAGCGTGTCCGTATCCGGGTTCCAGGTCCAGGCCATGCTCTACAAGGGACCGATGCGATGGTTCGACTACCGGGCCGATCTCCTGCTCGAGGTCGACGTCGAGTTCCGGCGCAGCTGGACCGGCGTCGTGCGGTCCGTGACGCAGTGGGCCAAGTCGCGCGGCGAGGCGAAGGTCGTCACGCGCGCGTCCGCCACGCCGCGCACCGTCGAGGCCTCCAGCCGGCTCGTGCTGCCCGAGCACAGTGCCCGGGCGGCACCGGCCTCGGCCGCGGAGCTCCTGGCCGGCCGGTCCAGGGAGCTCGACGCCGCGTCGGCGCGGGCCGCGGTCGAGGCCGGGCACGATCCGCTCAACGGCGACGACCTGGTCGTCGACGTCCTGGGCGGCAAGCCGCTGGCCGACCTCGTCACGATGATGCTGCTGGAGCCACCGGCTCGCCGGTCCGGGTGGTGGGGCGCCTTCGACCGGCTGAAGTGGCTGCTGCGCCGCGACCGGATCACGCCGGGACTGGCGGCCGATCTGGCCGCCCGGGCGAGCGACAACGCTCAGCTGGTGGGGTCGCAGGTGCGCGGCCCGTCGGCCGTGGAGCCGACGCTGACGGTGAAGGGCATGCTGACCGACAGTCACTACCAGGTGACGGTGGAGAACTTCCCGGTGTCCTCGCGGCCCGACGGCGAGGCGACCGAGCTCATGAAGATGGACGTGGCCGAGGGCACGCCGGTCATCAGTCACAGCCGCGGCCGGGCCAACAGCTGGAGCTGGGGCGGGGCGCTGTCGTTGCTGTGGACGCTCGGGAAGCACAACCTGGGCCTTGACCCGTCCTCCGGCGGAAGTTACGCCAAACACACAGGGCTGGCGACCGGCATCAGCCCGCAGGCCGGCCGGCTGACCCAGATCACCCAGTCGTACCAGCCCCGGGTCGGCAACGTCATCATGCGGGTCACGGTGACGTCGCGGCAGAAGAACATGCTCGGCAGTTTCTTCACCGTCCGCCGGGAGCGGTACCGCGAGGTCACGGACGGGATGCACTTCTACCGGCCGGCCGCGGCCCCGGTGACCCCGGCGCCCGTTGCCGCGGCGCCCCCGGCCGAGGCGCCGGTCGCCGCCGCGCCCGCCGCCGATCTCCCCGCCGGGAGCGCGGACCGGTCCGACCTGCCGGACGGGCGGGTGCACCGGCGATCGGTGATCCGCTCGCGGCGCTCCTCCGTGGTCGCACGGGACACGTCGCCGCAGGCCGAGCAGCGCGGCCGCGACGCGGCCCGCGTGCCGGCGCTGCGCGGCCGGTCCAACACGGTCAACACCGTCACGGCCATGGACCGGGCCCGCGCCATCGGCCTCGGCCCGCTGGCCCGGTCGGTGCCGCCCGGGGCGGTCCTGGCCCCGGTCACCGAGCACCGTTCGCCGGTCACCGCCGAGCCGGCCCCGCCGGCGGCGGCCGCCGAGGCCGGGCCGGCCCGGCTGACCACGGCGGAACTGGAGGCCAAGTACCCGGCTCATCTGGACCGCGCACCGATCGCCTCGGCGACCGAGCGGCTGCTCCCGGCGGGTCCTGCCGGCCGCGTCCTGAACCCGACCGGCGCGGAGAACGCCATGCTGTCGGTGGTCGACGAGGTGCTGCCGGACGCCTTCCGCAAGCAGCGCTGGACCATGGCGGGCCGCGAGCGCGGAACCCCGGCACCGCTCTCGGCAGTGCTCAACCCGGGCACCGCGGTCGCGCTGGTCGACACGCTCGTCAGTGGGATCAAGCTGACCACGACCCGGTCGCGGCTGCTGTACCACGAGCGGGCCGTCGTCGACCTCCGCCTGGTCCGCGACGTCAACGGGACGGGGTACACCCGCTCGGGTGTGCTCGCCAACGTCAATGTGGCGCGGTACGGGTTCCGGCTGCACAACCACACCCCGTCCGAGGACCGGACCACGACCGCGGAGACCGCGGCGCCGGGCACGTTCCGGAGGATCTTCGACGCCGTCAAGTCGCTGGCCCTGATCGTGACCTTCCGCGCCAGCAGCAGCGAGACCAGGTCACGGTCGCTGACGAGCATCGACGCGACCCGCGACACCCTGTTCCTGTCGGGGCATGCCGCGCGATACACCAGCGAAGGCCGGATCGAGGCGGACATGGTGCTGGTGCGCGAGCCGTCCCGGCTCCTCGACCTGCTGCTGCTCGGCTTCGGCCGGCCTCTGCTGCGCCTGCTGACCAGGCGGGAACAGGCCAGCCGGCCGGTGACCGAGCGGATCATCGTGCCGGAAGACCTGACGCTGCCGCCCGTCGACGCCGGCCGTTTCGTTCCGGCCGACCTGGCGGTCACGGCACTGCCCGAGGCCGGCCTGCCCGACGGCGCGCGGCCGTTCGACCTCACCGGGGAACACGTGCTCGCCCGCGACGCGTTCCCGCTGGGGGTCCACGCCGACAAGATCAATGCGCTCGGCGACACCGTGCTCGCCGACCTGCGATACCGCCAGCACCGCTGGTACCTGCGCCCGTCCGGCTGGCTGAACCAGCTCAGGACGTGGACCTGGCGCCGGCTCGTGCGCCCCGGGGCCCGCAGCAACGACGCGATCGAGATGCTCTTCAACCACCCGGCATTCACCAAAGAGCTGGACGTCATGATCGGCGAGGCCGGGCTCGAGGTGCCGAAGGTGGTCGCCGAGGGCGGCCCGCTGTTCGACTCGCACGGCCGGCCCAATATCAAGGTCAGGCTCGTGAACCCCCGCATCGTGAACCACATCAACGCCTGGCACGAGTACTCGTCGTACCACTTCACCGAGCACAAGCAGGGCAGCGGCCGTGCGGAGACCAACAGCCAGGAGGTGAAGGCCACCGCGGCCGTCGACGGCGGGACGGCGACCCTCGGCGGCGCGTTCAGCCAGTCGAAGTCCACGTCGAGCGCGGCGGTACTCAAGTCGCAGTGGCCGACGACCGGCAGCAAGCGGGAGGTGCCGTGGCTGCGGGTGCAGACCGACGCCGTGGTGACGGTGACGCTCAACGCCCGCAGCGTGCTGCGCTGGCTGCCGATACCCTTCCTGGGCTGGCGCCACCGCCCCGTGGCCAGGACATACCTGGTCAAGGATCTGTACGAGCTCGTGCTGTCACCCGAGGGGAGCCTGGAGTTCGGGCTGATCCACCCGCTGGGCATCCCGACCCCCGCCGGCTTCTACCTGCCGTCGCGCCTGGTCGTCACCGACCGCAGCGGCTCCGCGGAGGCCCGCCGGCGCCGTTCCGACGAGCTGCACGCGGCGTTCTCGTTCACCAAGGTGTCCGACGCCGTCCTGCTGCACGTGGCCACCGGCACCGCGGCCGACGGGTCGCTGCGGTTCCAGGTCCGGGGCGCCGAGCTCACCACCGCCGAGTTTCACGAGCGCGTGCTGGTACCGCTGCAGCTCGGCAGGAAGGACGACCTGCGCGGCCGCACCTTGGTGATCGTCGGCGCGAACGTCGGCGCGGCCGCCCACGGCGGCCGGTCGGCGGCCGACGAACTGGCCGACCGTATCGGCGGCGGGACGGTCGTCGGCCCGGCCGGTGACGTCCACACCGGCCCCGACGGCCACCTGCTGGCGGCCCGGGCCGCCGTGGCCGGCGGGCAGCCGTACCTGGCCGGGGTCACGACCTTCGTCGAGAGCGCCTGGACGAGTGAGGGCCTGCGGCGCCGGGTGCTGTCGGTCGACCTCGCCGAAAGCCTTCGCTTCCTCGGCCACACCGTGCCGTTGCCGCCGAAGCCGGTCCGGCCGCCGTCGCGCCCGGTGTCGTGGGGGACCGGCGCCGCGCCCGCCGACCCGCTCACGGGTGCCGGCGAGCCGGCCCCGCTCGAGGGCATCGCCCTCGCCGACGGCCGGTACCTGCTGCACCCGCGCGGCCAGACACTGACCCGGCCGCAGGTGGCCGAGGCGAACGCGTTCGACGGGCGGCCCGGCGAGGCGACGGTCCTGGCGCCCGGCGTGCACGACGCCGCCGCCGTCCTGGCCGCCGTCGGCAAGCTGATGAACATGCTCCCGGCCGCTGGGCGGACGGCGCTGCGCCTGCCGGTCAGGGAGGCCAACCTGCGGCTGGCCGACGGGCGCTCGGTCGCCGCCCACGCCGCCGAGCTGTTCCGGGTGCCGGTCCGGGCCGTGCTCGGTCCCGCCGAGAACGCCCGGATCTTCGCCGAGAAGATCGCGCCGGCGTACGACCACGGGGAGCCGGTCACGGGCCGGCGCCGCCCGGTGGTGCTGTTCGTCGGCGGCCAGACCGGCGCCGGCAAGACCGCGGCCACCACGATCGCGCGCAAGGAGATGCGCGGCCTCCCGCAGCAGTTCGTCGAGATCAACATGGATGACTACACCGGGCACCACGGCGGCTACCAGCCGGCCCTGGCGGAGGACCCGCAGACGGCGAGCGCCCGGGTGCGCGAGGACACCCAGCAATGGTGGGACAGCGCGCACCGGCTCGCCCAGGACCGCCAGCTCAACGTGCTGGTCGAGTCGGCCATGGCGACGCCGGACGAGTTCGAACGCCTGGCGCGGCAGTACCGCGATGCCGACTTCGAGGTCCGGCTCATCCTGCTCGCCGTCCCGGAGGCCATCAGCCTGCTCTCGGTGGACCTGCGGGCCGAGGAGGCGCCGGCGAGGGGCGAGCCCCGGCGGGTCGTGCCCCGCGCCGACCACGACCGCACCTTCGACGGGGTCCTCCGCGGCGCCGAGGCGGCCGACGAGACCGACCTCGTCGACCGGATCACGGTGCTGCGCCGCCACGGCGAGCTCCTCTACGACAACGAGCGCGGGACGGACGGGCAGTGGCGCAGGCCCCCGGCCGCGGCGGCAGCGGTGGCCGCCGAACGCGTCCGTCTCCTGCGCAGCGAGGAGCAGTGGTACGAGGAAAAGGCCGGCCTGATGCCGCAGGGGCTCCCCACCGACGCGGAGCGCCGGCGGCAGAACCAGCTGTTCACGGCCGCCGTGGCCACGTCCGTGCCGCTTCCCGAATCGGTCCTGACCGAGGACCTCGTCCCGTTCCGGGGCCATCTGGCGGAGCCGGTCGGCCGGGTGTACGCGGAACTGCTGACCGACCTGCAGGCGGCCGACGAGCGGGAACGCCAGCGCGTCACCCGGGAGTTCGCGGCGACCCGCGCCGGTATCGGCCGGCGCGGCTACCTCGGTGGCGGATCCGGGCATGTCGAGCATGTGCTCGTGGAGTCCTTCGGGGCGGCCATCCGCACAGCACTGGGTCTGGCGCCGTCGACCGGATCGGCCGAGGTCGTGCGGCGCCTGCGTTCGGTGGCGCGTGACGCGCTCGCCCAGGACTTCAGGAAATTCGAGCTCGAACAGCCCGATCATCCACTCGCGAGCCGCCTGTACGCCCGTGGCGTCGACGTCCGCGACCCGGCTGTCCGGGCGAAGTACCTCAACGCGCTCACCCTCGGCGGTGGCGGCGCCTGGAGCGCGGACTCCGCCCGGGCGCTGGCCGACGTGATGCTCACGACGCTGCGGCTGTCGGCGGTCCTGCTCACCGGCTGGGGGCCGGAGCTGCTCGGCTCGTCGCCCCACGAGCCGTCCGGGTATCTGTGGGGCGACAGCGACGGGGTCGACACCGTCATTCGGGATTCGGGCGCACCGATCCGGACGGTTGCCGCGCTGCGGCCCGCGCCGGAACCGGTCGACCCCGGGCTGCTGGGCCGGGTGTCGCAGCACCTCGATCCGAGGCCCATCACCGACCAGCGTCTCGCCCGGATCCGCCGGCTGGTCGTGACCGGCCGGCACACCGTGCTGCGGCGCCGGTCCGAGGTCGACCCGGCGTGGGATCGGCACACCGTGACGATCGGCGAGCTGAACCTGATGACCGACGCGTACCACCGCGCAAGGCAGGTGCACGAGGCGGAGCAGTCCGCCGCCTCGCTCGGGCAGCTGGTGGCCCGGCACCGCGACCTCGCCGCGCTGACCAGGGCGGCGGTGCCGGCCGGCCTCGAGTCCGCGCTGCGCGAGCTCAACGAACACTTCGGCGCCGACTATCCGGTCGACGACGAGCAGCGTCTGTGGCAGATCCTCGACGAGGTGGAGGCGTCACTCGAACAGAACGGTCTCAGCATGGCCGTGCCCGCCTCCGAGGCAGACGAGTGGGCGAACGAGCCTTACCCCACCGTCGATTCCCGGCAAATCATGAATCGTCACGTCGAGCACCCGCTCTCCCGGCCGGACGGCCGCCTCGTGCGGGCCCGGCTCCGGTTCAGTGCCGTTGTGCGGATGCTCGGGGACGCCGAGGGGACGAAGCTGGTCCGGGACGGGTGGACCGCACTGCTGCGCAACCAGGCCGGCGCCGAGGAGTTCCGCGAACGGATCGCGCTGGCCACCGGATTCCGCCACGACAGGAAACTGGTGCGGCGGACCGGGTACCTCGGCGGCGATCTCAGGCCCGTGCTGACCGGCCAGGCCACGTGGGGCGACATCGAGCACGTCACCGTCCACTCCGGCTACAGCGAGCGGCACGCCCTGGACCTGGCGCTCACACCGGCGCAGGCATGGTCACTGGCCCAGCGCATCAACCGTGCCGCTTTCGGGGGCAGGGCCATCGCATCGGCGGGCTCGCCGATCGGCGCCCCGTACGACCTCCAGGCGCACATGGAGGACCGCCTGCGGCGGGTGTACCACGTGACACCCGACGCCGGGAAGGCCGCGGTGGTGGAGCAGCTGAACGATCTGGCCGCCCGCCAGCCCGGGGCACCGTGGGTCGACCGGGCAGAGCTGATCGAGCTGGCCGGTGCGGCCGGCGTCATCGGCCGCACCGGCCGCAGCGTCCTGCGCGAGCTCCTGGTTCGGGCCCTCGAGACGGCAACCCGCGCACAGGTCCGCGGCTTGTTCGGGGAGCGGCTGCCGACCGGCCGGGAATACTGGCGAGCGGCACAGACGCTCGTCGAGATTCATCTCGGCGAGGCGTCCGACGCGGACGTCGCCGAGCTGGCCCGACTGGCCGGCGTCGCCGACCCCGATGCGGAGCAGACGATCGACCGAATCCGGCGGGAAGCGAGGGACCACTTCCGGCTGCCGCTCGACCCTGCCGCGCTGCGGACGGCCCGGCCGGTCGAACTCGCGTCGGGGGTGTACGTCCCACCGCTCGCAGGGGGCGACCCCGCCCATGACCCGATCGCAGGGACGGCAGGCGCGATGCCGGCGTCGGCGGGGTGGTTCGTCCTGGTGCTGCGGCGCGATCTCGTCGACCAGCTGGTCGCAGGCGACGAGATCGCCCGGATCCGGCTCGTGCGAGCATTGAGGTCGACCAAGCGATGGCGGACCGGCGTTGCGACCGCCAAGGCTTCCGGTCGGCCGAGGCCGGACATCGGCCTCTGGCTGCCGGACGAGGCCGGCGACGACCTCGGCTGGCAACGGACGAGTCAGGTCGCCCAGTGGCTGGTCGCGGCGCTCGATCTCCACCAGGTCGTCGCGGCCCCACACGTGCTCCGGCCGTCCGTCGGCAGGCTACCCGCCGGTCAGGTCGCCGCGCTGCGGGTGACCCGGCACGCGGTTCGTCGGCTGCGCGTGGGCCTCACCCAGGCCATGGCCGTCGAGCGACGGGTGCCATCGGCCGCGCCGGACCGTCTGCGCACGGTGGTGGAGGCACCCGAGGAAACCACCGGCGCTGCGCCGGCGGCGCCGGCCGCGCGGGTCGGGCCGTTGCCGTTGCCGCGGCCGGTGGTCAACGGTGACCTGGGACTGGCGCGATGGCTGGCCGTCGACCCGGTCGCCGACCCGGTCTCGTCCCGGCGGCTCTTCGACACCGCCGCGGCCCGGCTCACCGTCGCCGACGCGGTGCTGGCCGTCGACACGTTGCTGGCCGGCCGGCCCGGCGACGAGCGGCTGCTGGTCGCCAGGGCCTTGCTGTCCCTGGCCGAGGCCGGGCACCTGGAGCTCGGGTACCGGTACCTGGCCGGCGGCGGTGCGGTGGCGGCGCTGCTGCAGGCATCCAGGCCGGACGCGCTGGCGGCGCTGGCGGCGCTGGCCCGGGCGGCGAGGTTCGGCGAGGGCCGTGCCGCGCTGCTGGACGCGGTCGCGTCCGTGTTCGCGGCCGGCGGCGCCGGGCCGGCGGTGACCGGGGTCGCCGGTGGCCGCGCCGAGGTCGGCCGGGCGGAGCGGGTCGAGATCGTGCTGGGCCTCGCCGTGCTGGGCGCCGCGTTCCCGCAGCAGCGGGCCGGCCTGCGCCTGGTGGCGGCGACCCTGGTCGACTGCGACTGACCGGTCCAGTCCCCGAGAGGGGAACCGTGGCGCCCCCGAACGAGGAGATGTCCGCTGTGCGGGGGCGCGGGTAGGTTGGCCGCGTGGCGCAGCCGGGTGATCGACCGACTTCGCGCGAGTCCATCACGGTGTGGTCCTGGGACGTGGGCCTCGGCCGTTCGGTGCCGACGGTCGTGTACGGCCGCCGCACCGGCCCGGACACGTTCACCGCCGTCGAACCGGTGCGGGGCGAGTTCTTCCGGGCCGGCGACCTGTTCGGAGAGCCGCGGTGGCTGCCCCGGCTGCGCGGCGGGGCGATCGGCGCGGAGTTCGTGGTCGAGACGATCCTGCCGGGACAGGCGGCCGCCGCGCCGGCCGGTCGTACCGATCCGAACGACCGCACCGTCCTGGCCACGTCGCCGCAGGGGCCGCGGGTCGAAGCGCATGATCCGTGGAACGGCATCCCCGTCATCGTGACGCCCACGATGCTGCTCCTCGACGACGAGGAGGCGCACGGGGCCGACCCGCAGACCGTCATGCCGGTCGTCGAGGGTGCCCTCGGGCGGCTCCTGCGCGAGACCGGCGAGGTGGTGCACCTGCACACCGTGCTGCCGGGATTCGGCTTCGCCGATCCGCACACCGACCGCCCCGTCGTGCTCAGCGCCGCGTCGGTGGTCGTCCACCACACGGCCGGCGTGCCGATCGAGGGCCTGTACGCGTTCCACCAGGAGGTGCACGCCCGCCTGACGAGGCTGGATCTGGATCCGTACCCACGCCAGGTGCTCCGGACCGCCCTGGATTTCGGCGCCTGGGTCGCCGGGCTGTTCAACGCCGGCATGGCGCCCGACCTGACCGGCTTCGGGCCGGCGGCCATGGTGGCCGGCCACGCGGCCACCATGTATCCCATGGGCGCGGTCCTCGCCGGCCTGCTGGCGGGCCGGCCCGAGCCGCCGCAGGACGGTGTGGCCTGGTTGCCGCAGGTGTCGCTGTCGCGGCTGCTCGAGGGCCAGCCGGTCGAGCTGCGGCTCTTCTTCGAAGCGTACGCGCCGGCGATCCTCGAGAGGTTCCGGCGGACGGCCGGGGATGCGCATCCCCGGCTGCGGGGCCGGGACTGGCTGAACGAGCCGTTGCCAGGGCAGGACTCCGTCACCGTCGGGAGCTTCCTGGAGGCCGGCCTGGACCCGATCGCCGGTGAGGTCAGCCCGGCCGATGTCTTCCACATCCGGACCTCGCGGCCCACCCTCGACACGAACGGCGGCCGCCTGCACACGCAGCTGCTGCACGGGAACCTGCTCGGCCGGCGGGATTCGGCGGGGTCGCCGGGCACGGACCGGACGGCTGACCGCGACTGGCTGCAGGCCACGGTCCGTCGCCTGTATCGCCGGGTGATGACGACCCGCTCGGCGTCCGGAAACGACACGCAGAGGCTGCCCGGGCTGTATCTGGCCGGGCACGCGGCCGAGGCCGCCAGGCTGGACGTACAGGCTCGGGCCGCCGCGGCCCTCGGCACGCCGGTGGGACAGCGGCTGAGCCTGCTGCAGTCCGGCGCGGCGCGGCTGCTGCGGCAGCTGGACCGCGATGCGACCCGGCTCGACATGCGGACGCTGGATCCGGCGCTCACCGGTCGTCCCGGGCTGACGGCGGCGACCGCGGAGAGCGTCCAACTCCGGCTCGACCCGGACAGCCGGGCGGCCGTCCGGAGCGTCGATGTGGTCGGCCTCGGTCTGAGCGGTACCGCCGTGAGACGGATCCGGCGGTCCTTCCCGAGCGCCGAGGTGCATACCGACGGCGGCACCGAGCCGCCGCTGGGCCCGGCCCGCCCGAGCGACGAGTTCCCCGGGGCGAACTCCGCTCCGCTGCGGGTGTCGCTCGAGCGCGTACGCACGCGGCTGGACGACCTCGCGGGCACCGGCGGGCCGGAAGCGCTGGCCGATCGGATCGGGGTGTATCCGACGTGGGCGGAGGAACAGGTCCAGCGGTTGCGGAACGTGGCCTATCTGGCGGCCACGGTCTTCGGCCCGTCGTTCACCGAGTCCGACCTCGTGGCGGTGCGGCGGCTGCTCTCGGCGCGCCTCGGCGCGCCGGTCGTGACGTGGGACGATCTCGACGAGCTGGTCCGCGACGCCGGGGGCGGCACCCCGGCGGGGCCGCCGGAGCACCGGCTTGCGGTCGCCCTGGCCCTGGCCTTCGCCGTGCGCGAGCGCGGGCAGGACGCCTGGACGGTCGCCGGCCTGCGCGCGCTGCCCTGGCCGCCGGACGAGCGGATGTTCCCGGGCATCGGCACCGTGCCCGGCACCGTGAACCTGCATCTGGTGCTGCAGCGGCTGGTCAGGCTGGCCGACGCGCACGGCGGCGCCGCTGCGCTCGCGCTCGCGGCCGGTGTCGCGGCCGAGCCGTCGCGGGACGCCGGGGCGGTCCTGCGTGATGTGGCCCTGCTGGCGGCCGTGGCATTCGGGGAGCGGGACTTCACGCTGGAGGACCTGTCGGCGGTCGAACGCGTCCGCGGCGCGTCCGCGGCCGAGGGGCGGCCCCGCCCCGCCCAGTGGCCCGAGCTGGTCGAGGCGGTGGGGCGGCTGGCAGGCGACCCGGTGTGGGCCGGCACGGACCTGCCGGACGGGACCCTGGTACGGCTGCTGCTGCGGGCGGTGCGGGCGGCCCCCGCGGGCGAGCTGGATCTCGGCGCACTGCGGTGGGTGCCGACCGGCGCCATGTTCGCCGGCCTGGGCGGGCCCGGCGAGCCGTTCGACGTGGCCCGCGCCCTGCGGCAGCTGGCCGAACAGGCGGACGCCGGCGATGGGACGTGGACGCAGCTGCTCGACGAGGTGCCGCCGCGCCACCCGGCGTCGACGCCGGATGGCGGACCGCGCACGCCGACCGGCGATGTGGCGCGGGAGCGGCTGGTCGCCGAGGCCGTGTACCTCGCGACGATCGCCTTCGACGGGGACGTGCGGCTGCGCGACTGGCGGTCGATGGTACAGCTGCTGCGGGCGGCCGAGCTGGACGGCCGTCCGCGGCCGCGGACCTGGGCCGACCTGGAGGACCTCGTCCGGGACCTGCGTGGCGACGACCCGGCCGCCCGGCGCCCCGTCGGCCCGGCGCTCGTCCAGGTGCTCCTGCACAACCTGTTCAACTCCGGCGGCGAACAGCCCGACCGGCTCACCCTCAAGAGGCTGTGGGGCCTGCGCATGCCGCCGGCCGACAGGCTGTTCCGTACCGCGGCCGGCGCGCCGGCGCCGATCGACGCGGCCGAGGTCATGGCGCGGCTGGGCCGGCTGCGGCAGCTGGACGCTCACCCGCAGACGCGGTTCGTCCAGCTCCGCATCACGGGTGGACAGCACCTGCAGGACACTGCGGCGATCGCGGCCGTGCTGTTCGGGTCAGGGTTCACCTACGAGCAGCTCGGCACGGTCGTCTACGCCGCATCGCTGGTCGGCGGGGCGACCCCCGGGATCTGGGACCGGTGGAAGGCCGCGCTGGACCGGCTGCGGTGGGGCGCGCCGCCGGGGCCCGGGCCGGACATCGTCGAGCGGCTGCGCTGGCTGGTGGAGGCGCTCGGACGGCCCGGGGCCACGATCGACGGGCTGGATCGGGCGCTCTCCTGGTTCGACGGCCCGCAGCTGGGGGTGGGCGCGGAGCTGGCCCGGCAGCGCCTGCGGACCGTTGTCGGCCGGCTGACCGTCTGGGCGGGCGGCCAGGACGCGCTGGCCGCGGTCGCCGGCATCGACTCGACCCTGCCCGGGCTCACGGTGGACGACGTCGTGCGGCTCGCCCTGCCGCTCTTCGGCAAGGACACCGGGCTGGAGCACCTGGCGAAGGTGCGGCGGATGATCACCGCCGCGGTCCCGGCCGGCATGCCGCCATCGCTGCGGTGGAGCAGCCCGCAGGACCTGGGGCAGACCTGGGACCGGTGGACGCGGGTGCTGCGCGACCTGCGGTTCGACGACCCGGACAGGCCCGGGACGGTCTCCCTGGAGCAGCTGCGCTGGCTGGTGGAGACCCTCGGCGACCCCACGATGACGCTCGCCGGCCTGGACCAGGAGATTTCCCGGTACGACGGGCCCCCGGCGGGTGTGGTCGCGGAGCTGGCCCGGCTGCGCGTGCGGGCCGTCGCCGACCGGCTGACCGCCCGGGCGGGCGGACGGACCCGGCTGACCGCGGCCGCCGGGGTCGACCCGGCCCGGCCGGAGTCCACGGTGGACGACGTGGTGCGGCTCTCGGTGCGGCTCTTCGGCAACGAGACCGGGCCGGAGCACCTGCCGACGGTGTGGCGGATGATGACCGTCGACCTCCCGGCCGGCGGGCCGCCGCGGCGGAGGTGGGCCGAGCTGCAGGAGCTCGTGCGGACCGTCCGCGGCCGCGACGGCGACGTCGAGCGGCAGGACGTGCTGCGGCTGTACGACGTCGTCCGCACGGCCGCGGAGGGCGCCGACCTGCGCGGCGTGCCGTGGCGGCCCGGCGAGCGGATGTTTCCCGGCATCCGCACCGTGCCCCACCCCGTGAGCCTGGCCCTGGTGCTGGACCGGCTGACCGGGTTGGCCGGCGCCGAGGGGGGATTCGATGCGCTCGCCGCGGTGGCCGGCGTCGCCGTCCGGCCGCCGCAGGACGCCGAGGCGGCCCTGCGGGACGTGGCCCTGCTGACCGCGGTGGTGTTCGGGACGGACTTCTCCACTCAGGACCTGATGGCGATGGGGAAGCTGGTGCGGCAGCTGCCGGTGGGGCCGGCACGGTGGCCCGAGCTTGCCCGGCTGGTGCGGCAGCTGCGGGGCCCGGACGACGGCGCCGCGACGGTCGCGGAGGTCCGGCTGCTCGCCGTCGCGGTGCGCGACGACCCACGGGACATCCTGTCGCGGGACGAGCTGCGGGCGTTGCGGTGGCGCCCGGCCGACGGCGGTCCGCCGTCGGAGCCGGCCGAGGACGGCGAGTGGGTGACGCGGCGGCTGGTGGAGCTGGCGGCGGCGGCCGGCGGGCCGGCGGCCCTGCTCGACCGGGCCGGCGCGGCCGACGAGCGGGATCTGCGGGCGATCGCGTCGACCGCCGCCGCGGCGTTCGGCAGTTCGGCATTCACGGCGGATCACCTGCGGGCCGTTGTGCGGGTCCGGGCTGCCGTGGTCGCCGGCGGGGGTGCCCGCCCCGATCGCTGGCCGGAGATGGTCGCGGCGGCGCGGGGGCTGCTGGCCCACGATCCGTCGTGGGCCGGCCCGGGCCTGTCCGACGAGGCGCTGGTACGGCTGCTGCTGCGTGCCGTGGATACGGCCCCCGGCGGCGATCTGGACCTGGGCACGTTGCGGTGGGTGCCGGGCGGCGCGATGTTCGCCGGCGTGGCCGAGCCCGGCACCACCTTGGACGTGGCCCGGGTCGTGCGGCAGCTCGCCGCGCAGGCGGACGACACCAACCAGGCGTGGGGGACACTGCTTCGCCGGGTGATGCCACATCGCGCCGGCTTTGCGGAGTTGGAGGGGCTGGCCGCTCGGGCGGTGTATCTGGCGACGGTGGCGTTCGGTGGCGAGCTGCGGCGGCGGGACTGGGAGCCGATGGCGCGGCTGGTGCGGGCGGCTGAGCAGGGTGGTCGGCCGCGGCTGCGGACCTGGGCCGACCTGGAGGACCTCGTCCGGGACCTGCGGGGCGACGCCCGGTCCGCCCCGCGTACGGTCGATCGCTCGCACGTCGGGGCGCTCCTGGCCGCGGTGCCCCCGCTCGTTCGGTACCGGCGGACGGAGCTCACGCTCGATGCGCTGCGGGACCTGCGCTGGCCGCCGAGCGAGGTCCTGTTCCGGGTCGCCGACGGGGCTCCGGGCCCGGTCGACGCGGCCGGCGTCATGGCGCGGCTGCGGCAGCTGGACGTTCACCCGGAGCCGCTGCGCGTCCGGCTCGGGCTCACCGTCGAACGAGAGGTGCGTGACGTGGCCGCGGTCGCGGCCGTGGTGTTCGGGTCCGGGTTCACGGACGCGAACCTCGTCGCGGTGGCCCGCACCGCGTCGGCGACCGGCGGTCTGGGCCCGGGGATCTGGGACGAGTGGGAGCGGGTGCTGGGTGAACTGCTGCAGGACGGTCTGCGCCCGCCCGGGCCGGTGTCCGTACGACAGCTGCGCCGGCTGGTGGAGGCGCTCGGGCGGCCCGGGGTCACGGTCGGCGGTCTGCGGCGGGAGCTGTCCCGGGACGACGGCTCGGCGGTGGGTCCGGTCGCGGCGCTGGCGCGGCTGCGCGTGGGGGCCGTCGTCGACCGGCTGACCGTCCGGGCCGGCGGTTCGGCCCTGCTGGCCGGGGCGGCCGGGGTCCACCCGGCCGGGCCCGGGCTCGGGGTGGACGATGTCGTGCGGCTTGCCCTGCGGCTTGTCGGCCCGGATGTCCGGCCGGAGCACCTGGCGACGGTGCGGCGGATGATGACCGTCGGTCTCCCGGCCGGCGCGTCGCCACGGCTGCGGTGGGCCGATCTGGAGGATCTGGTGCGCACCGTCCGCGGCAGCGGCGGCGATGTCGGGGACCGTGAGGTGCGGCGGCTCTACGAGGCGGTCCGGGCGGCCAAGGAACGCCAGCTGTTCCGGCGGCCGCTGCGGGTCAGGGACGTACGCCGGATGTGGGTCTCCCCAGGCGGGGAGGGTCCCGCGCGGGTCGGGCCGCTGCCGCTGGCGCCCGCCGACGGTGGGACCGGGCTGCGGCGGTGGCTGGCGGTCGACGCCGTCGCCGATCCGGACTCCTCCCGGCGGGTGTTCGACGCGTTCGCGGGGGAGTTGCTGGGCGAGGACGTGCGGCGGGTCGTGGACCGGCTGGCGGCGGGGCGGCCCGGGGACGGGCGGCTGGCGGTGGCGCGGGCCCTGCTCGCGCTGGGCCGGCAGGGGCGGGTGGAGCTCGGGTACCGGTATCTGGGCGACGGCCAGGTGGGCGGGCTGCTGGGCGCGGGCAGGGCCGAGCTGCTGGCCGTCCTGCCGGGGCTCGTCCGCGGGGCCGGCCGGGGTGACGAGCGTGCGGTCCTGCTGGAGGTCGTCGCGGGCGTCGCCGGCGGTACGACTCCCGGAATGCTCGGCGTCATCAGCGCTCGGCGGGTCATGAGCGCCGCGGAGCGGGTCGGGTTCGTGCGCGGCCTCGCCGAGCTGGGCCGGACGCTGCCGGCGCATCGCAGCGGTCTGCGGCGGGTGGCGGCGACGCTCGTCGACTGCGACTGATCTGGTTCAGGTCGTCGGGCCCAGCGAGGTGCACGGGAGGGCGGCGGCCAGGCGGTCCAGGGATGCGCGGGCGTGGGGGATGCGGCGGCTCAGGTTTGAGACCGCCAGGATCCAGGTGACCCTCGCCGCCGGGTCGAGCTGGGTGCGCACGGCGGTGAGGTCGTCGGCGCCGGAGGCGTTGCGGAGGGCCCTGGCCGCGGCCCGCAGGACCGCGGCGTCGAGACGGTCGGCGGGCGTGGTGGCGGCGGCCGTGGTCAGGTCGGCCAGGTGGGCGATCGCGTCCGGCGTCAGGCCGGGCAGGGCCTTGGCCAGGGCCCGGCGCCGCCGGGCGGGGTCCGGGGCGGTCAGGTAGTCGCGGCCGAGGGGCGCGGCGCCCGCGGCGGCCAGGTCGGCCAGCGCCGCGGCGACCGGGTCCGGTGCCGTGTCGCGGGTGGTCTTCCAGGTGTGGGGGCCGGTGCCGGCCGCTCGGAACGGCGCCTGGTCCGGGACGGTCGCCGCCGGTGCCGCCGGGTCGACCTGGGCCAGCGCGGCGAACAGGCTGCCGGGGTACACGTGGGTGCCCTGGTCGTTGAACAGCATGGCCGTCGGGCTGCCGCCCGGGGTCTGCACGGTGCCGGTGCCGTCGCGCAGCTGGTGCAGGTCCTGGTCCGAGGTCAGCAGCCGGGCCGCGCCGAGGCTGGTGCGCAGGCGGGCCGGGAACCGCCCGGCCGGGGCCGGTTCGGCCTCGACCGGCTCGGCCGGCGGCGACTCGGCCGGCGGCGTGCGGACCGGGTCGCACGAGACCAGCACGATGTTCGGCACGCCGCCGGCCCGGGCCTTGGCGGACTTCCACTCGCCGGAGTCGACCACGAGGTGGATGAACTGGTCCCAAGCCGTCCCGTCGGCGGCGATCAGGGCGTCGACCTGGTCGCTGTGCAGCGCCAGGACGAACCATCCCTCGACGGACGGGAGGGCGGCGAACGCGCCCGCGTCCACGGTGGACGGTTGCGGGGCGAGCCAGGGGAAGTACAGGCCGTTGCGCAGCCCGACCGGGCCGGTGCCGAACACGCCGTGCTCGCCGGTCAGCGGCTGCGGCGCGCGGACCACCGGACCCGGCGGCTCATCGACGGTGGCGAGACGCTGCTCGGGGGTGGCCCGCTCGGCCAGCCGCCGGATCCGCCCGCGACGGCCGGACGTCCGCGCGGCGACGGCGGACGCGACGTCGAGGAGGCGGTCGGTGAGCCGCTGCGGATCGCGGGCCACCGCCTCGTCGACGGTCACGGCGTGCGGGGCCGGCCCGGTGCGCCCGAGCACCGCATGGAGGAGGTCGTCGGCGGCGAGGGTGATGCGGGCGGCGACGCCGGTGGGCACCGCGGCCTCGGTGACGTGCAGCTCGGCCGTCCGCCCGCCGGTCAGCGTGATGCGGACCGTCCCGGCCGGGGTCAGCCAGGCCCCCTCGACGCCGCGGGCGCCGGCCAGCCGCCAGACGGCGTCGAGCAGCCGTTCCCGGCGGGCCGGGTCCGGCCGGCGGCGGCCGGCCGCGGCCAGCTCCGCCTCCATCGTGCCGGCGGTGCTCGCCAGCCGGCGCAGCTGCTCGGCGAGGTCGAACTGGGCCGGCTTGAGGGCGCGGACCGCCGTGAGATGCGCCCGCGTCAGCCGCCAGCGCCCGTCCGCGGCGGCGGCCTCACCGGGGCGCCGGGGCCGGACGAGCAGGCCGAGGGCGTCCATCCGGGCCAGCGCCGTCACCTGCGTCGCCACGAGGTCGTGCGCGTCGTCCTGCCCGGACCGGATGCGGGACAGCCGGCGCAGGTCGGCCGCCAGCCGGTCGGCCGCGAGCCGGTCGGCGTGGGTCAGCCGGGTCCCGGGCACCGCGGGGCCCGGGACCAGCAGCGCCCGGCCGCTGGTGAACCCGTCCGCCGTGCGGCTGGCGAACTTGCGGACCCGGCGCCGCCAGAAGCTGTGCGCCCCGTCGAGCCGGAAGGTGAACGTGGTGCTCCGGCCGGCCTGGTCGGCGATGTTGGCCGCGGCGCTGGAGGTCGCGATCCGGTCGGCCAGCTCGAGCGGCGTGAGCGCCAGCTTGGCCGTGTACTCACGGAAGGCGCGGTCCTTGACGAGCCGGCCCTGACCGTTGGCGACCTTCCGGAAGAGGATCTCGCCCGCGCCCAGCGCGCCCTGGACGAGCGTGCCCGTGCCGCCGACCGTCGCCGCGGTGACCGGCTCGGCGAACCCGAACGAGAGGGACATCGCCAACAGGCGTCCGGCCAGCTGGGGCAGATGCTTGTGCCGGACCAGCATCCGCGCGCTGTGGTCCGACGGGCGGCCCCGCGCGAGATCGTCCTTGTGCTGGCGATAGAGCGCCTTGAAGATGCCGTGGTTCTCCAGCAGCGCCGGCTCGGGCGACTCGGTCGGCGGCACACCCCGCAGGATCGGGTCGATCAGGGCGATCGTCTTCGTGAGGAGGTTGAGCGTGTCGAGTGCCTGGATGGCCCAGCTGTCGTCCAGGGTGGCGCTGAGGTACTGCAGCTCGGCGACGCCTCGGCCGAGTCCGGCGCTGAGGAACGTGCTCAGGGCGATGGCACCGGCCGCACCGAAGTCGTGCCCGCCGGCGACCGCGACGACGATGGGCCCCACGCTCGCGCTGAGTGTGGACGGCACACCCTTGCGGGCGATCCACTGCACGGCCGGGACCTGGCCGAGCCGCCGCCGCTCGCCGTCGGCGCGCAGGGCGGCGTCGTTGCGCCGCTGGGCGGGCGGGCGTTTGCCGAGCGGCAGGACGTTGGCGCGCCGCCAGCGCAGCTGCGCCAGCCGCCGGGACACGTCCGCCTGAAGGCTCTCCCGGAACTCGGTCAGCTCGGCGTGGGCCCGGCTCAGCGAGGCGATGACCTCCGGCGCGACCCCGGCGCTGCCCGTGAGCCGCTTGGTGAGCTCGAGGGCCAGGTAGTAGGCGCTGGTCACGGCCTGGAGCCGGTCGCTCTCCGGCAGCTTGCGCTGGAGCTGCCGGAGCCGGTCGGCCGCCTTGAAGCTGGGCCCGTCGGCGATCTTCTCCGAAGCGCCCCAGCCCGCCCCGGCGGCCATGTTGAGGGCGAACGTGACCCCGGCGACCTCGGGAGATCCGCCGGCGGCGGACGCGACGGCCGCGGCGATCGCGCCGCCCACCGCCGGGGGCGGCACGAACTTGAGCTCGTAGGTGAACAGCGACGGCTCCAGCGACGTGCGCTGCTCGTCCACGTCGATCGCCAGGTTCATGGACTCGTGGGGTACCGTCGCCGGCAGCTTGGCCGGGTCGGCCAGGCGGTCCGGCCGGAAGCCCGGGCCGGCGGCGTCATGCTTGCGCTTGAAGTGGTCGAACAACTTGTCGACGATGCCCTGCAGCGGGTTGCTGACGGCTCCGGCGGCGCCCTGGGAGAGGAAGATGTACCCGGGGCGGTGGGCCTGCACGCCGACGACGGTCTGGGCCGCCATGCCGCCGATGCCGCTGAGGACCCGGCCCCCGGTGAACGCCCACCACGGCGGACCGGGCGCGCCCGACGGCGGCTTCGGCGGGGGTGTGGCGGCCTCGTCCCGCACCATGTCACGGTCGGTCGCATACGCCTGACGCCGGCGATGGCGCAGCATCGTGCGGACCGCCTCCGCCGGCTCGGACCGGTACTGGTTGAGCTGCACCATCCGGCCGGTGGCCACCGGGTCGGCGCCGGTCTCCCCGGCCACGATCGGGGCCAGACCGGCCTGCAGCGCCTCGACGCTCGCGTCGGTGCGGACCACGATCCGGTCGCCGTCGTGCCGCACCATCGGGATGCCGGGGCGGCGGTCGACCAGCACGACGGGCACGGTGACGATGGTGTCGTCGGCGGTGAGCAGCCGCAGCTGCCTGCCGCCGCCGGCGCTGACGTGGGTCTGCCCGCCCCTGAGGCTCGGCAGCCACCGCTCCAGCGCCGACAGGGCCAGATCGATCCGGTCCAGGACCTTGGCCTCCGCGACCTCGTGGCTCGTGTCCCACGCCCGCTCGAGCAGGCGGCGGCCGAAGGCGTTGAGCACGCCGCGCTTCACGAGCGGCGCGAGCTGCCCGAGCTCCGCGAGGTGCTCGTGCGCCCCGAGCTGGGTGAGCGGTCCGAGCTGCGCGAGCAGCCGGCGGCGGGCCGGGGCCTGTGCCTGCCCGCCGAGCAGGCCCATCGCGGCCAGCCGGCCGATCAGCTCGGTCTCGTCGGCCGCTGTCCAGGTCGCCTCGTGCTCGGCGGCGTGCCGGGCCAGCACCAGCGCCGCGGCCCAGCGGCCGCGGTCGGCCGGGCTCAGGGTCGAGGTCGCCGGGGCCGGGGTGTCGCGGAGCGCGTCCGGGTCCTCCCGCCGCCACAGGATCGAGCCGAGCCGGGACCAGCGGGTCGCGGCGAACCAGCCCACGACCGCCCCGGCCAGCTCGGCCGCGACGACGTGCGCCGGGGTTCCCGGCGGCACGAGCAGCCGGGCCCGCTGCGGACCGGAGCCGGTGAGGGCGGCCAGGCTGTCCGGGGCGATGAGCTCGACGCGCTCGCCGTCCTCGACGCGCACGGACAGCTGCCGTGACCCCTGCTCGAAGACGAGCTCGCCGTCCGTCGTGCCGGTCAGCGTCACACCGAGCCACGGGGTCTTGAACAGATCCGGGGCCAGCGCGTGCACGTCGGCCGGGACCGTCTCCGGCGGCGTGACTATCGACGTGAGCGGAACGATCCGTTCGATCGTGTCGCTCGCCTCGATCAGGTCGACCAGGCCGCGCGGACCGCTCCGGCCGCTCGGGCCGGCGGTGCCGAACAGTCCGACCGGGTCCGGTTTGCGCGTGGCGGCTCGCAGGTCGATCGTCTCAGGGCCCACCCGTAGCCCGGTGCCGGTCTGCTCGATCCGTTGACCTTGCGGATCCATGTCGGCCCGCATCATGGTGGCGGCCTCGTCGTCGAGCCGGGCCAGCCGGCCGTCGTGGCTCAGCCACCAGCCGGAGCCCGGGTGCAGGTGGCCGCCCGCGACCGGATGCCAACCGCTGGCGCTGAGGACGAGGCCGTCGACCCGGATCCGTCCGTCGGGGAACACGTCGTAGCCGTTCCCCACACGCCAGTCGGCCCGCACCTCGTCGTACATGCTCCGCAGCGCCGCCTCGGCGTCCCCGGTCGCCGGGACTCGCACCTGGCGGGCATCGCGGTCGAGGTCCGCCGCGTCCGAGGCGACGATGGTCCAGCGGTCGGCGCGCAGCGCGTTCACCAGTTCGTCCACAGTGGACGTCAGGTGGTTGTCCAGGGCTGTCGACCACCGTGCGGCCGTCACCGCGCCGTCGTCACCGACCCGTGCCCGGACCAGGACGGTGCGGCCCCCGACCATCGCCCGGTACAGGGCGTACCCGTCGAGTTCGAGATCGTCGCGCACGCGGCGGCCGGTGGTGACGAGATGGCGGACGAAATCGCCCGCCCGCCCGGCCGGCGCCCGGCCGGGCCGGCGGGCCGTTCTGTGCCGGTGCCAGTGCACCTCGTCGGCCAGACTGAGGAACGCGGCTTCGTCGGCCGCGGACAGGTCGAGTCGTCCGGTGCCGTGTCCCGGATCCGATGCCGCCATGGGGCAATCGTCGGGCGGCAAGGTGGTGCCGAGACGTCGTGACTGCCGACGGGCGGGTGGCCGGCCGGTGAAGAATCGCCCGGGGTACGGCATCGACGTCCCTGCCCGGGGACGTCCGCGACGCCCCCGTGAACCTCGGCGAGGACGCCGCCGTTTCCCTGCATGCCCTCGATGCTGAAGGAGTTCTGCGGTGCGAGTCCTTGATTTCGGTACCACGTCCAAGCGCGCCCGCATCGCGGCGGTCGCTGCGCTCGCGGTGGCGCTCATCGCCGCCGGCGGCTGGGGGATCGCGGAGGCGACCACCCGCCCGAAGGCCATGCCGCCGGTCAAGCCGTCGGGCCGGCCGACGGTGCCGTCCACGACAGCGCCGGCCGCGACGCCGGCCACCGCGACCGGCTCGGCGCCGGCCACGACCGCACCGCTGCCCACCAGGACCTTCGCGGACGCGCCGCCCCGCGCGGGATTCCATGAGTTCCCGGCCAACTGCACGGTGACCCACCGGCTCAACGACGACCCGATCGTCTTCCCCGGCCTGCCCGGGGCGAGCCACAACCACACGTTCGCCGGCAACCCGGTGACCACCGCCGGCACCGTGCCGCAGGACCTGCTCGGCGGCCGGACGTCGTGCCAGGATCCGAAGGACGCCTCCTCGTACTGGTTCCCGACGCTCCTGCAGCACGGCGTCCCCGTCCCCCCGCAGACGGTCACCGTGTACTACAAGTCCGGCGTCAAGGACTACCGGACCGTGCAGCCGTTCCCGGCCGGGTTCCGTCTCGTCGTCGGCAACGCCAAGGCGACGTCCGCCGACCAGTTCACCGGCACCTGGACGTGCGGCGGCGACGAGTACACCGACATCCCGCCGTCGTGCCCGGACGGGTCCTCGCTCATCGTGCGGCTGAAGGCGCCGAGCTGCTGGGACAACGTGCACCTGGACAGCACCGACCACCGCTCCCACATGGCGTATCCGGTCGACGGCGTCTGCCCCGCCACCCACCCGGTGGCGTTGCCGATGCTGCAGCTCAAGGTCCCGTACAAGCTGCCCGGCGGCGACACGGCCGGCCTGGCGTACGCGTCCGGTCCCGGCTACACCTTCCACTTCGACTTCATGAACGGCTGGGACCAGGCCCGCCTGGCCGGCGTCATCGCGCACTGCGTCAACGGCGGCCGCCAGTGCAACGGCGACGGCATCGACAAACATCGTCCCTGAAACGGGACGCTCGACCGGCGTGGGGGCGATGAACCGCTGCGGTGCGGCCGTCCGTTGCAGCGGTGGACCAACCAATTCGGCATCTGGAGGTGCAATGTCCACAATGGTGAGTGGGGGCCGTCGTCTGAGAGCGGTACTGGCAACAGCGCTCGCCGGGGCGGCTGCGGCGCTGGCCGTCCAGAGTCCCGCGGCGGCATACGTCGAGGACAACGTCCTGAGGAACAAGGCGACGGTTCGCTGCGACGCGATCGTCACCAACCCGTGCTCGGCGGCGACGATCAGCCAGCTGTGGTTCGCCGAGGGGCCGCACTGGCGCGACGTCGTCCTCCACCAGCCACCGGAGGCCGGCTCGCACCCCCGGGACATCTGCCTCGACAGCAACGCCTCGGGCAACGTCTACCCGCTCGGCTGCAACCGCGGCGACTACCAGCACTGGAAGCTCGGACTGTGAACCCAGGAGGAGCCATGTCCACAGCAGCGCGCCGGGCGCGGCGTCGCCGGCTGATCGGTGTGGGAGTCGCCGCGCTGGCCGCGGCCGCGGCCGTGCTCGCCGACCCGGCTCCCGCGCACGCCTACGTCGGCACCAACATCCTGCGCAGCTACCAGACCGGATGGTGTCTGAACAGCGATGCCCCGGGCACCGTCAACTCACGGCCGTGCAGCACGCCGATCGGCAGCAACAAGCGCCAGATGTGGGAGCCGATCTACCTGCGGCACGACACCAGTGACTGGGTCATGCTGCGCAACGTCGCCACGAACCAGTGCCTGCAGGCGGACGCGCCCTGGTTCGAGATCCTGACGGTCGGCTGCGTGGCGGGCGTCGGGCCGGCGTGGAAGGCCGAGGGGACCTGGCAGAACGTCATCTTCCGGCAGTGGCCGGACAACGCCGGGCGGGTTCCCATCTCCCTGGCCACCGACGCGACCCACGACGTTTTCCCGAAACGGTACGACGGCAGCAACTTCGACCGCTGGCGTTACGGCGGCTGAGCGTTCGGTTCGAGCCATGCCCGGCCGGCGCGGCGGGATGCCGCGCCGGCCGGGCGACGATCAGGTCGTCTTGTACGCGACCCACAGGGCGGTGGAGCCGCCGACCGTCCTGCTGTGGGTGTAGATCTTGAGTCCGGGGTTCATGGCCGCGCTGGCGGGGTGGCTGCTGAGCCTGATCGCCTGGATCGAGCCCGGCCCGATGACGTACACGTCAAGGTTCTTCACCCCGCTCTGGATGTAGTCCGCGATGCAGGCTCCCGGCCTCACGAGCACGGTGTCGAGGAACACCACAACCGGCGGCGGAGTGCCCCGGAACTTCAGCTGTGCGTAGGTGTCCTCCCGGGCGCAGAGCATGAACCGCCCCCTGCCCATCGGGTCGGCCGCGGCCGACCCGGAGGTGGTGAGGAGCGAGGCCGCGATCACCGCGGCCGTGACGGCGACCGCGGTCGCCGTCTTCCTCATGGTTTTTCCGGTGGTACCCATACGCAGGCCCCTCTGCTCGTCGGGCGGTCCAGATCGTGAAGCACCCGGAGAACGAGCCCGCCACGGTGGAGGTTCACGGCCCGGGGCCGCGGCGGGGACAGCGCGGTCCGGCACGCTGGCGCTGACTGCTTGCGGAGATCCGACGCGGGACCTCCGCTGGTCGCCGGCGGCGGCATGCCGCGGGTTCGCCCTCGCTCAAGTCGCCACCGCGGTGTGTAGTCGGACGCCCGCGGGGAAGTTCGCCGAGCACATGGTCCGGGAGCAGGACGCAGAGGAGGTACCCGAGCGATGAGCGACCACGACGTGATCGTCCTGGGCGGGGGATCGCCGGGTGAGCACTGCGCCGGCGAGCTGGCCGACGGCGGCCTGCGCGTGGCCTTGGTCGAGCGGGATCTGGTCGGGGGCGAGTGCTCGTACTGGGCGTGCATCCCGTCCAAGACGCTGCTGCGGCCCGGCGAGGCGGTGCACGGCGCTCGCGAGGCGGCGGCCACGGCGCGCGTCGACGTGCGGGAGGCGCTGGCCTACCGCGACTTCATGGTCTCGGGCTACTCCGACGCCGGGCAGCAGCAGTATCTGGCGGGCAAGGGCATCGACCTGATCCGCGGCACCGGCCGGCTCGCCGGGCCGGGTGTGGTCGAGGTCGACGGCGTGCCCCACACCGCCCGGCACGTCGTGGTGGCCACCGGCTCGGACCCGGTCATACCGCCCGTCCCGGGCCTGCACGAGCTGGACGGTATCTGGACCAGCCGCGAGGTGACCGGCATGCAGGCCGTCCCGCGCCGCCTGCTCATCCTCGGCGGCGGGCCGGTCGGCACCGAGATGGCTCAGGCCGTCCGGCGCCTGGGCGGCGAGGTGGCCCTGGTCGAGGGCGCCGGGCATGTGCTGGCCCGCGAGCCCGAGCCGCTGGGTCAGGCGGTCGGCGAGGTCCTGCGGGCCGACGGCGCAGAGCTGTACCTCGGCATGCGCGCGA
The DNA here is from genome assembly GCF_040300725.1 of Dactylosporangium sp. NPDC000244. Lineage (NCBI taxonomy): Bacteria > Bacillati > Actinomycetota > Actinomycetes > Micromonosporales > Micromonosporaceae > Dactylosporangium > Dactylosporangium sp. NPDC000244. The sequence continues at coordinate 134,614 of NZ_JBEPEH010000018.1, forward strand.
CCGCCGCGCGGCGCGACGGCGCGGACTACGTCCTGACCCTCGATGACGGTCGCGAGCTGCGCGGCGACCACCTGCTCCTGGCCACGGGCCGGCGTCCGCGGATGCCCGCCGGCCTGGACTCGGTCGGCGTCACCGCCGGCCCGCACGGCATCGGCGTCGACGCGCACCTGCGCGCCGGCGATCGGTTGTGGGCCATCGGGGACGTCACCGGCATCCGGCTGCTCACCCATGTCGGCAAGTACCAGGGCGAGGTCGTCGCCGCGAACATCCTGGGCGAGCCCCGCGAGGCCCACTACGAGGCCATACCGGACGTCGTCTACACCGACCCGCAAGCGGCCGTGGCCGGCGCCACCGAGGCCGCCTTCAGCGCCACCGTCCCGGTGTCCGAGGTGGCCAAGACGGCCACCTACACCCACGCCTACGCCACCTCCAACGGCTTCCTGACCCTGCTGTCCGACGGCGACCGGCTGACCGGCGCCTACGCGCTCGGACCCGAGGCCGGAGAGTGGCTGCAGCAGGCCACCCTGGCCATCCGCGCCCGGGTGCCGCTGCCGGTGCTGCGGGACGTCATCCAGCCCTTCCCCACCTTCTCAGAGATCTATGTCGCCGCGCTGAAGGAGCTCAGCGGCCAGATCGCGGCCGCCCGCCGGCCGGGCGAATGACGGTCGAGTCCCGACAAGTGGAGGTGCCAGATGGCCGAGCTCACACCGCCCGCCGGGGGCATGGTGCTGGCCCATTTCATCGTCTCGGATGATGTCGAGCGCTCGCGGCGCTTCTACACCGAGGTACTGGGCGGCAGGGTGGTCTTCTCCGGAGAGCCGACCTATGTCGCGCTGGCCAACAGCTGGATCGTCATCAACGGTGGGGGAGGCCCGACCGACGACAAGCCCGCGGTCACCCTGGAGACGCCACGCGAACCCGACCGGGTCAGCGGCTTCCTCAATATTCGGGTCGCGGACATTCAGGCCGTGTACGCCGAATGGAGCGCCCGGGGTGCTCAGTTCCTGACGCCGCCGAAGCAGCACCAGTACGAGATGCGCTGCTACATTCGCGATCCCGACGGTCATCTGATCGAGGTGGGCCAGACCACCGATCCGGAGGGGGACTGGTCGCCGTGGTTGCCGGCTCCCTCGGTGCCGTGACGACCGCGATGGTCGCTGCTGGGCGGGCGGGCTCAGGGCTTGGTGGCCCGTCTGCTATCGAAGGCGTTGTACGACAGTCTTGGCCCTGGCCAGGTCTCGTTGGTAAGCGGGATGTGTCACGGCCGGCCGCTGGTAGACGGCGACAGCCTCCTCGGCGGCGGTCAACGCGTCCGTCCGCCGCCCCGTCGTTCCCGCCAAGCCGATCGCGAAGCTGCTCAGCGCCATCGCGAGCATGCTGTCGTGTCCGCCTGCCGACAACGGCGTCGGCTGCGACGGGCGGCCGACCCAGGGCGGCTACGCCCAGTCGGTGGTCGTCACCGAGTGGTTCGTCTGCCCCTCGCCCGCACCTTCGACCTGATCATCAACACCGTCAGCGCCCCGGTCGACCTGGACGCCTACCTCTCGCTGCTGGCCGTCGACGGGGTCCTGGTCAGCGTCGGCGGCCCGCCCGAGCCGATGCGGGTGCACTCCGGCTCGCTGAGCCCGCAGCGACGCATCCTCACCGGCTCGATCATCGGCGGGCTCCCGCAGGCCCAGGAGATGCTCGACTTCTGCGCCGAGCACGGCATCGGCGCCGAGATCGAGGTCATCGGCATCGACCAGGTCAACGACGCCTAACGCCGCAGGGCGCGCCGGGCCAGAGCGTTGCCGAGGAACTGGCCCGCCTGCACGATCACGATGATGGTGGCGACGGTGATGTAGACGACCGGCCAGTTGTAGCGCTGCGAGCCGTACGTGACCGCGAAGTCGCCCAGGCCGCCGCCGCCGAACAGGCCCGCCTGCGCGGACATGTCGACCACGCCCACGAAGATGAAGGTGTACCCCAGGATGACCGGCCCGAGCGCCTCCGGTACCACGACGGTGAGCAGGATGCTGATCGGGCGGGCGCCGGCGGCCCGGGCGGCCTCGATGACCCCGGGCTCGACGGCGAGGAGGTTCTGCTCGATGATGCGGCTCACCGCGAACGCCGCCGCGAGCGACAGCGCGAACGTGACCGCGTTGGTGCCGATCGTCGTGCCGATCGTCACCAGCATGAGCGGCTGGATGGCGGTGAGGAAGATGACGAACGGGATCGGGCGCACCACGTTGACGAGGATGTTGATGATGACGAAAGTCAGCCGGTTCGACAACAGGCTGCCCGGTCGCGTGGCGTACAGCGCCAGACCCAGGATCAACCCGAGCAGGCCGCCGGCCACGACCGAGATGACGACGATGTAGAACGTCTGCCAGATCGCCTCGCGGAACACCGGCAGGTTGGTGACGAACTCGTCCACGTCAGTCCTCCTCGACGACATCGACGCCGTCGGCGCGCAGCGCGGCCAGGGCGGCGTCGATGCCCTCGGCCGGGCCGGTCAGCTCGAACGTGAGGCTGCCGACCGCCCGCTGCTGCAGCTCGCTGATCCCGCCGTACACGATGCCGGCCGCCACCCGGTGCTTCAGGAACGTCTTGGCCAGGGCGGTCTGGAAGCCGGTGCGGTCCCGCACGGCCACGCTCACCAGGCGCCCCGGGTGCGTGCGGCGCAGCCGCGCCAGGGTCTCGGGCGACGGCCGGTCGCGCAGGGCGCCCCGCACGAAGTCGGCGGCGGCGGTACTGCGCGGCTGGGCGAACACGTCGTACACCGTGCCCGCCTCGGCGATCCGGCCGCCGTCCATGACCGCGACCCGGTCCGCGACGGCCCGGATCACGTCCAGCTCGTGGGTGATGAGCACGATCGTCACGCCCAGCTCATGGTTGACCCGGCCCAGCAGCGCGAGCACCTCAGCCGTGGTGCGCGGGTCGAGCGCGCTGGTGGACTCGTCGGCCAGCAGCAGCGAGGGCTCGGTGGCCAGGGCCCGGGCGATGCCGACGCGCTGCTTCTGCCCGCCCGAGAGCTGCTCCGGGTGGTCGTGCGCACGGTCCAGCAGGCCCACGAAGTCGAGCAGCCGCGCCACCCGCCGGTCCCGTTCGGCCCGCTGCACGCCGGCGACCTTGAGCGGGTACGCCACGTTCCCCGCCACCGTCCGGGAGCGGAACAGGTTGAACTGCTGGAAGATCATGCCGATGTCGCGGCGGACCCCGCGTCTGTCCCCTTCGGACAGTGCGGAGATCTCGTGGTCGCCGACGAACACCCGGCCGCTCGTCGGCGACTCCAGGCCGTTGATGAGCCGGATCAGCGTGCTCTTGCCCGCCCCGGACTCGCCGATGACGCCGAACACCTCGCCCTGGTCGACCTCGAGGCTGACGTCGTCGAGGGCGACCACCCGGGAACCGTTGCGGCCCCGGGTGAACGCCTTCGTGACATGCTCGATGCGTACGTGCGGCACGTTACTTCTTGCCCGCGGCGACGGCCTGGTCCTGCACCGTCTTCAACAGCGACTGCAGCTCGCCCGGGGCGACCTTGCGGAACACCGCGGTGCCGCCGTTGGACTCCTGCACGCCCTGCTCGACGCTCGCCTCGTGGTAGAGCTCGGCGAGCTTGAGATACGTCGGGTCGTCCTTGTCGGCGGCGCGGGCCACGAAGATGTTGACGTAGGGTGCGGCGCTCGCGCTGGCCGGGTCGTCCTGGAACACAGCCGCCGTCTTCGGCAGCCCGGCACTGGTGGCGTAGTTGTTGTTGACGATCGCCGCGGCGACCGAACCGCTCTTGAGCGCCCCGGCGGTCTGCGAGGCGTCGAGCGTCACGACGTCGACCTTCTTGGTGTCGATGTCGGCCGTGCTGGAGAAGGCGGTACCGCCGTTCTTCAGCGTCACCAGCCCGGCCGCCTGCAGCACCAGCAGCCCCCGGGCCTGGTTGATGGCGTCGTTGGGGATGGCCACCTTGGCATTGGCCGGGATCGCCGAGGGCGACGTGTAGTTCAGGGAGTACAACGGCAGCGGGTAGACGGCCGTCGCGCCGATCGGCTGCAGGTCGTCGTGGGCGGTGACGTTGTAGTTGGCGAGGTACTGGATGTGCTGGAACTCGTTGAGCTCGAGCTGCTTCTCCTTCAGCGCCGGGTTCGGCTGGCTGTAGTCGTTGAAGTTCACGAACTGCACGGTCACGTTCAACCGCTGCTTGGCCAGGTCCGCGTAGGTCTTCCAGTACGGCTGGGACGCGTCGGTGACGCCGATGCGCACGGTCTTCGCGCCGTCGTCGTCCGATCCGCCGCGGGTGACGGCGAACACGACGATGGCGGCCACGACGACGACGGCGGCGATGCCCGCGATCCAGGGCCAGCGGCTGCGCTGCCGCGCCGGCAACTGAGGTTCTGACATGCCGCCAGATTAGACCACTATTCCGATAGGAAAAATGTGTCATACATCTATCCGGAGGTCTAGGGTGGGGGCATGACCGCGAGTGCCGTGGACGAGGTTGCCGCGCTGACCAGCGACCTGATCCGGATCAACACGACGAACACCGGCGACCCGGAGACGCTCGCCGGTGAGCGGGTCGCCGCCGAGTACGTCGCGGAGAAGCTGGCCGAGGTGGGCTTCGAGCCGCAGTACGTCGAATCGGGGCCCGGCCGCGGCAACGTTGTCGTCCGGCTGGCCGGGGCCGACCCGGGCCGCGGCGCACTGCTCGTGCATGGCCATCTCGACGTCGTGCCGGCCGACCCGGCCGAGTGGTCCGTACACCCGTTCTCCGGCGAGATCCGCGACGGCTACGTGTGGGGCCGCGGCGCGATCGACATGAAGCACATGGTCGCGATGAGCCTCGCGGTGGCCCGGCAGTTCAAGCGCGACGGCACGGTACCGCCGCGGGATCTGGTCTTCGCGTTCCTCGCCGACGAGGAGGCCGGCGGCTTCAACGGTGCCCGCTGGCTGGTTCAGCACCGCCCGGAGCTGTTCGCGGGCGTCACCGAGGCGGTCAGCGAGGTCGGCGGATTCTCGTTGACCCTCGGCGACGACGTGCGCGCCTACCTCGTCGAGACGGCGCAGAAGGGCATCATGTGGCTGCGGCTCAAGGCCGGCGGCACCGCCGGGCACGGGTCCATGGTGCACACCGACAATGCCGTGGCCAAGCTCGCGGCCGCGGTGGCCCGGCTCGACGCCCATCGGTTCCCGATCGTGCTGACCGGGGCCACCCGCGAGTTTCTGGAGGGCGTCGCCGAGCTGACCGGGGTGCCGTTCGATCCCGACGACCCGGAGGCGGCCGTGGCCCGGCTCGGCTCCGTCGCCCGGCTCATCGGCGCCACCCTGCGCGACACCGCCAACGTCACCATGTTCAACGCCGGGTACAAGACGAATGTCGTGCCGTCGCTGGCCGAGGCCACCGTCGACGGGCGGATGCTGCCCGGCCGCGAGGACGTCTTCGCCAAGACCCTGGCCGAGGTGCTCGGGCCGGATGTCGAGCTCGACTGGGACCAGCTCCCGCCGGTGGAGACGACGTTCGACGGACACCTGGTGGACGCGATGGCGGCGGCCATTTCGGCCGAGGACCCGGGCGCCCGGCTGCTGCCGTACATGCTGTCCGCCGGTACCGATGCCAAGTCCTTCCAGCTGCTGGGCATCCGCAACTTCGGCTTCGCACCGCTGCGCCTGCCGCCGGGTCTGGACTTCGCCTCGCTGTTCCACGGCGTCGACGAGCGCGTGCCGGTCGACGGCCTCGAGTTCGGCGTCCGGGTACTGACGCGGTTCCTGCTCGCCAGCTGAGTCAGCCGGCCTCGGTCAGGCCTGCTCGATCGGCCGGTCGGCATCGGCTGTCCACCCCGACCACGAGGCGACGTAGACCGGGACGGTGCGGCCGAGCGTGGCGTAGGCGAACGCGACGGTGGTGGCCGAGACACCCGCGCCGCAGTACACGGCCGCCGGAATGGGGAGTGCGGACCGCAGGGTCTGCGCGCTCTTGAGTCTGCCGTTGTCGAACACGGCACTTGGTACGAGTCGCGCGCCGGGAATGTGACCGCCGGCGTAGGCGGCCTTGTCGCGGGCGTCGAGAAGGTTCCCGCGGGCGCCGAACTTGGCTGCGCGGTCGGCGTCGATCGTGGGCAGGTGACCGGGCGATGCGGTGAAGTCGCCCGGCACCGCGGGAGCCGTCGTGGCGATGTCCTCGGTGTCGCCGCCCTCGGCCAGCCAGGCGTCGAGCCCGCCGTCGAGCAGGCGGACGTCGGGCAGCCCGGCCCAGCGCAGGACGAACCAGGCCCTTGTGGCCGCGGAGACGAGTTCGGATCGAGCGGCGTAGACGATCACCGGCGTTCCGCCGTCGATGCCCCAGCTTCGTATCCGATGCGTCAGGATGGGGGCGTCGGGCAACGGCAGCCTCCCGCGCACGCCGTCCGCGGGTCCCGCGAAGTCGTCCTCGAGTTCGGTCACATGGGCACCGGCGATTTTCACCTGTGGCGCCGGAAGCGTCGCGGACGCCCGGCCGATGTGCAGCACGACGGGTCGCGGCACCGGATGGTCGATCAGCTCTCGGGCACTGATCAGGTGTTGCGTGCGGGGATCGGACACGGGACTCCTCGGGATTGGTCTACAGCACGGACTCGAGCAGGACGCGGGTGTACTCCTCGGCCGGTGACCGGAAGACGTCGGCGACACGGCCGGACTCGACGGCGGTACCGCTGCGCAGAATCGTGACCGTGTGGGCGAGGCCGGCCACCAGGCGCAGATCGTGGGAGATGAACAGGTAGGTCAGCGAACGTTCGCGCTGCAGCGTCTGCAGCAGCTGCAGCACCTGATCCTGGATTCGCACGTCGAGCGCGGAGGTCGGCTCGTCGAGCACGATGAGTTTCGGGTTGAGGGCAAGCGCACGCGCGATCGCGACCCGCTGCCGCTGGCCGCCGGACAGTTCACGTGCCCGGCGCTGCAACACGTTGGCAGGCAGGCCCACGGCGTCGGCCAGCTCACCGATGCGTGCCTGTCGCTGCCGACGGTCCCCGGCGCGGTAGCCGACCAATGGCTCGCCGATGATGCGTGCCACCGTGTACCGCGGATCGAGCGAGCCGTACGGATTCTGGTGCACGATCTGCAGGTCGCGCCGGACCTTGCGCAGGGCAACGCGATCCGTGGGGTCGACCGGCTGTCCGGCGAGCCGCACCGCACCGGAGTCGGCGTGCAGCAGGCCCAGCACGATCCGGGCGAGGGTCGTCTTGCCCGACCCCGACTCACCGACGAGCGCGTGTGTGGTGCCCGACGGGACGTCGAAGGAGACGGCGTCGACCGCCGTCAACCGGCCGAACGTCTTGCTCACGCTGTCGACGGTGAGGGCCGGCCCCGGGGCCTCCCGGGCGGTGTCGTCGGCGCGTTCGGCGAGCGTGACGGCGACCGGCTTGGGGGCGCTCGCGAACAACGCTTCGGCATACGGCGCCGAGGCCACCCGGCCCCGGTCGAGCGTGACGACCTGATCGCTGTGCGCCGCGGCGAGGGCCAGATCGTGCGTGATGAGCAGAACCGCGAGGCCGAGCTCGGTACGCAGTTGATCGAGCGTGTCGAGGATGCCCTTCTGGATGGTCGCGTCGAGCGCGGAGGTCGGCTCGTCGGCGATGAGCAGCCGCGGCCGTCCCGCGATCGCCGCGGCGATGAGCGCGCGCTGCAGCAACCCGCCGGACAACTGATGCGGATAGGAGTCCAGCACGCGGGCGGTGTCGGAGACCCCGGCCCGCCGCAGCAGAGCCTCCGCTGCTGCGGCCGGACCGTGCTCGGGTCCGGTAAGGCGGAGGATCTCGTACAGCTGGCTGCGCACTGTACGCAACGGGTTGAACGACATGGTCGGGTCCTGTGGCACGTAGCCGAGCTCGTGCGAGCGGAGCTGCCGCAGCTGCCGTCGCGACGCCCGGCCGAGGTCGGTGCCGTCGAACAGGATCGTGCCGCCTGTGGTCCGCGCGTTGGCCGGCAGGATCCGCAGCACGGCGCCGGCGAGCGTGGTCTTGCCGGAGCCGGATTCCCCGATCAGCGCGACGGTCTCGCCGCCCCGGACGTCGAAGGAGACGTCGTGCACCACAGGGTTCCACTGCCGGGCAGCCCGGTAGGCGATCGACAGGTTTCGTACTCGCAGCAGCGGCGGATCGGCGGGTGCTTCAGAGCGACTCATCGAATGCCCTCGCGTCGAGGTAGGTGGACAGGCGGTTCACGGCGAGCACGACGATGACGACCACGGCGGCGGGGGCATAGACGAGCCACGGCGCTGCGTAGAAGAAGTTCGCGCCCTCGGCGACGAGCTGCCCCCACTCCGGGTCGGGCGGCTGGGCGCCGAAGCCGAGGAACGACAACGTCGACAGCGCCAGGATCGCCGCGCCGAACTCCAGAACCGCCAATGAGATGAGCGTCGTGGCGATGTTGGGCAGCAGATGTACGACCACGACTCCGACGCGGCTGGTGCCGGCGACTTCCGCGGCCTCGATGTACGGCGCCGAACGCACGCGCAGCGCTTCGATCCGGGCCACCCGGGCGAAGCTGGCGATCATCGAAAGTCCCACCGCGACGGCGGCGTTGGCGCTGGAGAACCCGAAGGCGGCGACGAACACCATCGCCAGGAGCAGTGACGGGATCGCGAGCAGCACGTCGATGAGCCGCATCAGCGGTGTCTCCAGCCACCGTGGCCCGAGTGCCGCGGCGAGGCCCGTGACCGTGCCGAGGCTCACGGCCACGGCGACGGCGAGGATCGCGCTGAGCACCGAGGTCCGGGCACCGTGGACGATCCGCGAGTACATGTCGCGGCCGAGGTAGTCGGTGCCCAGCCAATGTGCCCCGCTCATCGACGCGAGCTTGTCGGACGGGACGCCGTTGATCGGGTCCTGACCGGCGAGCAGCGAGGGCGCGACGGCCGAGACGAGCACGACCACAATGACGAGCACGGACAGCACGACGGTGGGCGGGATTCGGCGTCCCCGCAGGCGCGGGGCGGTGCCTGAGCGTCCGGCTTCGATACCGGGATCCGGTTCGGTACCGAGGTCGGCGAGCAGGGTGTCGTGGGCACTACTTGGCATGGCTGAACCTCGGCTGGACACGTGGGTCGAAGCGCGGATAGACGACGTCGACGAGGAGGTTGGCAAGCATGAACACCGCGGCGTTGACCACGACGATGCCGAGCAGCACCGGCTGATCGTGTTGCTGCACGGCCTTCTGGGTGAGCGCCCCGAGTCCGTAGCGGGTGAACACGGTCTCGGTGACGACGGCGCCGCTCATGAGGTAGCCGATGGTGATGCCCAGGACGGTCAGGCTCGGCAGCGCGGCGCCCGGCAACAGATGCCGGGTGAGTATCCGCAACTCGGGGATGCCCCGGGCGCGGGCGACGGTGATGTGCGGCAGGCGGTCCGCGTTGATCAGGCTGCGGACGAATACCTGGATCAGCGGTGGCGAGATGGTGATGCCGAGGACGCAGGCCGGCAGGAAGGTGGCGGCGAATCCGCCGTCGCCGTTGAGTGACACCCAGCCGAGCTGGAATGAGAACGCCTGGATGAACACGACGGCGACCAGGTACACCGGCAGCGAGTAGACGAGCGACGGCACCGACATGAACGCCACGCGCAGCGCCGGGACGCGGCCGTACAGCGCGCCGAGTCCGACGAGGGCGGTGAGGATGAGCACGACCAACAGCGCGATGCCGCCCAGCTCCAGCGTCGGTGCGAAGGCGTCGGCGAGCTTGCCGGTCACGGGCTGCCCGTCGGCGAGCGAGTGTCCCAGATCGCCGTGCAGAGCCCGCAGCAAGCCTTCCGCGTACCGCAGCGCCGCGGGCTTGTCGACGCCGTAGTACTGCTTGAGCAGATCCACCGTCTGCGGCGTGTAGCCCGCGTCCGGGTCGCTGAGGCGGTTGCTGATCGGATCGCCGGGCAGCACGACGAGCACGACGAACACGAGCGTGTAGACCAGGAACAGAACCAGCGCGAGTACGCCGGCCCGCCGCAGTAGCTGTTTCACTGTGCGCTCTCTTCGCTCAGTCCGGGCGGGACGCGCGCGTCCCGCCCGGTCGAGATGGTGGGTCCGGGGCCCGGCTACTTGCTCAGCCAGGCGTCGTAGAAGAACAGCCGCCCGTACGCGTCGACGTTCAGGTCGTGCACCTTCTTCGCCACGGCGAATGTCTGCTGGTTCGTGTCCAGCGGGATCACGTACGCCTGGTCGATCAGGTAGTTCTGCAGTTCGCCGACCGCCTTGGTGTAGCCGGCGTCGTCGGTGGCGTTGCTGAGCGCGTCGACATGACCGTCAAGCTCGGTGTCCTTGGCCAGCGCACCGCTGTTGAACCAGCTCGTGGTGACCGCGCTGTGGAAGTTGTTGCGCATCGGCCCGGACACGGTCGGCACGCTGCCCAGCGAGATGGACAGGCTCACGCCGGGCGCGCCGACCGCCGCCGTCTCGTTGTTGGAGTCGACGTTCTTGACCGTCAGCTCGACGCCCACCTTCTTCAGCTGCTGGGCCAGCAGGAGCAGTTCGGGCTGCGACTGCCGGATCCACGACACGGAGTACACCAGGAACGACAGGCGCTGGCCGTCCTTCGTGCGGAAGCCCTGCGGGTCCCGGGCGGTCCAACCGGCCTGGTCCAGCAGGTTGTTCGCCTTGTCCACGTCGTTGGTGAGCTTGGCGGACAGGTCCACCCAGCCCGGCACGCCCGACTCGATCACGGATGTCGCCGGCTTCCAGATGTCGGTGAAGTAGAGCGTGTCCACGAGCTCCTTGCGATTCACGGCGTGCTGGATCGCCTGCCGCACGCGGACGTCCGCCGTCGCGGCACTGTTCGGCCGGACGCGGATCTGCACCGAGTACGCGATCTGCTTGGCCGGCAGCACGGTGAATCCCGTCTGGCCGAGCCGCTGCTCGTCGGCCGGGGGCACGTCGCGAATGACGTCGGCCTGCCCGGACTGCAGCAGCCCGGTCCGCACGCTGTTCTGCCCGGCGATCCGGACGATGATCTTGTCCAGGTAGGCGGGACCGGCGTGCCCGACGCCGTCCGGAGCCCAGCTGTAGTCCTTGCGCTTGCTCAGGACGTACTGCTCGCCGGGGGTGTAGCTGTCGAACACGAACGGGCCGCTGCCGACGAGGTTCTTGATGTCGGAGCTGTCCTGGAAGCTCAGCTTGAGCGTCTTCTCGCCCACGATGCCGCTGTGGTAGAAGGTCAACGCCCGGATGAAGCCGTACGCCGGTCGGGAGAACTTCACGGCCACGGTGTCGGCGTCGGTCACGGTCGCGCTCTCGAAACCGGCGGGCCAGGTGTAGGTGCCCGGGATGCCGAGCGCCTTGTCGCCCTTGCCTTTGATCGTCAGGTTGTCGGCGACGACTTGCGCGTTCAGCGCCGAGCCGTCGCTGAACGTCACACCCTTGCGGATCTTCAGGGTGAACTGGGTGCTGTCGGGGTTGGCCGTCCACGATTCGGCCAGCCACGGCCTGAGCGTGCTCGACTTCGCGTCCCAATAGACGAGCCGGTCGACGAGAGCGCTGAAGATGATGCCCGGTTCCCAGTCGTTGACGTCGGTCCACTGGAAGTCGGGGTTGTCGTAGGAGGCGAGGTAGACCAGGTTACCGCCGGACACCGGCTCGCCGGCGTTCTGCGCCGGCGAGGCCGCCGGGTTCGCGCCGCACGCGGCCAGGACGGCGACGAGCGCTGCCGCGATGGTCGCGGTCAATGCTGAAGCGGTACGGCCTGAGCGGCGCCGGACGCTACCGGGCCGGGCAGGGGGTTGACCGTCGAACATGTGAAAATGCTCCTTCTCGGGGCTCAGGCGATGCCGAGGTTCTCGGCCAGCAGACGGGACTCGTACTCGCGGCGGAACAGCCCGCGCCGCTGCAGTTCGGGCACGACGTTGTCGACGAAGAAGTCGGCCGGCCCGCGGTGGTACGGCGGGAACAGCTGGATCCCGTCGAAGACCCGCTCGACGAAGTTCGCCTCGAGCCAGTCGGCGAAGCCGGCGGTGTCGCCGACGAAGATCTGCTCGCCGTGCAGGTGGCTCTGCACCGCGTGATACAACTCGGCCAGCGTGAGATCCTCGCCGAGTCGCTTGGCCAGCAGGTCGTGCAGCCAGTGCGCGTCGTCGAGCCCGCCGCGTTTCACGGTGCTCGCCTCCCTGGCCAGACCGCCGGTCTGGTTGGTCTTGAGGGCGTCGCCGTTCAGCCGTTCCAGCGGCAGCACGTCGGCCGCCCGGCTCGACGCCCGGACACCGGCCAGGTCGACGCCGAACACCTTCGAGAAGTAGGCCGGGATGACCTCTTCGGTCTGGACACGATGGGCCTCATTGAACTTCTCCCTCGCCTCGCGCTCGGTACCGGCGACGAAGAACGTGATACCGGGGATGATCAGGAACTTGTCGGGATCTCGTCCCGCCTCGGCGACCTGTTGCTTGACCTGTTGGTAGCGGCGCTTGCCCTCCTCGAATCCGTAGTACGGGGAGAAGCGCACCTCGGCGTGGCGGATCCCGAGTTCGAGTGAGCGGGCCGACTCGCCGACGTGGATCAGCGGCACCTTGGGCTGCACCGGCGGCGGCACGTTCAACGGGCCCCGGACCTGGAAGTGCTTGCCCACGAAGTCGATCGGGTGCCAGCTGCCCGGCCGGATCAGGGTGCCGCCGTCCCGGTCGTCGAGCAGGAGGTCGTGTTCCCAGCTGTCGTGCAGCAGCCGGAACAACACCTCGGTGAACTCGTCCGCGCGGTCGTACTTGGACTGCTCGTCGGGCAGCGGCCAGCCGCCGAAGTTGCCCGCCGGTCCGCCCTCGCGGTCGATGCCGTAGACGAGGTTCACGCCGATGCGGCCGGCACTGAACCGGTCCGCGGTCGCGATCTGCCGGGCGACGAAGTACGGGTGCTCGAAGGAGGTGTTGTAGCTGGGGAAGAACCCGACATGCTCGGTGACGGCCGCGAGCGTTCCGGCGTACACCGAGTTGTCCCACCGGAAGACCCGGTTCAGGCGGTTCGGTTCGGTCGCGAGCGCGCTGCCGCTGAAGACGTAGTCGAGCTTGCCCCGCTCGGCGATGCGGGCGACGTCGACGATGACGCTCGGGTCCAGCAGTCCAGAGTTCGTGGCGCCCGGCAGCCGCCAGGCCTCCAGATCCCATCCGGTTCCATAGGCGGCCAGGCCGATCCTGAGCCGGCGTGCAGAAGACACGGCTGTTCCTTCCGTACTGAGAGAGGCACGCGCCACGGCAGGAGCCGCCGAAGGATCGGCAGGCAGCAGGGATCGGGGGAGCGGCGCGCGGGTGCGGTGAAAGAGGCTGGGCTGATCAGCGACAGCGCGCGCTGCAGACCAGCATCATGTCGACGGCACGGCGGCGCGTCAGCAACGCTGACCGCATTCCCGCCATCACCGAACCTCCATGTGGATCCACAATGAATCCATACCGTATCACTAGGAACTAAGCATGGCTACAGTGGTGATCGACAGCGGCGCACAGCGAGGAGATGTTCCCAGGTGGCAGCACAGCAGGAGAACCCGGCGAAGCAGCTCGGCGCGGACGACATCTACGCCCAGATCCGGCGCCGGATCGTCGAGGGTCAGGTCACGCCGGGCCTGACGCTCGGCGAGGCTCAGCTCGCCTCCGAGTACGGCGTGTCCCGCACGCCGGTCCGCAACGCCCTGGCCCGGCTCGAACAGGACGGCCTGTTCGAACGCGTGCGCTTCGGCTACGCGGTGCCCGTTCGCAGTCCCGAACAGGTCGTCGAGCTGTTCGAGGCCCGCATCATCCTCGACGTCGCCGCGGCCGAGCTGGCCGCGCAGCGGCGCAGCGAGCTCGATCTGGCCCGGCTCCGGCACCTTCTCGAGCAGGCCGAGGCCGCCACCGGGGCAGACCTCATCCACATCAACGACGCGTTCCACGACGCACTGCGCGACGCGGCCCACAACCCGACGGTGGCACAGTTGGCGAGCCGGGTCGACGCCCAGCTGGCCGCCTACGAAGCCCGGCCTGCCGGCACGCCCGACGATCGGCAGACCACCCAGGACGAGCACCGGCGGGTGTTCGACGCCGTCCACGACCGTGATCCGGCCCGCGCGCGCAGCGAACTGCAGGCCCACGTTGAACGGGCGCGCGATCTGCGCATCGCCGTGCTCGCCCGCGAAGACCGCAAGGCCTGATCCGCCGGGGATCACCTCTCCGTCACGGCGCCGGCGGGCGCCCGTGACGGAGAGATTCCGTTTCCTCAGTGCGCTTTGAGGAGGAGTTCGGTGAGCTCGAAGGGCATGGTGATCATGCAGTCGTGGCCGGTCGGGAGCTCCCACACCTCGTCCTGCGGGGGGACGGGGCGCCGCGGCGGAGCGTCGGCGGTGCAGTGGATGTGGGTGCGTGGGATCGCGTGCGCGGCCGGATTGTCGAAGGCGACCCGCTGCTGCAGGCAGCGGACCGGTTGGTCGGACAACATCGTGTCCAGCCAGGCGAGGTCGGCCGGTTCCGTGACGCCGAAGGAGCGGGACATCGGTGGCAGGCGCCAGGGGGTGTCGGTCCGTGCCGCCTGGTCGATCAGGTGTTGGGTGGCCGGCATCACGTCGATGGCGCTTTCGCCGTCTTGGGGAACCATGGCATCGAGGAAGACGAGGCGGGCGATCTTGTCTGGTGTGCGGTTCGCTGTTCCGGTGATGACCATGCCGGCGTAGCTGTGGCCGACGAGGACGACGTCGTCCTGGTCGTCGAGCAGGCGCACGACGTCGTCGATGTGCGTGTCGAGTCCGACTTCGGGGCTGAGGAGGTGGATGCGGTCGCCGTAGCCGGTCAGGGTCGGCGCGAGAACCCGGTGGCCGGCGGCGCTCAGCAGCGGTACGACGCGGTCCCAGGCCGCCCCGCTGTGCCACGCACCATGGATGAGGACGTAGGTGGACATGCCTATCCTTCGCTGTGTGAGGGTGTGAGTGGGAGTTCGTTCATGCTCTGACGAATCTCACGCACCGGGCAATCAGGCACATTCCGGTGCCTCGGTTCTCTGGAGGTAACCATGCGCAGCGGATGTCGCCCGCTGATCGAGGACAAGTGGTCACTGCTCGTCATCTCGATGCTGGACGCGGGGCCGAGGCGGTTCAGCGAGCTCAAGCGCGGCCTGGACGGCATCAGCCAGCGGATGTTGACCGTCACCCTGCGTAATCTCGAACGCGACGGCATCCTCGTCCGTACCGTGCTCGAGGTCATGCCCCCGCACGTCGAGTACCGGCTCACCGAGATGGGCGTCACCCTCCACGAAGCCGTCAAGCCGATGATCGCCTGGGGCAGGGAGAACGTGGCCGGAGTGGAGCGAGCCCGTGCGGCCTACGACACCCGGGCCGTCGTGGAATGAGCCGAGCGGCGACGCCATCCGGGTCGATGGCGCGCCGGTGACCCGACCCTGCTGGTCGGCGCGGCCTCGTCCGTCATCATGCCGGCCACGGCGAGCGTGCACCGCGCGCGGGAGGTCTTCGACGCGACCGGCGCTGAGGTGGCGCTCGTCGTCCTCGACCGGGCATCGACCGTGCCGCCCCGGTCGGCCGGCGACGTGGTCGGCGCGCTGTGGCGCGATTCGCTCAAGGGCGAGGCGATCGAGCCGCTGACAGCGCTCGCAGGGGACCGCTCAGGCCCGGTCGGCCGCCGTGCCGCCCATCGGGACTTCGGTGGTGGTGAGGGCGTCGATCAGGCCGGGGAAGCGTGCGTCGAGCTCATCGCGGCGCAGCTCAATGGTGTGTGTGCGGCCGGCCACGACGGTGCGCGTCAGGCCCGCCTGCCGCAGCGTGCGGAAATGGTGCGTCATGGTCGATTTGTGCACGCCGAAGTCCCAGTGCGTGCCGCACTTGCCGTGCGGCTGGCCGTCGGCAAGCGTCTGCACGATGCGCAGGCGGATCGGATCGGCGACCGCCCGCAGTACGTCGACCATCGTCACGTCGGCGATGTCCGGCATCACGTCGTCTTCCCGGGCCATACCCCCACCCTACCGTTGGACATCCATCATACTATTGCCTATGTTGAAGGTATGACGGATGTCCAACAATCAGGTTCGGCCCGCTGGTCCTGGGACGCCGACGGCGTCGTCACCGTGACGCTCGACGACCCCGGCCGCACCGCGAACATGCTCAACCGCCGCCACTACGACGGGCTCGGCGCCTGCCTCGACGACCTCACCCGGCAGCTCGACCGGCTGCGCGGCGTGGTCCTCACGTCGGCGAAACGCTCCTTCATCGCCGGGCCCGACTTCGTGCCGAGCGAGATCACCCCGGACGAGGCGGCCGGCACCTACGACCTGCTGACGCCGCTGCGCGACCAGGCGCGCCGGCTGGAGACCCTGGGCCGGCCGGTCGCCGCCGCGCTCAACGGCTCCGCGCTCGGCGGCGGCTTCGAGCTCGCGCTGGCCTGCCACTACCGGGTCGGCCCGAACGACCCGTCGGTCGTGTGGGCGCTCGCCGAGACCGGGATGGGCATCATTCCCGGAGGTGGCGGGACGGTCCGAGTGACGCGGATGTTCGGGATCGCCGCGACGGTGCTCGAGATCGTCGGGCCGGGCACGGCGTATCACCCGGCACAGGCGCTGGCCGCCGGCTTGGTGGACGAGTTGGCCGATGACGTGGTCGCCGCGGCACGGGCCTGGGTGCTGGCGCAGCCGGCCGGGCGTTTCGTGCAGCGGTGGGAGCGGCCCGGCTATGAGATCCCTGGCGGGACCGCGGAGCCACCGGGTCTTGCCGATGAGGTGGGACGCCGCTCGGCGGGGTCGCCGGTGCGTGCGCTCGCCGCGGTTCTGCAGGTGGCGGCGCGGAGCGCGGCGGCGCCGCTGGATGAGGCGTTCGAGATCGAGACGGCGGCCTGCCGGGCGTTGCTGAGCGCGCCCGAGATCCCGAGTCTGGCGCATCTCTTCTTCGCGATGCGTGCCGCCGCCACGGCACCCGCCGAGCGTGCTGCGACAGGCGAGCCTGCCGGGTCTCCCTCGGCAGGCTCGCACGCCGGCGTGCGTGAGTTCCCACAGATCGTCGCCAACCCCCTCGCCGCGGTGTTCTTCGCCCCCGGCGCCCCGATCGTCGAAATCACCGACGCGGACCTCGTCCCTGAGGTCCGCGCGAAGGGCGGCATCCCCGTGCTGATCCACGGCGGCCACGTCTCCTTCGTGCGGACCCTCCTGGACGCCGGCCCCGATCCCGCCGCCATGACCGCCGCCGCCCGCCGCGCCCTCGACAACGGCCTGCGGATCGACCCGGCCGGTGCCGACGTCGCCTCGGTGCTCGCGGCCGGCTTCCCGTCCTGGACCGGCGGCGTCCTGCACGCCGGGGGCCTCGGGTGAGGTACTCACTCGTCGAATTGGCCCCGGTCGCGCCCGGCGGCACCAAGCGTGAAGCCCTCGACCGGGCTCTGGCCGCGGCCGAGGAGGCCGAACACCTCGGCTTTCACCGCTTCTGGTTCGCCGAGCACCATCACGCGACGGGATACGCCGCCCAGGACCCGGCCCCGCTGATCGCGGCGGCCGCCCAGCGGACCTCCCGGATCCGCCTCGGCTCGGGTGCCGTGCTCCTCAACCACTACAGCGCCTTCAGCGTCGCCGAGCGCTTCCTGATGCTCGAATCACTCGCCCCAGGCCGCATCGACCTGGGGCTCGGCCGCTCCACGGCCACACCCCTCATCGACCACGCGCTGCGCCGTGACCGCGGCAGCCGGCCGTCCGACGACTTCCCCGACCAGGTGCACGAGATCATCGGCTACCTTCACAACGCATTCGACCGCGCCCACCCCTTTGCGGCGATCGACCTCACGGCCGGAATCGACGGCGTTCCCGAGGTCTGGGTGCTCGGCTCCTCCGGCACCAGTGCCGGCCTCGCCGCGCGGCTCGGCATCGGCTACACCTTCGGCGGCCACATCAACCCGGCCCTGACCTCCCGCGCGCTGCGGCACTACCGGGAAGGCTTCACGAAAACACCCTTCGGAACCGGCGCCCCGCAGCCGATGCTCGCGTTGAACATCGTCGCCGCCGAAGACGAGGAGTCGGCCCACCGGCTGACCTGGCCCGCGCGAGCCCTGCGGGCCGGTGGACGGGACCGGCCCATCCCCACCGTGGAGCAGGCCCGGGCGGAGCTGAGCGTCTCGGTGAAGGCGCAGCCGAGCACGATTGTCAACGGCGTCATTCCGCCGCAGATTTCCGGGACCCCGGCGACCCTGCGTGCCCAGCTCGAGCCCGTGATCCGGGAATCGGGTGCGACAGAGGTCATGGTCCAGGACATGTTGACCGATTCCGTGGCGCGAACCCGCTCACGCCAGATCATCGCGGAGACTCTCCAGGCCATCAACCCGTGATCGCCGCGTACTGGTCCGGCGTCTCAGTCCTGGGCGGCTTCCGCCGCCATCTCCGCGGACGGGTGGACATTCGTCAGTGGGAAGTGTCGATACGCGAACCGGACCGCGCCCTGTCGCCGGTGCAGCAGCTCACCGATCGGGTGGGCCCTCGCGCAGTACGGGCACAGTTCACCACCGGATCGGCGCAACGGTTCGATTCCGCCGGCTTCGTGAGCCGGGTGGCCCACCGGGAGGACGCGCCGGTCGAGGCGGCGCAGCGGCACACGACGGTGGTGATGACAGCGCTGGGCCAGGTGCTGGACGACGAGACCTACCGGCACCTCACGGCACGGCTACCCCGCACGTACGCGCCCCTGCTGCCGAAGGTTGAATTCGCCGGCGGTGTCCCGGCGGAAAGCTTCGTGCGCAAGGTCGCGGACCGCGCCGGGCTCGACCCGGGGCACGCGCAGCGCGTGGCGGAGGTCGTCCTGGAGACCTTGGCCCGGCGGATCGGCGGCGAGGCCGAGGACCTGATGACGTTCCTGCCGGTCCAGCTGCATCCGGCGCTGCGGCGGGGCCAGGAGGCACCCGATCCGGACCTCGCTCCGGAGGAGTTCGTCGTCGAGGTCACCCAGCGCACCGGGTTCCCCCCGGACCGCGTGATCCGGTACATCCGGGCCGTGCTGTCAACGGTGCGGGACGTCGTCGACGACGAGGAGTTCTTCGACGTGCAGGTGCAACTGCCCGGCCGGTACCGCGAGCTGTTGCGGGAGCCATGAACGCACCAGTCTCACCCGCGAAGGATGGGCACCGTCGCCCCGACCCGGTGAAGGCTCGAAAACCAGGCCGCGAAGGGAGTGGCCCTCACGGTGCGCCCGGGGCGGCCGACAGATCGTTGTCGGCTGATCCCTCGGAAAGGAGCGCTGTCATCATGACCGTACCCGGCGATGCCACGAGCCCGTACGAGAGCAGCGCGATGCCGTTCCGTACGAACGAGCGCCCGCCCGCCACGCCGGGCGCCGCCGAGGGCCGCAGCGGCCGGGGGAGGGACGCCCGGGCGGAGGAGCGGCCGATGGTGACGGTCGCGACGTATCCGGACTACCTGTCCGCGCAGGGCGCCGTGGACCTCCTGTCCGACAAGAAGTTCCCCGTCGACCGCGTCACCATCGTCGGCACCGACGTACGCCTCGTGGAGAAGGTGCTGGGCCGGATGACCACGGCTCGCTCGGCGCTGGCGGGAGCCGGCACCGGCGCCTGGTTCGGCCTGCTGATCGGCATCCTGCTCGGCGTCTTCGCCGTCGGTGCCTGGTGGCAGGTCGTCGTGTTCGGCGTCGTCGCGGGTGTCGTATGGGGTGCTGTGTTCGGAGCATTCGCCCACGCGATGACCGGTGGCAGGCGTGACTTCAGCTCCGCGAGCGCCATCCAGGCGAACACGTACTCGGTGATGGTCGACGCCGAGTACGCCGACCAGGCGCGGCAGCTGCTCCGCACGCAGGAACGCTGACAGCACGTCCCATACAGGCGAGCGTCCGCACATGCGAGAGGAGTCCGACTCATGGCCAGGGCTGTAGGGATCGACCTGGGCACGACCAACTCGGTGATCGCGGCGTTCGAGGGCGGTCAGGCGACGGTCGTGCCCAACGCGGAGGGCAGCCGCACGACACCGTCGGTCGTTGCCTACACCGACACGGGCGAGCGCCTCGTCGGGCAGTTGGCCAGGCGGCAGGCGGTGCTGAACCCGAAGGGCACGATCTACTCGGCGAAACGGTTCATCGGCCGCAAGTTCGACGAGGTCGCCGAGGAGATCAAAACGGTGACCTACGACGTCGCGCCGGGTCCGGACGGCATGGTGCGCTTCGAGGTACGGGGCAAGCTGATCTCGCCGGAGGAGGTCTCCGCGCAGATCCTGCGCAAGCTCGCCGAGGACGCCGGCAAGTATCTCGGGGAGAAGGTCACCGAAGCGGTGATCACGGTCCCGGCGTACTTCAACGACGCCCAGCGGCAGGCGACCAAGGACGCCGGCAAGATCGCCGGTCTCGAGGTCCTGCGGATCATCAACGAGCCCACCGCGGCCGCGCTCGCCTACGGGCTGGACAAGAAGGGCCACGAGACGGTCCTCGTGTTCGACCTGGGCGGCGGCACGTTCGACGTGAGTATCCTCGATGTCGGCGACGGCGTGGTAGAGGTGCGCGCCACGGCCGGGGACACCCACCTGGGCGGCGACAACTTCGACCACCGCCTGGTTGACCACCTCGCCGAGGAGTTCAAGCAGGAGCAGGGCATCGACCTGCGCAAGGACCCGCAGGCGTTGCAGCGGCTCACCGAGGCCGCGGAGCGCGCCAAGATCGAGCTGTCGTCGGTGACGCAGACGCAGGTGAACCTGCCGTTCATCACCGCCGACGCGAACGGGCCGAAGCACCTCACGGCGACGGTCACGCGCGCCTTGTTCGAGGAGCTGACGCACGACCTGCTGGAGCGGACGATGGGCCCGGTACGGCAGGCGATGAGCGACGCCAAGGTCAGCGTGGACGACCTCGACGAGGTCATCCTCGTCGGCGGCGCGACGCGGATGCCCGCGGTGCAGGCCCTCGTCCGCCGGCTGACCGGCGGCAAAGAACCCAACATGACGGTCAACCCCGACGAGGTGGTCGCGCTCGGCGCGGCGATCCAGGCCGGGGTGCTCAAGGGCGAGGTGCGCGACGTCGTGCTGCTCGACGTCACCCCGCTCTCCCTCGGAATCGAGACCCTGGGTGGGCTCATGACGAAGGTCATCGAGCGCAACACCACCATCCCGACGCGGCGCGGCGAAGTGTTCTCCACCGCGGAAGACAACCAGCCCGCAGTCGACGTCGTGGTGCTGCAGGGGGAGCGGGAACGCGCCGCCGACAACCGGGTCCTCGGCCGGATGCGGCTGGAGAACATCCGTCCGGCCCCGCGCGGCGCGCCGCAGATCGAGGTCACCTACGACATCGACGCCAACGGCATCCTCAACGTCTCCGCCCGGGACAAGGACACGAACGCGGAACAGAAGATCACCATCACCGAGAGCGGCACGCTGGACACTTCCGAGGTCGAACGGCTGGTCCGCGAGGCCGAACAGCACCGGGCCGAGGACCGGCGGATGCGCGAGGAGGTCGACGCCCGCAACGCGCTGGACAGCATCGCCTACCAGGCCGAGCGCCGCCTGGGCGACCTCGGTGACCAGGTGCCGGAGCACGAGCGGGCCCGCGCCTCGATGCTCGTCGAGGAGGCACGGCAGGCGGTGCGTGACCGGGCGCCGCTGGACCGGGTCCGGCAGCTGACCGGGGACCTTCAGCAGGCGCTGTACTCGCTGAGTGCCCAGCCCGCCGGCGCGCAGGCAGGGCAGGGACCGGGCGGGCAGCAGCCGGGCGAGCAGCAATCCGCCGGTGCCCGCGCCCAGGGCAGCGACGACGTCATCGACGCCGACTTCTCCACGGGGTGAGCCATGACCGAGCCGATCGCATCCGCGCCCCCGACACCGCCGTCCGAAAGCGACGAGGTCGCGGAGCTCACCGATCGTCTGCACCGGGCGCTCGCCGAGGTGGAGAACACCCGAAAGGCGGCCGACCGCGACACGGCGGCGCAGCGGCTGTCCGAGCGGCTCGCCGTGTCGGCGGCGTGGCTACCCGTCCTCGACCATATCGACCTGGCGTTGCGGCACGCCGATGCCGACCCGGAGTCGATCGTCGCGGGCGTGCAGCAGGTGCGCGAGCAGGCCGTGCGCGTCCTGTCGCAGCTCGGCTTCGAACCGATCGACACGCCGGGCGTACCGTTCGACCCGCAGCGGCACGAGGCGGCCGAGGTGGTCCGGGACACCGGCGCCGAGCCCGGCACGGTGGTGCGGGTGCTGCGGCCCGGGTTCGCGGCCGGGGACCGGCTGCTGCGGCCCGCCGTGGCTGTCGTGAGCGCGTTGCCGGAACTGCCCGGGGACACCACCACCGGCGCCGGGGACGACACCCGACGGGACGGCGGAGCGGACGGTGGCTGACGGAACCGACTTCTACGAGGTGCTCGGCGTGCCCCGGGACGCCGACGCGGAACAGATCCAACGCGCGTACCGGACCCTGGCGCGCCGCCACCACCCGGACGTCAACAAGTCGCCAGGTGCGGAGGACCGGTTCAAGAAGATCAACGAGGCGTACGCCGTGCTGTCGGACCCGAAGAGCCGGCGCAAGTACGACCGGTTCGGCGAGGCGTGGCGGCAGGTGCCCGACGACTACGAGCAGGCCGGTGCGCGGGCCGGCGCCCGGGCCGGCGGGGGTGGCGCCGGGTTCGGAAGCTTCGGCGGGTTCGGCGGCCCGCGAGAGTACTCGTCCCGCGCCGGCGGCGGGATCGACGTCGAGGACCTCCTGGAGAGCCTGTATGGTCGGCGGTCCGGGCGGGCGCGCGGCTACGGGCCCTCGCCTGGCGCCGACACCGAGGCCGAGATCACGATCAGCGTCGAGGACGCCTACCACGGCGTCCGGCGCCGGATCACGCTGCCGGACCCCAACGGACAGCCGCGGCAGTACGACGTGAACATCCCGGCCGGGGTCACCGAGGGGCAGCGGATCCGGCTTGCCGGACAGGGCTCCTCCGGCGCCGGCGGCGGACCCCCCGGCGACCTGTACCTGGTCGTCCACCTAGCGCCGCACCCGCGCTACCACGTCGAGGGCCGCGACATCATCGTGGACCTGCCGGTGGCGCCCTGGGAAGCGGCTCTCGGCGCGACCGCGCCGTTGGAGACGCCCGGCGGAGCCGTGCAGGTGCGGGTGCCCACGGGCTCGTCGTGCGGGCGGCGTCTGCGACTGCGCGGCCGTGGCTTGCCGAACCCCCGGGGCAACCCCGGTGACCTGTTCGTGACCGTCAAGATCGTGGTGCCGACGCGGTTGCCCGAGGAGGAGCGCCGCCTCTTCGAACAGCTGGCGAAGGTCTCGTCGTTCGAACCGCGAGGTGCGTCATGACCTACGCGCTGGTGCGGCCGCGGTACCTGTCGCTGGACGCGTTCGCTGCCGCCGCCGGACTGCACCCGGAGCTGGTCGCCCGGCTCGCCGCTCTGGGACTGTTGGAGCCGTCGGTGGACGCCCGCGGCATCCGCTGGTTCCGGGCGGCGGACTTGGCCGTCGCGGCGCGGATCCACCGGCTGCACACCGGCCTGCCGCTCAACTACGCCGCCATCGGTGTCGTGCTCGACCTGCTCGACCGCATCGACGAACTGGAAGCAACGCTCAGGAGGCGGTCATGGATCTCAACCGACTGACCGAACGATCTCAGCAAGCCCTCCACGACGCCCAGACCAAGGCCCTGCGCTTCGGCCACCCCGAGGCCGACGGGGAACATCTGCTGCTGGCCCTCATCGACCAGTCCGAGGGTATCGTGCCGCGGCTGCTGGTCACCATGGACGGCGACGTCGACCAGGTCCGCGAGCGGGTCGAGAGCGAACTGAAGCGCCGGCCGTCGGTCTCCGGGCCGGGCGTCCAGCCCGGCCAAGTCCTGATCACCCAGCGGCTGGCCCGGTTGCTCCAAACCGCCGAACGCGAGGCCGGCCGGCTCAAGGACGAATACGTCTCCGTCGAGCACCTGATGCTCGCCCTCGTCGACGAGGACACCGGCACGGCCGCCGGCCGGATCCTGCGCGACCGCGGCATCAGCCGGGAGCGGCTGCTCACGGCCCTCACCGGCATGCGCGGCTCGCAACGGGTCACCTCCGCCAACCCGGAGGTGGCGTACGAGGCCCTGGAGAAGTACGGCCGGGACCTGGTCGCCGACGCGCGCGCCGGTCGGCTCGACCCCGTCATCGGCCGCGACGAGGAAATCCGCCGCGTCGTACAGATCGTGTCGCGCAAGACGAAGAACAACCCGGTACTCATCGGCGACCCCGGTGTCGGCAAGACCGCCATCGTCGAGGGTCTCGCCCAGCGCATCGTCGACCAGGACGTGCCCGAGGGCCTGCGGGACAAGACGATCTTCGCGCTCGACATGGGCTCGCTGGTCGCCGGGGCGAAGTACCGCGGCGAGTTCGAGGAGCGGCTCAAGGCGGTGCTGTCCGAGGTCAGCGCCGCGGAGGGAAACATCCTGCTGTTCATCGACGAGTTGCACACCGTCGTCGGCGCAGGCGCCACCGAGGGAGCGCTCGACGCCGGGAACATGCTCAAGCCCATGCTCGCCCGTGGTGAACTGCGGATGATCGGCGCGACGACCCTCGCGGAGTACCGCAAGTACATCGAGAAGGACGCGGCCTTCGAGCGGCGGATCCAGCCGATCCTGGTCGAGGAGCCGACGCCGGAGGACGCCGTCACGATCCTGCGCGGGCTGCGCGAGCGGCTGGAGGTGTTCCACGGGGTGCGCATCCAGGACGGGGCGCTCGTCGCCGCGGTCCAGCTGTCCCATCGGTACATCCCGGACCGCTACCTGCCGGACAAGGCGATCGACCTCGTCGACGAGGCCTGCGCCATGCTGCGCACCGAGATCGACTCCCAGCCGGCGGAGCTGGACGAGGCCAGCCGCCGGCTGATGCGGCTGGAGATGGAGCAGGCCGCACTGTCCAAAGAGGAGGATCCGGCGAGCGTGGCCCGCCGCGACCAGATCCAGCGGGAGGTCGCCGATCTGCGCGCCCAGGTCGACGCGATGCGGGCCCAATGGAACGCCGAACGGCAGGCGATCCGCAAGGTCCAGACGCTCCGGGAGGACATCGAACGCATCCGCCGCGATGCCGAGCACGCCGAACGCGCCTACGACCTGGACCGCGCGGCCGAGCTGCGGCTGGGCAGGATGCCCGAGCTGGAGCGCAAGCTGGCGGCCGAGGAGGAGCGGCTCACCTCGAAGCAGGGCGGTCACCGGCTCCTGCGTGAAGTGGTCACCCCGGACGAGATCGCGCAGGTCGTCTCCCGATGGACGCACATCCCGACCAGCCGGCTGCTCGAGGGCGAGCGGGAGAAGCTGCTGCACCTCGACGAGGTGCTGCACGAACGGGTCATCGGCCAGGACGAGGCGGTGCAGGCGGTCACCGACGCGATCATCCGGGCCCGTTCCGGCATCCGCAACCCGCGCCGCCCGATCGGTTCGTTCCTGTTCCTCGGCCCCACCGGGGTCGGCAAGACGGAGCTGGCCAAGGCGCTGGCTGAGGCGCTGTTCGACACCGACGAGAACATGGTCCGCCTCGACATGAGCGAGTACCAGGAACGGCACACCGTCGCCCGGCTCGTCGGCGCCCCGCCCGGCTACGTCGGCTACGAGGAGGGCGGCCAGCTCACCGAGGCCGTGCGCCGCAGGCCGTACTCTGTGCTGCTGCTCGACGAGATCGAGAAGGCGCACACCGACGTGTTCAACACCCTGCTGCAGGTGCTCGACGATGGCCGCCTCACCGACTCGCAGGGCCGCACCGTCGACTTCCGCAATACAGTCGTGATCATGACCAGCAACATCGGCTCGCAGTACCTCCTCGAAGGCGTCACCAGCGACGGAATGCTCACCGACGAGGCGCGCACGGCGGTCATGACCACACTGCGCGGGCACTTCCGGCCCGAATTCCTCAACCGCGTCGACGAGACCGTGCTGTTCAAGCCGCTGACCCTGGCCGAGATCGAGCAGGTGGTCGACCTCATGCTCCAGGACCTGCGCAACCGGCTCATGGAGGACCGCCGCGTCAGGCTGCAGGTCACCGAAGCCGCCCGTCGGCACATCGCGGCCGAGGGCTTCGACCCGGTGTTCGGCGCCCGGCCGCTGCGCCGGTATCTGCAGCGGCAGATCGAGACGCCGATTGCCCGCATCCTGCTGCGGGGCGAGATTCGCGACGAGGCAGCCATCCAGGTCGACCTCGGCCCGGCCGGTCTCCAGATTGAACCGGTCGGCGCACCGGCCGACGTCGGCGCCGCGCCGTCATAGCCGCGAGCCACGGGCGAGCGGTCGTGCGGCGGACCTGCGGTTCGTCGTTCAGCCGGAAGGGGGTGCGGCCGCTGGTGCGTCGGTGCGGGCGATCGGGATGGTGGCCAGCAGCGTTGTGCCGGCGTTTGGTGGGCTGGTGATGGTCAGCTGTCCGCCGAGGGTTTCGATGCGGTCGCGCAGGCCGGTGAGCCCGGATCCGCGGGCGGGGTCGGCGCCGCCGATGCCGTCGTCGTGGATGGCGAGCTGGAGGGTGTCGGTGTTGGTGGCCGCGTTGACCTGGATGACGGAGGCGTGTGCGTGCCTGGTCGCGTTCGTCAATGATTCGGACACGAGGTAGTACACGGCGGTCTCGATCGTCGAGGACAGCCGGCGGTCGGTGTTGATGTGCATTTCGACGGGGGTCGCGGATCTGCGGGCGAGCGCCTTGAGCGCCGGTTTGAGGCCGCCGGTGGCCAGTACCGATGGGTGGATGCCGCGGGCGAGCTCTCGCAGGTCTGCTATGACCTCGTTGAGGCTCGTCACCGCATGTACAATCTCCGACCGCATCTGCTCGGGTGCTGTGCCGGTGCCGGCCGCCTGGGCCGCGCGCAGTTCGAGGCCGATCGCGATGAGGTGTTGCTGGGCGCCGTCGTGCAGGTCGCGTTCGATGCGCTGGCGTGCCTCGTCGGCGGCGGCGGAGATGCGGGCGCGGGATGCGATGAGCTGGGCCCGGTTGTCTGCGTTGGTGAGCGCGGCGTGCAGTAGCGACGACAGTGGTGGGACGACCCGCTGCCGCAGTCGCTGTACGTGTCGGTCGGGCGTCCCGGCGGGCACGTGCAGGGCCCCGAGCAGGGTGTCACCGTGCCGCAGGAGGAAGGCCAACGGTTGTCCATCCTGTTGGATTGGCCCGCGATCTTCGCCGCCGGGTGCGTTGGCTTCCAGGTCGATCGTCGCGGCCGGCAGGTCGAGCGCATGCGCGATGTGCTGGCCCGCCGCCCGCAGTGCTGCGGTGAGGTCATCGGTGTTCAGCAGCAGCTGTGCCAGGTCCGCGGTGAGGTCGGACTCCTGGGCCCGCGCGGCGCGCAGCCGGGACATGTCAGCCAGCGTGCCACTCGCCAACGCGACGATGATGAACACGGCAAGCTGCACGACGTCACGGACGTCGGAGTCGACCAGGTTCCCGATCGGATGGATGTAGAACACGGTGAACATGAGGACGCTTGCCAGTGCCGTCGCGATCCCGAGCCACAGCCCCCAGACGATCGAGACCGCCACGACGCCGAGCAGGTAGACCACGCTTGGCGACGACTGCTTCGTGAACGTCTCGAGCGGATCGACGAGCAGTGTCTCGGCCGCGAGGATGAGCGCGGCGACCGCGATCCCAAGCCACCGCGACGGAGGCTCCGGCCGTACCAGCAGCGACAGGAGACCAGCACGCATAACGCCACTTTAGTCCGATTTCGGCCACGAGGCCGCGGCTGCGGATGGCGCTGCAGGCGTTCTACGATGCCGGCCTGGTCGTCGCCGCGGTGCACGTGGCCGCAGTCACCCACAGCGGCGACCTCGTCGGCGTGATCTTCCACGGCGACCGGGTGAACGATGCATGCTGATCTGTTCGGCTCAGCCTCCACAAAGCGGTGGCCGAGCGACTTTCTCCGCCATCGAGGTCGAGTACGTCCACCGCCGGGAGTTCCGCACCCGCATCGAGGCCAGGCTGAAGATCGCCACCCGGATCACCACTTCTGCGACCACTTCCCGGACATTGCCACCGGGCGGCGGCTCGACCACCTCGCGAGGCCATCACTGCCGCCGAGTGGCGGTACGTGGTGCACGCCTGGTCTGGGCTTCCCGCGTAACCAGGCCACCTCACCACGGAGTGAGAGTGCTGGAACGGGGTAGGGCTGCCCCCCGCGACTAGCAGGAGGTGTGCCGGCGTGGCCAGCCATCCCGCAGCAGAGGCCCCTCGTGGCGCCACCGTCATCCGTTGGTCGGTCCTCGGTCCGGCACTGGTCGCTGCGCTCGGTGGCTTTCTGTTCGGGTACGACACCGGCGTCATCTCCGCCGCCCTGCTGTACCTCTCGGCGAGATTCGCCCTGTCGAGCACGCTGCAGGAGGTGGTCGTCGCCGCGCTGCTGCTCGGGGCGATCGCCGGTGTGGTGGGCGGCGGGCCGCTCGTCGACCGCTTCGGCCGGCGCCGGCTGCTCATCGTCTCCGCCGCTGTGTTCTGCATCGGCGCGCTCGCGTCGGCGTTCACCCCGAGCCCGGGGGTGCTCATTGCCGCCCGGTTCGTGCTCGGCGTGGCGATCGGCATGTCGTCGCTCGTGGTGCCCACGTACATTGCCGAGATGGCGCCTCGCCAGGTGCGCGGGCGCTTGGTGTCGTTACAGCAGTTGATGATCACGGTGGGCATCTTCGTGTCGTACCTCATCGGCTTCGCGTTCTCCGGGGTGGACCAGGGCTGGCGCTGGATGCTGGGGCTTGCCGTCGTACCGGCTGCGGTGATGCTGTTCGGCCTGCTCGGCCTGGCCGAGAGCCCGCGCTGGCTGCTGTCGCGGGGCCGCGACAACGAGGCACGGGCCGTCATGCTGCGCTCCCGCGGACCCTGCGAGGCCGACGAGGAACTGGCCGAGATCCGGCGGATCAGCGCGACGGAGCGCGGCATGTCGATCCGCGACGTGTTCAGCCCCCAACTGCGTCCGGCCGTGCTGCTCGGCGTCGCCGTCGCCGCGACCAACCAGCTCGTCGGCGTCAACGCGGTCATCTACTACACGCCGACGCTGCTCACCCGGGCCGGGTTCGGTGACGCAGCGGCGCTGCTGTCCACCGTCGGCATCGGGCTGGTCAACATGCTCGTCACGATCGTGGCACTGCTCGCCATCGACCGGGTCGGCCGGCGCCCGCTGCTGCTCGGTGGCACCGCGGTCGTCGTGGTCAGCCTGGTCGCGCTCGGCGCCCTGTATCTGCTCCCGAGCCGCACCGGCGCGGCCGGTGCCGCCCTGGTGGCCGTGTTGTGCGTGTACATCGCCGCGTTCGCCGCGAGCCTCGGCCTCGGGATCTGGCTCATCAACAGCGAGATCTTCCCGACCGCGGTACGCGGCAAGGCGGCTGGCGCCGGTACCGTCACCCACTGGACGCTCGACTTCCTCATCTCGCTGACCGTGCTCACGGCCATCGCTGCGCTGAGCGCCACCGGGCTGTTCTGGCTCTACGCCTTCTTCGGCGTGCTGGGCTTCCTGTACCTGTTCCGCAACCTGCCCGAGACCAAGGGTCGCAGCCTGGAGGACGTCGAAAGGGACCTGCGCCGCCGGGCCGGGGTAGTCTGCTGACCCCGACAGCGGGGGAGGACCGGTCGACGGCGGCCGCCCCGCGGATGCCGGTGCGCGCTCGGTAGGGACGTTGTGCTTCGAGCCCGCTCGCGCGCGGTCGACCGGGCTCGGTCCGCTTGGGCCGCGTGTGTGGCGCGGGAAACTGGACCAGCTCCTGGCAGGAACTGCCACTGGACACCGGTGTGCGGCACGAACGGGGTCCCACACGGCACCTGCCGGATCCGCGATCCGGATGACCATCCACAATGGATGCCAAGGCCCATCGCCAATCCTTGTTGGGACGTTCACCCGGTACGAGTACATCGATCTGATGGCGAACCTGCCGTTCGACATCATCCAGCCGGACGCCGCCGGCGTCGGCGGTATCTCCGAGCTCAAGCGGATCGCGGACATGGCCGGCGCCTGGAACCTGCGGTGCGTCCCGCACATCGGCTGCTCGTCGGGAACCGGCATCGGCATCCACGCCGGTCTGCAGGTCATCCTCAGTTGCGACAATGCACCGCTCATCGAGTTCGATGCCTACGGCGGGCTCGGCTGGGAAGGCTTCCTCGTCAACCCGCCCGTGGTCACCGACGGCCGCGTCCAGATCCCCGCACGGTTCCAGGAAGCAAACGCGTGTCAAGAGGCGAGCCGTCGCGGCGGTAAGCCGTTGAGGAACGATTGTTCTTGACTGATCGTTCCTCGACGATTTATCGTCGTGGCATGGGCAGACGATCGCCGTCGCGCTCGGCATTCCCGCCGCCCTGGCCGCAGCCCTCACAGCGGCGTGCCAGTTCTGGGACGTCAAGGATCCATCGAAGGCCGCCGTGATCGAGCTCGCCGACGAGCGCTACGCCCGCCTGGTGCTCAAGTCGACAACCCCAGCGCGACCGTCGCGCTGGTCGAGAACGCCCTACGCCGAAAGAGGTAAGCCGATGTTCTCCCACCTCGTCGCGGTCGTGATGTCGTTGGCCGTCGTGACCGCCACCCCCGTCGAGGCGACGCCCGGCCTCGTGCCCGCCGCTGACCGGGAGGTCGTCTTCACCGTCGACGGGACGACGACATACGGCACCCTGCACGTTCCCGCGCACCGTGCCGGGCAACGGTTGCGCGCCGCACTACTGCTGCCCGGTAGCGGACCCAGCGACCGCGACGGCAACCAACCGCCCGCGTCCCCGAATACCCTGAAGCAGGTGGCGGAGGCGCTCGACAGCGACCGAGTCGCCACGCTGCGGTTCGACAAGTATGGCACCGGCCGCACCGGGCTCGGCGCCTATCGCGACCACCCGGAAGCACTCGACTACCCGGCGTTCGTCCGCCAGGCAGGGGCCGCCTATGAGTCGTTGCGCGACCAGCCGGAGACCGACCCGCACACGCTGATGGTCGTCGGGCACAGTGAGGGCGCAATGACCGCGCTGCTGCTCGTCGACACCGTCAGCCCGCACCCCACCGGCCTGGCACTGCTGCAACCGCAGGCGATCCGCCTGCTGGACCTGATCGCGCTGCAACTGCACGCCCAGGTCGCCGAGGCGACTCGGCAGGGCCAGCTCACCACCGAGCAGCAGCGCGCGATCGACGCGGCGATCGACGCCGCCGTCACCGCCCTGCGCGAACACCGACCGGTCGATACCACCAACCTGCCGCCCGCAGTCGCCCAACTCTTCGCGGGCCTCCAAGGGCCGAGCGGCCGGTTCGTGGACAGCGACGACGCCGTCTACCCGCCGGACATCGCCGCAGGCCTGCGGCCGGGGACCAGGGTGCTGCTGACCTGCGGCACGAACGACGCCCAAGTCCCTTGCGCCACAACAGACGCCCTGACCGCCGCACTGCGGCGCGCGCACGTCGGCGGACCGGGCCGGGTACCGCTGCCCGGAGTGGACCACCTGCTGCACGACGCCGACCACCCGAACACCCTCGCCCCGACCGCGCTCGACGCCCTGCACCGGTTCGCGAAGTGCTGAGGTAGACAGACCGAGGACGAAACCCCGAACCGCCTCCACGCAGACCGCGCCGGCATCGACTGGCTGGTCCGTTACCTGACGACCGGCTGCTGACCCACAGCCGTGGCGGGATCTCGCTCGCAGCCTCCAGCCCTGAGATCCCGCCACGCAGCCTGCTACGTGCAGCGGACTTCAGGCCTTGGCATCAGCGGCTGAAGCCTGCGCATCTGCCTCCGTGGCGTTGCGCAAGCGATGACAGCTGCGCGGCCGCAGTCACGCCGAAACCAGGTTTGCCCGGACGATTGCCGGGCATCCTGCGAGCTGCTCAGCGCGGAAGTCCCGCTCGCGCGCTGCCGGACGCGGTCGTCGCTGCTGCGCGAGACGGGTGTGTCCAAACACTCCCCGGAGGCCGGCATGACGAACGTGCAGCGCGACGGCAGGGTCGCCCTTGTCACCGGTGCGAGCCGGGGGATCGGCGCGACGGTGGCCCGGTTGCTGGCATCGCGGGGCATGCGGGTCGTGGTCAACTACCGCAGCAGCCGCGGCGAGGCGGACGAGGTGGTCGCGTCGATCGGGTCCGCCGGCGGCCGTGCGATGGCCGTGCAGGCCGACGTGCGCGACGGTGCCGCCGTGACCGGCATGCTCGAGCAGGTCCGCGCCGCCATGGGCGAGGTGGAGGTCCTGGTGCACAACGCCTTGATCCCGTACGCCATCAAGTCCTTCGAGGAGATCTCGGTCGACGAGCTGGGCAGCAAGGTGGAGCAGGAGATGCGAGCGGCGTTCCTGGTGACGAAGGCCGTGGTCCCCGGCATGACCTCCCGCGGCTACGGGCGGATCGTCTACCTCGGCGCCGTGCTGAGCCGCCGGCCGGACGAGGGCATGATCGCGCTCGGCACCGCGAAGGCGGCCCTGAGCTCGTTCGCCCGCTTCGTCGCGCAGGAGCTGGGTCCGCGCGGGATCACCGTCAACGTGGTGGAGCCGGGGCCGGTGGGCGGGCTCCTCCACGCCACCCTCGATCAGGAGCAGCAGCGGCGCATGGCGGCCCAGACGGTCCTGGGCCGCATCGCGTCCCCCGACGACGTGGCCCGGGCCGTCGCCTTCTACGCCGGCGACGACAGCGGATTCATCACGGGCACGACAGAGCCGGTCAACGGCGGACTGGTCATGATCTGACGCGGTTTCCGGTAGGGAGCTCGGCAGGCACGCGGGCGAGGAAGAAGCTGCGGATGTCGTCGGAGAGGTCGTCCGGCACCTCCATCGCGGCGAAGTGGCCGCCGCGTTCGAACTCCGACCAGTGCCTGATGTCGTAGAGCCGCTCGGCCAGCGGTCGCACCGACTGGGTGATGTCGTGCGGCAACACCGCCACGCCGACCGGCACCGGGCACGGCTCGGTTCCGCGCGGGGTCTCGCGGGACAGCCGGGCCGAGGAAGCCGCGGTGGCCGTCAGCCAGTACAGCGAAATGCCGGTGAGCATTCGCTCGTCACTGATCGGCGAGCGCGGGTCGGTCCACTGTGCGAAGCGTTCGGCGATCCAGACCAGCTGGCCGACCGGCGAGTCGGTCAGCGCGTAGCCGATGGTCTGCGGAGTCGTGGCCTGCAGCGTCTGGTACGCCGGACGGTTCGTCATCAGCTGCGTGACCTTGTCCAGCCGGGCCGCGTCCGTTTCGGAGAGTTCGATGCCGGGGACAGGCCGGGTCGGCAGGTAGTTGACGTGCACCCCGACGACCTGCTCGGGTGCCACCGCGCCGAGCGCCAGGGAGATGCCCGCGCCGAAGTCGCCGCCCTGCGCGCCGTAGCGCTCGTACCCGAGGCGGCGCATGAGCTCGGCCCAGGCCCGTGCGACCCGGACGATGTCCCAGCCGCGCTCGTGGGTCGGGCCGGAGAAGCCGAACCCCGGGATGGACGGAATCACCAGGTGGAAGTCGCGCGACAGCGGCTCGATCACGTCGAGGAACTCCAGGAACGAACCGGGCCAGCCGTGGGTGAGGATCAGCGCGAGCGCGTCCGGCTTCGGCGACCGGACGTGGACGAAGTGGATGTTCTGGCCGTCGATCTCGGTGGTGAAGTGCGGAAGCTTGTTGAGTTCGGCTTCGTGCCCGCGCCAGTCGTAACCGGTGCGCCAGTACTCGGCCAGTTCCTTGAGCCGGGCGAGCGGGAAGCCGTAGTCCCAGCCGGCGTCGGCGACCTCGTTGGGCCAGCGGGTGCGGGAAAGCCGATCGGTCAGGTCGTCGAGGTCGGCCTGCGGGATGTCGATGCGGAACGGCTCGATCATGGTCGCCACCTCCGGTGAGGTCGTTTATGTTCTAAACGTTAGTGTAATAAACGTTTATGGAGCTAACGGTAACATGATCGTTGGTGGCCCGAACGATTCGTTAGACTCGTCACATGGAGCACCCGGTCGAGAAGACACCCGCCAGGTGGGAGAGCCTGCCCAGCTGGCTGCTCACCCAGACCGCCGGCCACGCGCACCGCCTGGTGGGCGACGGGTTCTCGTCCGTCCACGCCCGCGGCTTCCACTACCGCCTGCTGGCAACGCTGGAGGAGTTCGGCCCGGCCAGCCAGGCCGCGCTGGGCCGCCGCAGCGGCATCCACCTCAGCGACATGGTCGCGGCGATCAACGAGCTCGCCGACCACAACCTGGTCGAGCGCGCCTCGGACCCCGCCGATCGCCGGCGCAACATCATCACCCTGACCACCGCGGGCAAACGGCAACTGCGGCGGCTGGAGAAGCGGCTGGCCGAGACCCAGGACGAGCTGCTGGCCCCGCTCGAGCCCGAGGAACGGCGGCAGCTGACCGAGCTGCTGTCCAAGCTGCTGGCCCACCACGACCGGCGAACCGGCACCCCCGAAGAGCCGCGGCGCTGAACGGGATCACGCCCGGAGACCAGCCGCGGGCTCAGTGGGCGTAGCGGTCGCCGGCGTACTGCTCCAAGGCCTCCTTCACCAGTTCGTCGCCGAAGGCGCTGGTGCTCGTCAGGAAGAAGACGCTGTACGGGCGGGACCAGAAGCGCGCGGTGCCGTGGTCGCTGCCGAGCGCGGTGTTGCTCGCCGGCGTGCAGACCAGCCAGCGGCTGCCGCGGTACGGCCGGATGTACACCGTCGCCATCAGCGACCACGGGAACGTCGTGTCGTGGCCGCCCTTCGTCACCGTGATCCCCGTCGCGTCGATCCTGATCGGGCGGGTGTCCCGAGCGCTCACCGCCCACTGGAACAGCTTCCACGCCAGGCCCGCGCCGCCGCCCAGGATCAGCAGCCAGCTCAGCAGCGTGAACAGGATGCCGTCGAAGAGGCCCAGGACGATGCCGGCCACGAAGACCGCCGCGAAGCGGACCGTCGCCCGGCCGTGGTGGCGGTACGGGTTCGGGATCAGCTTGCGCTTGTCCTGCTGCGGCGTGCCGTAGGGCGCAGGAGCCTGGGAAGCCGGCTGCGGGATGCCGTAGGGCGGTGGGGCCGGCTGCTGCGGCATCTTCACCGTGACCGACTCACGCCGGGTCGGCGGCGTGACCGGCGGCGGCCCGGCCACGACCGGCTCCCGCAGCGTCCCACCATCCTGCGCGGGAGCATCGAACGGATGACCCACGGTGTCACCCCGCCACGGGGCGAGCGTGGGCGGAGCGGAGACGGGCACGCCGACCGGAGCCGCGGGCAGCGGCGCCGTCCGGGCCCGGGGCGGGGGCTCGTTCGCCCGCATCGCGAGGTACCGCAGCGCCCCCTCGGCCACGACGAGCTCCGGGTGCTCCACCCGGCGCGGCGAGCGGCCCGTCGCCTGGCCCAGCAGCGTCCCGACGAGCGGGGTGCGGGTCGCGCCGCCGACGAGGAACAGCTCGGCGCGGTCGTCCCGGCCGATCTTCGCGCGGCGCAGCACCTGCTCGGTCATCGCGACCGTGCGCTGCAGCAGCGCCCGGGCGTCGCGCTCGAAGTCGCCGCGGGTCACCGACACGTCCTCGTCGACGAGGGGCACCTGCACGCGCGCGACGCGCTCGGTGCTGAGCCGCTCCTTCGCGCCGCGGCAGTCGTCCCACAGCAGCCGGGCCGACCACCGGTCCGGGCCCTCGGGCTCCATGAGCCGGGCCCACTCGTCGGGGTGGCGGTCGCCGACCGCGCGGCCCACGCGGCGCTGGACGACCTCGTCCAGGTCGAGGCCGCCCACGTCGTCGAGGCCGGCCTTGGCCAGCTGCTGGAACTCGCGGCCGGTGCGCAGCACGGTCGTCACGTCGCAGGTGCCGGCGCCGAGGTCGTACACGACGAGCGGGTCCCCGTCGGCGACCGTCGCGCCCGACGCGATGAGCTGGGCCGCGGCCGCCTCGGGCTCGCTGACCATCGTCGGCTGGTGCAGCCCGGCGTGCCCGGCCGCGGCGCGCAGCACGCCCTGGCGGTCGGCGGACCAGGCCGCCGGATGGGTCAGGATCACCGTCAGGACGTTGGTCCCGGCCAGGCGGACGGCCTCGGCGTACACCTGGGCCAGCGTCGCCCCGATCAGCTGCGCGATGTCGAACTCGTCGCCGCCGAGCAGCACCCGCTGCTCGCCGATGCGCCGCTTCGGGTTGGGCTCGTAGCGGCCGGGGTCGAGGCGGGCCGAGCGCACGGCGGCGTTGCCGGTGACGAGCGAGCGGTGCTCGTCGGCCCACACGGCGGAGGGCAGCAGCGGCCGGCCGTCGAACTGCAGCGCGAACGGGGCCTCGCCCGGCGGCTGCAGGTAGGCGACCGTGTTCGTGGTGCCGTAGTCGATGCTGAGCCGGAACTCGCTCACTTGGCTCCCCCCTGCATGGCGTAGATGACGACCGCGACGAGCGCCACCACGACGAGCGCGGCCCCGCCCACCATCAGCAGCAGGCGCGGCGGGACGCGCGGGGGCCGCTCGGCCGCGGGGACGGCCGCCGAGCGGGTCACGGTGCCGGACGGCGCGGCGCGCTGGCGAAGCGTCGTGCGCCGCTCGGCGAGCAGCAGCTCGGCGCGTTCCGGCCAGATGTCGCTGAGCCCGGCGGCGAGATAGAAGTCCCGCGCCGCGAGCTGGTCGACCCGCGCCTTGCCGACAAGGCCCGCCGGGAACCTGCGAAGGGCATAAGCCAGCGCCGGCGGTACCTCCGGAGCGTCCTCCCGCGCGAGGAACTTCAGCACGTCGTGCAGCTCGCGGCCCTGCTCGGCGCCGAGCCGCGGGCCGAACACGGCCAGCAGCAGCCGGTACCACCGGTCCTGCGCGACCGGCGCGTCGCCGGGCAGGAACGGGATGCAGTAGATGAGGAAGTCGGTGCGCTCCAGCGCGGTGTGGGCCTGGTCGACGGCCGCGGGGTCGAACCGGCGGCTCTCGGCGGCGCTGAGCAGCAGCTCGGTCATCTGCACGTCGGAGCCGGTGTGCCGGTTGGCCAGCTCGATGAGGTCGGCGAGCGCGATGCGGTCCATGAGCGCCCGGACGCCGGGCGACTGCAGCGCGGGCGGCACCCCGAAGGACGCGGCGAGCTGGGCCATCTCGACGATCGCGGCCGGGCTGGCGCTCGCGTTGCGGCCGTGGCCGGCCCAGGCGCGCAGGTGGGCGTCGACGAGCCCCGGGTCGAACGCGGAACGGCGCAGCGTCTCGCGCAGGGTCTTGCTGGCCCCGGCCCGCATCGCCCGCTGCACGACGTGCCTGGTGAGGACCTGGCTCGCGCCCGGGTGGCGGGCGGCGAGGGCCCCGCCGGGCTGCCAGGCCTGGTACGCCCCCGCGAGGTCCCCGTCGTTGAGCTTGGCCGCCTCGCCCTCGATCTGGCGCTGCCCGGCCTCGGTGCGCAGCAGCTCCAGGTGCTCGGGCGCGGCCCGGCCGGAGGTGGCCGCCTCCAGCAGCGTGGTCTGCAGGATGCGGCCGCCGACGAGCACGTCGCTCTGCCACTGCCGCACGTCCGCGGCGCCGGCGATGCTCCGCCCGCCGCGCAGCGGGGCGAGCTCGGCCGCACCGCCGCGGCGCCACATGTCGGCGAGCTGCTGGGCGAAGCCGTCGACCTGGCCACCGCCGGTGCCCGGGTACAGCCGCTCGCGGGTGGCCGCGTAGCCGCTGCCGCCGGTGACCGCGTCGAGGAAGACCAGCCGGGGCAGGTCCGGGTCGGTGTCGTCGTCCTCGTTGGCGGCGAAGGTCAGGTCGCGCACGTCGCCGAGCACGTCGACGAGGCCGCGCACGAGGGCCGTCGCGGGCGCGTCGGGCAGGACCACGGTGAGCGGGGCGGCCGGGTTGGCCAGCACCCGGTCGAGCAGCTCGTCGAAGACCGGGCCGGGGTCGGTGACGGGCTGGGCGTTGGCGGCGTCGGCGTGCTCGCGCAGGGTCGCGTAGGGCACGGCGCCGAGGCGGCCGGGCGGGTAGGCGCCCGGGTCGTTGCGCCCGGCCCAGTGCGGCCAGTGTTCGAGGCCGAGGGCGAGCTGCACGGTGACGAGCTCGGCCGGGCCGATGAGGGCGTGCGCGATCGCGGCGCCGGGGCGGTTCTTGTCGTCCCGGGCCGGCACCTTGTGCAGGATCACGCCGTGGCCCTCGACGCGCAGGTAGGCCAGCGACGGGCGCTCGTTGCGGCCGGAGGCGCGGGTGATGCGCAGGGCCAGCCGCTCGTCCCACCACGCGACGGCGGACTCGGGCAGCGAGGTGGCGTCGGGGCCGACGCCGTCGTTGCCGGCGGCCGCGGACCGGGCCCGCCAGCGGAACACGATCTGCTCGATGCGTCCCGTTGCCTGTGTCATCGGACTCCTCAGTTCCCGAGGATGGAACGGTCTAGGACGCCGGTCATGGCGAACAGGGACAGCAGCGGGCGCAGGACCCGGCGGGGGCCGAAGCCGTCGGCCGGGAAGTGCCCGTCGACGGGCGCGACCCCGGCCGCGGAGGCGTAGTGCAGGCTCACGTCGCTGACCCGGTTGACCGGCGGCAGGAAGCGCTCGGCGCCGTTGGTGGCGAGGAACTCGTACACCTCCTCGCTCTCCTCGGCGACCGTGTGCAGCCGCGTGTTGTCGTCGCGGCCCAGCCAGCGGGCCACCTCGGGCCGGCGCGCGGCGAGCAGGTCGGACTTGGCGAGCACCATCGCGGCCGGGATCGGCAGGAACTGGGTGCCGGACTCGCCCCGCACCTCGACCAGCCGGTCCATGACCGCGTTGAAGGCCGGGTCGCCGTAGACGGTCGCGGGCTCGCCGAGCGCGGCCGGCAGCGCCTTCTCCGGGTCGACCACGAAGATGAGCGCGTTGACGGCGGACAGGAACGACGTGTCGAGGAACCGGTCGCCGGAGCGGCGCCGGCGCAGCTGCTCGCCGGCCACGTCGAAGAACGCGACGGCGAAGTCGCGGCGGGCGTGGGCGCTGTACACCTTCGCCACATAGCTGAACGCGATCGGGCTGATCTGGGTCAGCGGCAGCTGCTCGCGCCGGTGGCAGAACGGCTCCACGTACCGGGTCATGTAGTTGTGCTCGATGGCCTCGTCGAGCCGCTCGACGCGCAGGCCGAGGTCGGCGAGCTCCAGGTTGTTGCGCAGCGCCTCGACCATCGCGGCCAGCAGCAGCGTCTTGCCGGCCGCGCGGTGCCCGACGAGGCCGATGACGATCGGGTCGCCGTAGTCGCCGTAGCGGTCCGGCAGGTAGTGGGTGGTGGCCATGCCGTCGCGCATGAGCGTGCAGGAGCGCTGGGCGCCCAGCCGTCGCTCGGCGAAGGCCTCCCTGGTCTCGTCGGCGCCGCGGGGGCGGAACGGCCGGTGCTGCTGGGTCTCCACGTCGACCTCGACCCGCTGCGCCTTGCTCCAGTGGATCCACTGCAGGCAGATCGGGCAGAGCACGCGGCCGAGCAGGCGGCTCGGGCTCGCGAGGTTCACTTGGACCCTCCCAGGTTCGTGGCGATCAGGATGATCAGCAGCAGGGGCACGCCCACGACGACGAGCGCGATGACGCCCATGATGATCCGGCTGCTCAACTCGTCGCGGCTGTACCACAGCACGTCGCCGAGGCCGCGGGCGAAGCGCCACGCGACCTGCTGGGGCGCCTCGCGCTGTTCGCGGTACTGCCGCTTCGCCGCCACCAGCCGCCGGAACTCGTCGCGGGCGGGGCTGAGCGGCACGGCGGCCCGGGCCACGGCGGGTGCGGCGGCCGCCGGCGCGGGGGAGTACTGCTGCGGGATCTTGATCGTCGCCGCGGTGGCGTCGGACGGGTCCGAGCTCTGCCAGACCGGCTCGTAGCGGGCCTCCTCGACCCGCCGCAGCAGCTCGTGGGTGTCGGGGCGGTCCCGCGGGTCGTCGGCGAAGACGCCCTCGAGCAGCGCCGACAGGGCCGAGCCGCCGCCCCGCCCGAGCTCCTCCCGCACGGCCGGGGCCGCGTCCGGCCCGCGCTGCAGGGCGATGCAGAACACGACCATCCCGGCCTGGTACACGTCGTGCGCCTCGGTCGCCAGCCGCAGCCCGTCCGGTCCAGGCGGCGGCTGCCACTGCGGGTCGAGGGCGGAGCGAGCCGGCTCGCCGACCGCGACCGTCTCGCCGAGGTTGACGAGCTGGGCGTGGATGCCGTCCCACAGCACGAACTCGGGCATGATCGCGCCGTGCGTGAGCCCGGCCTTGGCCAGGGTCTGGATCGCCACCAGCAGGTCGCCGAAGATCGTCAGCAGCGTCTCGGGCAGCGGCGCGCCGGGCTGCCCGGCCACGGGGACACCACGGTACGTGCTGGTGACGTACGGCTCCGGCCCGCTCAGGTCCGACTCGACGACCCGGCACAGCTGCGGCGGGTACGTGGTGCCGGGCAGCGCGTCGAGCTGCCGCCCGGCGTGGACCTCGGCGTGGACGAGCCGCTGGGCGTCGGGGTTGCGGGCGGTCCGGCGCAGCACGCGCTCGCCGGTGTCCGTCAGGCGGCCCCACTGCAGCTCGAACTGGTCCGTGAAGCGCCGGTCCGATTCGAACTCGATGTGCACCGTCATGTGGGCAGTCGCTCCCCGTCGTCGGCGTTGATGGCGAACAAGGTGTATCCGTTGTCGAGGTACAGCACCCCGCCGGCGACGACCGGCGCGCGGGTGACCACGATGTCCGGCGCGGACCAGCGCGGGGTGCCGTCATGGCGCGAGTAGGCGTGCAGCACGCCGGCGTCGACCACGTAGACCAGTGTCCGGGTCGCGTGCACGCCCGGCCACACGGCGACGCCCGGCACCTTCCAGCGGATCTCGCCGTCGGGGCCGAGCGCGGTGAGCCCGCCCGGCTCCGCCACGAAGACCGCGCCGGGGAACGCGTGCGGCACCCCGTCGCCGGGCCGCCGCCAGCGCAGCGCCCCGTCGGCCGGGTCGAGGCCGAGCAGCTCGCCGCCCGCGGGCTGCACCACGATCTCGGCGGTGGCGGCGGGCGCGAGGCGGGGCGGCAGGCCCGCGCGCCGCAAGCGCGGCACCCCGTCGTGGACACCGAGGCCGAGCAGCTCGTCGCCGGCCCGCACCAGCACCAGGTCCCCGGCGGCCGCCAGCGACCCGGCCGGCGCGGGCAGTTCGCCGTGGGACCAGCCGGTGCTGCCGTCGCCGCGCCGCTGCCAGACCATGCGCCCCTGGACAATGGCGACGCCGCCCGGCACCGGCACCGGGTGGACCGCCGAGGCCGCGGTGCGCCACACCTCGGCGCCGGTGGCGGCATCGACGGCGAAGAGGTTGCGCTTGCCCGGGCCGAGCACGTGGACCTGCCCGTGCGCGTAGACCGGCTCGCCGTGCGCCGCGACCGGGATCTGCCACCGCTGCGCCCCGGTGCGCACGTCGAGCGCGACGGTCCTCGTCTGCGCCGGGCTGATCAGCGTGTCGCCGGCGAAGACGGGACGGTACCCGGGGGTCGTGGGCTCGGGGTGCCGCCAGCGCACGCTGCCGTCGGCCGCCTCCAGCGCGTGGATGCCGTCGTCGGCGCTCACCACGACGGTGTCGCCGCTCGCCACGACCTCGCTGCGCGCCATGGCGTGACCGGCTCGCCACGGACGGTTGCGGCCCGGCCTGAGCAGCGCGTCCACGGCGGCCTGGCGCGCGTCGATCGCGGCCAGGACCGGCGCGGGCAGCCAGGGCCCGGCGGGCTCGGCGAGGCCGGCGGCGAGACGCTCGCGGACCTGCCGCGCCGTGGGCCGGTCCTCGGGCGCCGCCTCGAGGCATTTGCGCAGCGTCCAGGTCATGCCCGCGGGCACCCCGACGAGGTTGGGGGCGGAGTAGTGCACGGCGTAGAGGTATTCGGCCATGTTCCGGCCCTCGAAGGGCAGCCGCCCGGTCGCGGCGCGCACCAGCACCGCGGCGAGCGCGAACACGTCCGAGGCCGGCGTGCCCGCCTTGCCCGCGAACCGCTCGGGTGCGATATAGCCGACGGTACCGTGAAAATACTGCGACGCCGTGAGCCGGGCGGCATCGTCGGGCCGCGCGATCCCGAAGTCGATGATCCTGATCTGGTCGCGCAGGACGAGCACGTTGCTCGGCTTGAGGTCGCGGTGCACCACGCGCGCGTTGTGGATCGCGGCCAGCCCGCCGGCCAGCGCCGCGCCGAGCCGCCGGACGAGCTCCTCGGGCAGCGCCCCGGCGAGCTCCTCCACCTCCGCGAGGGTGATGCCGGGGAGGTACTCGGTCGCGAGCCACGGTGGCGCCCCGGCCGGATCGGCGTCGAGCAGCCGGGCGGTGTGCTCGGACTCGATCTTCGCGGCGAGCTCGACCTCGCGCCGGAACCGCTCGACGAGCTCGTCGTCGTAGCCGGCGCCGAGGTGCAGCGTCTTGACGGCGGCGGCCGCCCCGGCCGCGTCCCGGCCCAGGAAGACCTGGCCCATGCCGCCGGCACCGAGCCGCCCGAGCAACTGGTACGGCCCGAGGCGGCGCGGGTCCTCGCCCCGTAACGGGTCAACCACCGCTGCTCACGACGTCCATGGTGCCTGTCTGGCGCAACCCGCCCAGGCCGCACCCAGCGTGACGGCGCCGCCACGGAACGGACCGCTCATCGAACCGGTATGCCCGCTGCCGCCCCGAACCGCACCCGCCGCGAAGGTGAACCGGCGGTGTGGCGGGCCGCTACGGGTGGGCGATGGCGAGGCGGGTCAGCCACTCGGCGTCGCGGGACCCGTCGCTGAAGGCGACGTGGCCGGGACGGTGCTTCGCGCGGTACATGGCC
Source organism: Dactylosporangium sp. NPDC000244 (assembly GCF_040300725.1). Taxonomy (NCBI): domain Bacteria; kingdom Bacillati; phylum Actinomycetota; class Actinomycetes; order Micromonosporales; family Micromonosporaceae; genus Dactylosporangium; species Dactylosporangium sp. NPDC000244. Next base: position 177,024 of record NZ_JBEPEH010000018.1, read on the forward strand.
TCGTCGGCCAGCTGGACGAGGCGCTCCGGGTCGATCGCCGTCTCCTGCGGGGACTCGACCACCGCCACGCCGATCGACGTCGCCACCGCGACCGTCTCGCCCGAGCACAGCTTGACCGGCTCGGCCACCGACTCCAGGATGCGCTCCAGCACCGGCGGGATGCGGTCCGCGGCGCCGATCATCTCCAGCAGGACCACGAACTCGTCGCCGCCGACCCGGGCCACGAAGTCGGTGCCGCGGACGGTGGCCGTCAGCCGGTGCGCGACCGCCACCAGCAGCTCGTCGCCCGCCGCGTGGCCGTAGCGGTCGTTCACCGGCTTGAAGCCGTTGAGGTCGAGGAACAGCACCGCCATCGGGCCGCCGCCGCGGTGGACCCGGCCCGCGGCGTCGTGGATGCGGTTGACCAGGCGGCGGCGGTTGGCCAGGCCGGTCAGGGCGTCGTGGGAGGCCGCGTGCTCCTGGAGGCGCTGCTCGGTGACGTCGCGGTTGACGTACACGAAGCCCGTCCCCAGCCCGTCGGGGCCGGTGAGCGTCGACACGGACGACAGGACGGTCAGCGGGGCGCCGTCGAAGCGCCGTTCGCGCAGCTCGCCGCTCCACCGGCCGAAGGCCGCCAGGTCCTCGAGGACCTCGCGGGGGCCGACCTCGACGCCGTCGTCGGTCGAGCACGTGGTGGCCAGCAGGGCGAAGAGGTCGCAGCCGATCGCCTCGCCGGCCGGGTAGCCGTACAGCCGCTCGGCGCCCGCGTTCCACGAGTCGATCACGTTGTCGGCGGTGCAGGAGATCACGGCGTCGGAGATGGCGTCGAGGAGGTGGGTCTGGCGCCGCGCGTCGTCGAGCAGGGCCAGCGCGGCGCCCAGGGCCCGGCCGTGCTCCAGCGCCGCCGAGGCCACGGCCGCGACGGCCCGCACGAACTCGGCCTCGCCGGGCGGCAGCTCCGCGTCGACGCAGACGGCGCCGACCGCGCGGCCGTGCAGCACGAGCGGCGCGGTGAAGACGCCGGACGCGCCCGGCTGCAGGGTCGCGGACACGGTGCGGTCCGGCAGTTCGGGGGCGAGCGCCGTCGTGAGGTACCGCAGCATGCGCTCCTCATCGGGTGCGGCGTCGAGCAGCCGCGCACCGATGCTCGCGACGACACCGAACCGGGACACGCGTCTTCCATCGGCACACGGCGGCCGGAGCTGAATCAATGTACGATGGCGCCATCATGGCGCCACGGGAGGACCGCGGGAGGACCTCGGATGCCGACCACGTTCGACACGGCCGGTCCGGTCGCGGTGAAGGTCGTCCTCGACACCGGCCGGGTGCGGGTGGTCGCGACCGAGCGCCCCGACGCGGCCGTCGCCGTGCTGCCGGCCGGGACGAGCGCGTCGGCGGTGAGCGCGGCCGAGCAGACGACGGTCGACCACGCCGCGGGCGCCCTCACGGTGAAGGCCCCGCACCGGGCGATCCTGCGCCCGGGCGGCGGCATCGACGTGCTCCTCGAGGTGCCGGCCGGGTCGAGCCTGGAGGTGCAGACCGTCCGGGCCGACATCAGCGCGCGGGGGCGGCTGGGCGACTGCCGGTTCGGTACCGTCTCCGGACCGATCCATCTCGAGCACGTCGGCGCGCTGAAGGTCTCCACGTCCGGCTCCGACGTCGTGGCGGGCCGCGTGGACGGGGTCGCCGACGTGCAGGGGGCGACGTCGAGCGTGCGGCTGCAGGACTGCGCCGCGGACGTCGAGGTGGCCACCGCGAACGGGGGCATCACGATCGTGCGCGCGGCGGGCAGCGTGAGCGCGAAGACCGCCAACGGCTCCATCCGGGTCGGCGAGGTGTCGCGCGGGAAGGTCCTGCTGAGCACCGCGCGCGGGTCGATCGAGGTGGGCATCGCCGCCGGCACGGCCGCGCTCGTCGACGCCCGCTCGACGCTCGGCAGCGTGCACAACCTGATGGCGGTGCGCAGCGGCCCGGAGGGGTTCGCCGAGCGCGCCGAGATCCACGCCCGGACGTGGTACGGCCAGATCACCCTCCAGCGCGCCATGCCCTGAGGGCGCGTAATTCGATTGCCGCGGCGCTGCCCGGGCGCGAGACTCGGGGGCATGACGTACTGACGGACCACCCCAGCCCCCTTCCTCCGTCCGTGCCGTCTCCTCGAAGGACCTCTCCTGTTGTCTGCCAGCGTTTCCCTGTTCGCGTCCGAACACAGCTGGATCGAGTCCGACGCCGTCGCGCAGTGCCACCAGGTCGCCGCGCTCGACGGCATGGTGCACGTGGCCGGGATGCCCGACCTGCACCCCGGCAAGGGCGCGCCGATCGGCGCCGCCATGCGCTCGTCCGTGCTGTACCCGTTCCTCGTCGGCTCCGACATCGGCTGCGGCATCGCCGTGTTCCCGATCGCGCTCAAGAAGCCGTCGCCGGAGCGGCTCGCGGCCCGCTTCCCGGACCTCGACGTGCCGCTCGCGCCCGACCCCGACGACCCCGCGTGGGCGTTCGCGTCGGGCGGGCGGGCGGTTCCGGCCGGGTACACCGAAAGCCTCGGCACCGTCGGCCGCGGCAACCACTTCGTCGAGCTCGCCCGCGTCCAGTCCGTCGAGGACACCGCGCACGCGCAGCGGCTCGGCCTCGACGGCGGCGACCTCGTGCTCATCGTGCACAGCGGGTCGCGCGGCCTCGGCGAGCGGATCCTGCGCGCGCACACCGAGGTGCTCGGCGCCGGCCCCGCGGCCGACCCGACCGCGTACCTCGCCGCGCACGACGACGCCGTGCGCTGGGGCTCGCTCAACCGGCGGCTGCTCGCGGCCCGGGTCGCGCTCGCGCTCGGCGCCGAGCCCACCGAGCCGGTCGTCGACCAGTGCCACAACCTCGTCGAGATCCGCGACGGGGACTACCTGCACCGCAAGGGCGCCGCGCCCGGCGACGGCCGCGACGTGCTCATCGCCGGCACCCGCGGCACCCCGTCCTACCTGGTGGCCGCGCACGCCGGGGCCGGCGCGGGCTGGTCGGTCGCGCACGGCGCCGGGCGCAAGATGTCCCGCGCCGACGCCCTGCGCCGCGGCCGGGCCAAGCACACCGTCGAGGAGCTGCGCCGCACGCCGGTCGGGTCCTACGTGGTCTGCGGCGACCGGCAGCTGCTGTTCGAGGAGGCGCCGACCGCGTACAAGCGCATCGAGCAGGTGATCGCCGACCTCGTCACGCACGAGCTGGCCACGCCGGTCGCGGTGACGGTGCCCATGGTCACCTACAAGACCGCGGAGCCGGAACCGGCTCGCCGGGACAAGCGGCGTTCCTGGACCAGATCATGACGGTGTACCTGATGTTGTCCGCCGGCCGCGGCCCGCTGGAGTGCTCGTGGGCCGTGGCCGAGCTGGCCGCGCGCCTGGAGTCCGACGCGGCCCGGCGGGCGGTGCGCGTGCGCCGCGCCGAGAGCGTGCCCGGCGAGCGGCCGGGCACGCTGCGCTCGGTGGTGCTGGAGCTGGACGGCCCCGCAGCGCAGGAGTGCGCGGCGGCGTGGACGGGCACGCTGTGCTGGCAGGCGTCCAGCCCGTACCGGCCGAATCACGGGCGCAAGAACTGGTACGTGATCGCCCAGCGCTGCTCGCTCGACGCCCCGAGCACCGCGTTCGACGAGTCCGACGTGGACGTGGTGCCCTGCCGCACCGGCGGCCCCGGCGGCCAGCACCGCAACAAGGTCAGCACCGCGGTGCGGGCCACCCACCGCCCGACCGGCACCGTGATCGTGGTCGACACCGAGCGCCAGTTCGGCCTGAACCGCCGCCTGGCCATGCGGCAGCTGCGCGAACGCCTCGAACGCGGCGACCGCGCCGCGGCCCAGGCCCTGACCACGGCCCGCTGGCACGTCCACGACGAGCTGATCCGCGGCGACCCGGTCCGCACCGAGCGCCCCTGAACCTCTGCCGTGGGCATGGAACGGGATGGAACGCCGTCAAGGGCATGAGACTCAAGACCGTCGTCCTGCGCACCCTGCTCGCGTCCGCGCTCGCCACCGGCGCCGCGGCCCTGATCGACGCGGGCGCGGCCCACGCCCGCCCGCTGCCGATCTCCGAGACCTGCCCGACCTGCGTCCGCAACCCCTAGCCACCGTCGAGGGGTGCGGGCGGTCACTCCTCGTCGAACTCCTCGTCGCCGCCCTCGATGTCGAGCAGCCCGAGGTGGACGCCGTCGACGTGGCGCAGGTAGCTGCCGTACGGCGGGGCGAGTTCGTCGGACCACGTCACCGCCGTCGTCTCGCCCGGGCGCAGCAGCGGTTCGCCCAGCGGCGGGGCGGCCGCGGCCACCGCGGCCCAGTCGAGCTCGAACGTCCCCCCGGAGCCGGGCGGCGTCGGCAGGCCGCCGGCGTCGATCGCGGCCAGCGCCGCGGCGGGGTCGGGGTGCAGCTCCAGGACGTGTGCGAAGACGCGCAGGGCGGTCATCGTCTCGTCGATGTCGCGGTGCACCCGGTTGAACAGGTCGCGCAGCTCGCCCCGGCGGCCGCCCGCGAGCAGCGCCGCCGCGGCCCGGTCCAGGCCCGGGTCGCCGGTGCGCAGCAGCGGGTGCAGGTCGGTGCCGGCGACGAGCTCGCCGGCCCGCACGGTCCACAGGTGCAGGATCGCGCCGTACCACAGCACGAGGTACGCCAGATGCTCCACGTCGTAACGGTCCTCGAACCCAGCCCGGAGCCGGTCGACGGTCAGCGCGCCCCGCAGGTCGCCCTGGCGGGCCCCGCCCGGGCTGACGGAGAACTCCAGGACGTAGCAGCTCGCGCGCACGAGGTCCGGCTCGGGTTCCACGACGCTATTTGATCAGACTAAACCCGGGGCGGTGACGGCCGATGATGCGAACATCCGCTGCATTCAGATAGGACGGCCACCGTGAGCTCCTCGCCGATCGAGGTGAACGTCCGGCGCAACGCGTTCGCCGGGTGGGTCGCCGACAGGCCCGTGAACGTCAAGAACCTCATCGGCGTGAGCGTGGTGGCCCTGGTCGCCATCGGCGTCGGCGTGCTGTCCATCGTGAGCATGGGGCGCATCAACGACCGGCTCGAGAACCTGCAGTCCGAGCACCTGGAGAGCGTGGCGCAGCTGGTGGTGATCCGGCAGGGCGTCGCCGAGAACTACCGGGCCCAGTCGCTGTTCGGCTGGGCGGCCTACGACCCGACGCTCGGCCCGCGCGCCCAGCAGGCCCGCAGCAACGGGGACACGCTCATCGACAACGCGCTGCAGGCGTACCGGAAGCTGACCGCCTCGTCCCCGCCCCGCGCCGCGGCCGTGGACACGTTCGCGACCGCCTGGGCCGGCTACGCGAACCTGCGCAACGTGGTGGTGTTCCAGGAGCAGCCCAAGGCCGGCACGACGGTCACGAGCGACGCGGCCGAGCGCACCAAGCTGTGGCAGAGCCTCGAGGCGCAGATGAACGACTCCCTGGCGCAGCTGCAGCAGCTGGAGAACACGGAGGCGTCGAACGAGGCGGCCGCGGCGCTGAACGCCTACCACACCTCGCGCAACTGGACGATCGGCTCGCTCGTCGCCGGGCTCGTCTTCGCCTTCGCGATCGTCGGGATCATCGGCCGGCGCATGAACCGCCAGCTGCACTCGGTCTCCGCCACGCTGCGGGCCGCGGCCGACGGCGATCTCACGAAGCGCGCCGACGTGCTCTCCCGCGACGAGCTCGGGGCCATGGCGGTGGCCGTGAACCAGGCGAATGAGGGCATCGGCCGTACCGTCGACACGCTCGCGACCGCCGCACGCACCCTGGGCGCGAGCACCCAGCGGCTCACCGGCGTCACCGCGCGCATCGGCGACAGCGCGCAGGCGGCCGCGTCCCGGGCCAACGTCGTCGCCGGCGACGCGGGCACCGTGTCGCACAACGTGCAGACCCTCGCCGCGGGCTCGCAGGAGATGGGCGCCTCGATCCGCGAGATCGCCCAGAACGCCAACGACGCCGCCCGGGTCGCCTCCGAGGCGGTGGGCGTGGCCGAGACGACCAACCAGACCGTGTCGAAGCTCGGGGACTCCAGCACCGAGATCGGCAACGTCGTCAAGGTGATCACCTCGATCGCCGAGCAGACGAACCTCCTCGCGCTCAACGCCACCATCGAGGCGGCCCGCGCGGGCGCGGCCGGCAAGGGCTTCGCGGTCGTCGCGAGCGAGGTGAAGGACCTGGCGCAGGAGACGGCCCGGGCGACCGAGGACATCTCCCGCCGCGTGGAGGCGATCCAGTCCGACACCGCCAACGCCGTCGACGCGATCGGCGAGATCAGCCGGATCATCGCGCGGATCAACGACTACCAGCTCACCATCGCCTCGGCGGTGGAGGAGCAGACGGCGACCACGGGCGAGATGAGCCGCAGCGTCGGCGACGCGGCGCACGGCGCGACGAACATCGCGGGCAACATCGCCGGCGTGGCCGAGGCGGCCCAGTCGACCACGTCGACACTGTCCGAAGTGGACCAGACGGTGGCCGAGCTGAACCGGGTCGCGAGCGATCTGCAGGCGGCGGTCGGCCGGTTCCGCGTCTGAGCCTCGGCCGGGCGCCATGGCCGGTTGCCTGGGGCCGGCCGCTCTGGTCGCGGGCCTGGTGCTGCTACTGCCCGGCACCGTCCTCACGACCGGCGACCTGGCCCTCAACCGCACTTTCCCGGCCGACGTCACGCCGCCCGCCCTGTGGGGCGGCTACCTGTTCTTCGGCGTCCGCCTGCTCAGCACCGCCGGCGTGCTCCTGCTCGCCGCCGCGCTGCCCCTGAGCCGCCTGCGCGCCCGCCGCTGAGGGCCGCGCCGGCCCGGGCTGCCACGAGAACGCCAGGCACCCGCCGACCACGCCCAGCAGCAGGCCGATCAGGAAGCCGCCGAGGTTGGACGTGATCCACGACGCGAGCGCCATGACGAGCGCGAGCACCGAGTAGAACGTGCGGTTGGCGGGGCTGCACCACAGCAGGACCCCGCACAGCAGCATGACGATCGGCACCAGGAACCCGGCGAGGCCCTGCACGCCCACGTGGACGACCACGGGCAGCGGGGCCTTCACCGTCAGGAAGATCCACACCGCGGAGGCGACGACGCACAGCCCGCCCCAGAAGGGCCGGGTGCGCCGCCACCGCCGGAAGGAGCGCCGGAAGCCCATCGTGACTCAGCAGCCGTCGCCGAAGCCCATGCGCAGGTTCGGCAGGTTGAACGTCGCGGCCGTGGTCGCGTAGTTGTTCTGCCGCAGATGCTTGATGCTCACCGTCTCGGCCTGCTGGCCGAAGATGCCGATCCCGCCGGTCGCGCCCGGCACCCGGGTCAGCGTGCTCGCGTCCTGGCCGATGTCGATCGACGTGAACGACGCGTCGCCGGTGATGAGGTCCGAGTCGACGATGAGCTTCGTGGCGGTGACGGGGTGCTCGGCGCTGCCCGCGGTCAGGCGCAGGTTGGTGCCGCCGAGGTTGATGCTCTGGCACAGGTTCGTGAGCTTCGCGTTGTCGACCGCGGACACGATGAGGATGAGCTGCCCGCCGGTGTCGCCCTCGTTCGGGCTGCCCGGCTCCATCTGGTCGAGCACCGCGTACTGCTCGAAGCCGGTGCCCTGCAGCTCGTCGGCGGTGACCACGAACGGCATGCCGGAGACCGAGAACGACGCCGCGATGACCCCCTGCCCGGTGAGCACGACGAGCCCGGTCGTGACCGCGGCGGATATGCCCATCATCAACGCGAACCGGCGCCAGCGGGTCTGGCCCAGCGGCTGCTCCTGCATGTCGGACATCGCGACTCCTCCCAGGTGGCGGCCCTGTGTACGGGGAAGTTACTCGCGGGTATCGATGGCGGTCAACCGGTACGGCGGAGATTTCACCAATTGAAAACTCTCGCGGTTTCTGACTCTGGATCAATAGATCTGCGCCAATGTGCTTGGGCATGTGGAAGCAATGTCTGGCCGGGGTGGTCGCGCTCGCGATCCTGCTGCCCGGCCCGCCGGCGGCCGCCGCCCGGCCGTCCGGCATCTACGCCGGGATGGACCAGTGCCCGCTGAGCGCGCCCGCCCTGCGCGATCCCGGCAACCTCCAGGTCGGCTGCGTCGTCTCGGTGACCCGCGGCGGCAGCTTCACCATCGGCTCCACCACCGTCGCGCTCACCTCGCCGATCACGCTGCAGTTCGGCGTGTACTGGCCGGCGAGCGCCCCCGTCGTCTCGTTCCCGGACGGGACCGAGGCCAACGTGTTCAGCACCGTGCCGCCGGCGAACGGCAAGGTGCTCACCTCGTCGCCGCTGCAGGTGCCCATCCCCGGGCTCGCGAACTTCCTGCCCGGCGTCACGAGCGTCTTCGCCCAGGTCGAGACGGCCGGCCCGATCACCGGGTTCGTCCCGCTGGCCATCGGCGAGCCGTACCCCGTGTTCAACCTGCCGATCCGCCTGCACCTGTACAACGCGCTGTTCGGGCTGCACTGCACCATCGGCCCGATCGCGCTGCGGCCGGTCATCACCGACCCCGGCACCGTCGACCTCGCGGCCGACCCCAACGGCTTCGACGCGTCCGTGGTCTCGTTCACCGGCGCCCGCCTCGCCGACGACGGCCTCGCCGTGCCCGTCGCCAGCGGCTGCGGGCTGGGCGGATCGCTCGACTGGATCATCAACGCCGTATTCGGGCTGCCGTCCGCCGCCGGGCACAACGCGGTCGTGTTCAGCCCCACGAACACCTCCCTGGCCGTCGACTCGAGCATCGACGACCTCACGAAGGCCATGTCATGAGGAGGCCACCATGCGCAAGACCCGCACGCGTCTGACCGCACTCTGCGCCGCGCTCGCGGCCGTGCTCGCCGCCGTGCTTGCCGCCATGCCCGCCTACGCCGACACCGTGAACGTGCTGACGTACGGCTCAGCCGGCGGTGCCAACGTCACCGACGGCGACGCGTTGACCGCCCCGATCAAGGCCGGCACGCTGGCCACCTTCTACGCGACGCCCGGCGGCACGAGCCTCATCAAGTGCGCCGACTCGGCCTTCGGCGCGACCGTGGTGTCCAACGTGGCCGCCGCGGGCACCGCGAAGGAGTCGCTGACGCTGCAGAGCTTCGGCACCTGCACCCCGGTGGGCATCCCGACCGTGTCGGGCGTGCAGTCGATCGTCGTGGACAACCTGCCGTACGCGACCACGGTGGACTCGGCCGGGGCCGTGCTCGTGACCGGCACGGCCACGGCCCCGATCCAGACCACGATCAAGCTGAAGTCCGCGCTGGGCACGGTGACGTGTGTGTACCGCGCGGACGCCGATCTCGTGTCGGGCGTGGCCTCGAACGCGGACCAGTCGATCACGTTCACGGATCAGAAGTTCAACCGGTTCTCGGGCCCGTCGGCGTGCTTCCCCAACGGCTACTTCACCGCGAGCTACGGCCCGGTCGCCGACACCTCGGTCACGGGTTCGCCTCTGGTGTACGTCAACTGACGCTTCGACTCGGACGCTGATCGCGGGGAGGCGCCTCAGATGAGCTTCTGGGCCTCCCACATCGCCATCAGCAGACCGAGGCCGCGCGTGTCGCCCTCGGCCGCGAGCCGGTTCGGCACGTACGTGAACGTGGTCCGCGCGTCGAGGTCCGCGAGGGCGATCGACCCGCCGAGGCCGCCCCAGTAGAGCGTGTTCGGGTTCGGCATCAACCCGCCGACGGCGAAGCCGAGCCCGAACCGCAGCGGCATCGACAGCACCAGGTCGGTGCCCTCGACCTGGACCTCGAGCGCCCGGCGGGCCCCGGCCTCGGACAGCAGGCGCCGGCCCCCCGCCTCGCCGCCGCACGCGAGCACGGCGAGGACGTTGGCGACCGCCCGCGCGTTGCCGGTGCCGTTGCCGGCCGGGATCTCCGCCGCGCGCCACGCCCGGCTGTTGGCGTCGTCCACCCGCAGGTCGGGGACGGCCGCGTTGGCCTGCAACGGCGTCGGGTCGGCGAACGGCATCGTGCTGCCGCCGACCGGCGGGACGAGCTCGGCCACGCGGGGCTCCTCGGACTCGGGCAGCCCGATGTGGAAGTCGGCCTTCAGTGGTACCGCCACCTCTTCGCGAAACAGCGTGCCCAGCGAGCGCCCGGTGATCCGGCGGAGGACCTCGCCGACGAGGAAGCCCTGGGTGATCACGTGGTAGCCGCTGGCCGTGCCCGGCGCCCAGAAGGGCTCCTGCGCGGCGAGCAGCCCCGTCATCTTGTCCCAGTCGTAGAGGTCCTCGACGGTGACCGGCTCGGCCCAGCCGGACAGGCCGGACGAGTGGCTCAGCAGGTGCGCGACGGTGACCGCGTCCTTGCCGGCGGCCGCGAACTCGGGCCAGTACCGCGACACCGGCGCGGTCACGTCGAGCTCCCCGCGGTCGGCGACCAGCAGCGCCGTCAGCGCCGTCATGGTCTTCGTGACCGAGTACACGTTGAGGATGGTGTCCCGTTCCCACAGGCGCGTCCGGGCCGCGTCGGCGTGCCCGCCCCACAGATCGACCACCGTTTCGCCGTCGACGGTGATGCACACCGACGCGCCGACCTCGGCATCGCTCGCAAGACCCTGTTCGAACACCGCGCCCACGGGCGCGAACCGCTCATCCACGAATCCCTGCACGCCGCGGAGTATCCGGCGGCGGGCCGCGCCCCCGCCACCGAATATCACGCTCCGATGGTGTTGATCACGCTGGGCAACCCCTAGCTTCGGGCCGCCGCTCCCAGCCGCCCGGTCCGGGCCGCCCAAACGATCAGCACCAGCGCCGGGATCGTGATGACGACCAGCGTCACGACGCTCGCCTCCGGCCCGAACTCCCCGCCGGTGAGCCACTGCGGCCCGGAGAGCGTGGTCCGGAACAAGGCGTGCGACGCGTCCTCGCCCGACGAGTGCACCCCGAACACCCCGGCCTGGACCGTGTTCCAGGCGAAGTGGAACCCGATCGTGAGCCACAGCGACCGGGTGAAGAGGTACAGCACGCCCAAGAGCAGCCCGCCGGTGAGCACGATGCTGAGCACCGCCGGCACGGTGGCGTTGGCGTTGACGAGGTGCATCGCGCCGAACAGCAGCGACGAGACGACCAGCGCCACCCAGCCGCCGAACCGCTCGGCCAGCATCCTCGTCAGCACGCCGCGGAACACGATCTCCTCGTTGACCGCGACGACCGCCATGACGCCGGCGGTGATCGCCAGGCTGCGGGCGGAGTCGCGGGTCTGCGAGTCCCAGCCGCCGAGCAGCCGGATGCCGAGCATGACGAGCCCGAACGCGGCGGCGCCCAGCAGGACGCCTGGCAGCAGCCAGCGCGCCGCGTTCGCGGGGGATACCTCGTCGGCGCTCGGGCGGCGCTCGATCCAGCGGCTGAGCAGGGCGTAGCCGACTACGGCGGCGATCGCGCCCGTGAAGCCGGCGGAGACCGCCCATGTGAGGTCGTCGGCCCGCGCGGCGGTCACTCCCTCGGTCACCGCGAGAAGCACGAAGGTGCCGATGAGCATGAGCGGGAAGCGCACAACAAACCTGGACATGACGAGCAAGATAGGGATCGATCCGGGCGAAAACGTCCCTCCGCCGGGGACATTCCGTGTGGCTCCCGCGGGGGACAACGGCGCGGTCACACTTCGCATCGATCGCCCGGCCTGCCGTTTCTATCTGCCACACCGCCGATGGCACACGCAGCCACGCGTGGCTCAACGACTCGTCCCCGCCGCGGCGTTGGCCACGGCCGGGTCTGGATGCGCGAGTGCGCGAGTGCGCGGCCGATGGCGTGCGCGGTTGCGCGTGGCGAACGGTTCGGCCGCGCGTCGGGTGGCGCCGGCTGTTCTGGATGCGCGAGTGCGCGAGTGCGCGGCCAATGGTGTGCGTGGTTGCGCGTGGCGAACGGTTCGGCCGCGCGTCGGGTGGCGCCGGCTGTTCTGGACGCGCGAGTGCGCGAGTGCGCGGCCGATGGCGTGCGCGGTTGCGCGTGGGACCTGAGTGCGGCCCGGTCATGCGTCGGGGCGGACAAGTCCAGTCTGGAACGCGTAGACGACAGCGTGCACCCGGTCGCGGAGGTCGAGCTTCGTGAGGATCCGGGAGACATACGTCTTCACGGTCTCCTGACTCAGCATCAGCTCGGCCGCGATCTCGGCGTTGCTCATCCCGCGCGCGATGAGCGTCAGCACCTCGCTCTCGCGCGGCGCGAGCGCGGCGGCCGGCCCGGGCGCGCCCTCGGCCGGCCGGATCCGCGAGCCGAAGTGACCGATCAGCCGCCGAGTGACGGCGGGGGAGACGAGCGCTTCCCCATCGGCGACCGTGCGCACTCCCGCGATCAACTCGGCGGGTTGCGCATCCTTGAGCAGGAACCCGGCCGCACCCGCGCGCAGCGCCCGGTACACGTATTCGTCCAGATTGAACGTCGTGACCACGAGCACCTTGAGCGGTTCGGCGACGTCGGGCCCCGCGAGCCGCCGGGTAGCTTCGATCCCGTCGAGCACGGGCATCCGGATGTCCATGAGCACGACATCGGGCCGCAGTTCCCGGGCGAGGCGGACGGCCTGCTCCCCGTCACTGGCGACCCCGGCGACGGCGAAACCGGGCTGGAGCCCGAAGATCGTGGCGTACGCGGTGCGAATCAACGCCTGATCATCACAGACAAGAATGCGCACCGGCGCACCGCTCATTCGCGCACCCTCCCACGCATCAACGTGCGTTTTCGTTTCGCTCACACGCATACCGTCCGTCCACTGTATGTGAGTTGCGTTCGCTCATCGGCGCGCTGTCCGCTCGCTCATCCGCTGGGTGCACATCGCCGCTCGCCCCGCGTGCTGTCCATTCGTTCATTCGTGTGCTGTTCGTTCGCTCATCCGCGAGCGCGCATCGTCGCTCGCCCGCGTGCTGTCCATTCCTTCATTCGTGTGCTGTTCGTTCGCTCATCCGCGAGCGCGCATCGCTCGCCCGTCCGTGCGCTGTTCGTTCGCTCATGCGCGCGCGTTCTGTCTGCTCATGTGCGCACGCCGGTGGGAATGGACGCGCGGATTAGGAAGCCGCCCGTGGGGGTCGGGCCGGCCTCGAAGTCGCCTCCGAACACGTTCACCCGTTCCCGGAGGCCGGCCAGGCCCCGGCCCGTTCGCGTCGCGCCGTTGTCCACGACCGTGGAGCCGTCCGTGTGCACCTCCACGGCGACCCGATCGTCCGAGTGCGCGATTCGCACGCGAGTGGGCCGGCCGTGCGCATACTTCACCGCGTTCGTGAGCGATTCCTGCACGACCCGGTACACGGTCAGGCCGACCCCGCCGCCGGTCGGGAGTGCGATGCCCTCCTCGCGCCAGTCGACGGGCTGGCCGAGTGTGCGCGTTCGCTCAACGAGGTCGGCGATCCGTCCGAGGACCGGGCGAGTGCTCGGGTCGTCCTCGTCCGCGTCGAGTACGCGCAGCAGGTGCCGCAGTTCGACGAGCGCCTGCCGTCCGGTTCCGGCCACCGAAGCCAAGCTGTCGCCGATCAATGCCAGACCGCCGTTGGTGAACGAGGGGCCGTCGTCCGCAGACGATCGGCCGCCGTTGGAGAGCGCCGGACCGTCGTTGGCGGAAGTTGGGTCGGCCGTGGCAGGTTCGCCGTCGGCGATGATCGGCCCGCTGTCGGTGGGCACCTGGCCGTAGTGAGAGTGCGCACGGTCGTGGTTCGTGTGGGCCTGGCCGCTGTTGGCGAGCTCGGGGGCGTCGCTGGTGGGGGCCGAGGCGTTGGCGGTCGGCGTCGGGCGGTCGCGCGTCAAGGGCGTGCCCATGTCGAGTGCCATCGCCGCAGCGTCGGCCTGGAGGACCATTGCGGTCACGTGGTGGGTCACGACGTCGTGCAGTTCGCGGGCAATCACCGCCCGTTCCGCCGCGGCCGCGAGCGCCATGCTGTCCCGGCGGTGCCGCTCCGCCGCGGCGCGCTGGTGGCGCATCCAGCGCCCGGCCAGCCAGAACGCGGCGAGCAGGGCGCCGAACTCCGCGTACTGCACGACGTTCTGCCCCGAGCCCATCCGGTGCAGGAGCACCGTGAGCCCGGCGTAGGCGACGGTCAGGACGACCGGCAGCACAGCGCGGCGGCGCGACTGGTGGGCGCCCAGGGCGTACAAGGCGAATGGAAAGCCCAGCGTCGCCGCCGAGTGGGCGTAGCCGAGGCACTGATAGAGGCCGAAGGGTGCCGCCGTGAGCACGGCGCACGCGGCCGGCCACCGCCGCCGGATCGCCAGCGGGGCGCAGAGGGCGACGACCAGGAACCAGCCGAGCGCGTCCAAGGGGCGGTCGGGGAACTCCGGGAGGTCGGCGCCGATGCCGGACATGCCGGGCACGAGCGCCACCACGAGCAGGCCGCCGGCGCCGACCGAATCCGGCAGCCGTTCCCACCAACGGGTCATGGCCGGAGCATAGTCAGCCGTCGAGATCCGATATCCATCCCGCACCGGCGATGGCAGTGATCGGGTCGATGCCAGGCCGTCGCGGTATGGACGGGACGGTATGCATCCGGCCCTTGAACGTACATATTCAAATATGCGAATGTGCACGCCATGCTATCCAGACCCGCGGCGCTGACACTGATCGTGTCCGCCACGCTCCTGCTGGCCGGTGCCGGCCTGGCCATCCCGGCCGCCGCCGCGCCTCCCGTGACCCTCACCCCCGTACTCGCCGCGGCGCCCGACATCGCCGTCGCCAACGTGCAGGCCCACCTGACCCAGCTCGGCTCGATCGCGTCGAGCAACGGCGGCACCCGCCGCTCGGGCACCGCCGGCTACACCGCGTCGGTCGCCTACATCAAGGGTAAGCTGCAGGCCGCCGGCTACACGGTCGCCGAGCAGACGTGCACCAGCTGCACGTACCGTGCGAACAACCTCATCGCCGACTGGCCGGGCGGGCCGTCGGACCAGATCACCATGCTCGGCGCGCATCTCGACAGCGTGGCCGCCGGGCCGGGGATCAACGACAACGGCTCGGGCTCCGCGACGCTGCTGGAGAACGCGCTGGTCCTGGCGCAGCAGAACCCCACCATGAGCCGCCACGTCCGGTTCGCGTGGTGGGCCGGGGAGGAGCAGGGCCTGCAGGGCTCCGCGTTCTACGCCAACGCGCTGAGCACCACCCAGCGCGGCCAGATCAAGGCGTACTACAACTTCGACATGGTCGGCTCGCCCAACGGCGGCTACTTCATCAACCACATCACGTCGACGGCGGCCGCGCCGATGAAGGCGTACTGGGACTCGCTGGGCCTGCAGCCGGAGGAGAACACCGAGGGCGCCGGGCGCTCCGACGACTACTCCTTCGAGCGCGTGGGCATCCCGACGTCCGGCTACGCCGCGGGCGCCAGCGCCAAGAAGACCTCCGCGCAGGCGTCGAAGTGGGGCGGCACCGCCAACAGCGCGTACGACTCCTGCTACCACCAGGCCTGCGACACGACCGCCAACATCAGCGCCACCGTGCTCAACCGCGCCGCCGACGGGGTCGCGTCGACGATCTGGGCCACCTCGGTGGGCGGCACGACGACACCGCCGCCGACCGGCTGCACCGGGGCGCAGCTGCTGACCAACCCCGGCTTCGAGTCGGGCGCGACGGGCTGGACGGGCACCACGGGCGCGATCGGGCAGTGGTCCTCGCAGGGCCAGGCCGCGCACGGCGGGACCTACAGCGCGTGGCTGCTCGGGTACGGCTCGACGCACACCGAGAGCCTGTCGCAGTCGGTGACCATCCCCGCGGGCTGCTCGGCGACGCTGACGTTCTGGGTGCACGTCGACTCCGCGGAGACCACGACCACGTCGGCCTACGACAAGCTGACCGTCACCGCGGGCTCCACGACCCTGGCCACGCTGTCGAACCTGAACAAGGCGACCGGGTACGCCCAGAAGTCCTACAGCCTGTCCGCGTTCGCGGGCCAGAGCGTCACGCTCAAGTTCACCGGCACCGAGGACTCCTCGCTGCAGACCTCGTTCGTCCTCGACGACGCGGCCGTGCAGATCAGCTGACCCCCGACCGGCGGGCGGGACCGGCCCCGGACCGGTCCCGCCCGCCTCCGGCTGATATCAAGGGCACATGTCCTCCCTTGAGCAGATGCACGAGCGCTTCCCGCTGGTCGAGAGCCATGTCCGGCGGGTGTACGGCCTGAGGCTGCCCCGCCACCTCGCGGTCTTCGCCGCGTTCTGGGCGTCGCTGCCCGCCGGCGCCGCCGCGTGCCTCGGCGAGCGGCTCGGCCTGGCGCCGTGGGGGATCACCGACCTGTTCGCCGACGGCGGCCTCGACCGCGTCGCGCGCGACGGGCTCGACGAGCGGCTGCACTGCCGGTTCCGCCGCGACCCGGCCGAGTTCGTGACGGTCATGAGCGGCGACAGCGACGGGCTGCACTACGGGTTCTGGTACGACGACCCCGCCGAGCTCCCCTCGTTCGTCGCCTTCAACTGGGCGCGCGACTCCGCCGAGACGTGGACGAACGGTGCCCCGACGCTGCTGGAACAGATCCGCATCCGCGTCGCCGCCGCACGCCGCGACGTCGAGCTCGACGGGCCCGAGCACTACGAGGGCATGCCACCGTTCGAGCCGCTGGAGGCGGCCCTGGACGCGTTCGCGGCCGCGGACGCCGAGGCGCGCGCCGCCGACGGGCCGCCGCGCTGGGCCGACCCCACCGGCCGCCCGGACGCCGCGATCACGATCGGCCCGGTCCTGCCGCCCGGCGCCGGCGACCCGCGCGCCGCCGAGGCCGGCAACCGCCTCGACTCCTACCGCGACCCGGCGGCCGCCGCCCCGGTGATCGCGCAGGCCCGCGCCGAGCTCGCGGCCGGGCGCCCGGCCCTGGCCCTGATGGTCGGCGGCGAGCTGCACTGGCTGGACGCGGACGAGTACCGGGCCGAGTCGACGGACCTGCTCGCGGGCGCGTACCGGGCGCTGGGCCGCGACGCCCTGGCCGAGATCGTCGAGATCCACCACGCCAACCGCGACCTGCGCTCGGTCGAGATCCTCGTCGCGCGCTGAGAGGTTGGTGGAGTGGACGCGTTGGTCCGGCCCCCGAAGGCCCGCCCGGGTGACCGCATCGCGGTGCTGTCGCCGTCGTTCGCCGCGCCCGGGCTCTTCCCGGCCGTGCACGAGCGGGCGATGGGCCGGCTCGCCGAGGTCACCGGGCTGGTGCCGGTGGAGTACCCGACCACGCGCCGGGTCGGCGCAGCACCCGAGGACCGCGCGGCCGACGTCAACGCGGCGTTCGCGGACCCGTCGGTCCGCGCCATCATCGCGACGGTCGGCGGCGAGGACCAGATCACCGTCGTACCGCACCTCGACCCCGCCCTCGCCCGCGCCGACCCGAAGCCGTTCCTCGGCACGAGCGACAACACCAACCTGCACCACTGGCTGTGGGCCAACGGCATCGCGAGCTTCTACGGCGGCTCCACCCAGGTGCACCTCGGCCCCGGCCCGGCCGTCGACGACGTGCACGCCCGCTCGCTGCGCGCGGCCCTGCTCACCGGCGCGCGCCTGGAGATCACCGACCCGGGCTCGTCCGAGGACGTCGGCGTCGACTGGAACGACCCGCGGGCGCTGACGTCGTACGGCGACCGCGTCCCGACCGAACCCTGGAGCTGGCACGGCCCGGCGCGCACGGTGACCGGCCGCACCTGGGGCGGCTGCCTGGAGGTGATCGAGTGGGTGCTCACCGCGGGCCGGTTCCCGTTCCCGCCCGCCGCCCTCGACGGCGGCGTCATGCTCCTGGAGACCTCCGAGGAGCTGCTCCCGGCCCGCAACGTGGCCTGGATCGTGCGCGCCCTCGGGGAGCGGGGCCTGCTGGCGGCGGTCTCGGCGGTCCTGCTGGCCCGCCCGCCGGTCTCGGACCTCACCCGCCGCCCGGCCCCGGCCGAACGGGACCGCCTGCGAGCCGCCCAGCGCGACGCGGTCCTGGCCGAGGTGACCCGCTACAACCCGGAGGCGGTCTTCGTGTCCGGCATCCCGTTCGGCCACACGAGGCCGCAGTGGCTCCTCCCGCACGGCGGCGACGTCACGGTCGACGGTGCCGAGCGGCGCGTGTACGCCGACTTCGGCTAGGACCCGGCCTCATGAACGCAAGCGAACGTGATCGGGGTAACGAGCGGGAAGAAGCCGGAGTCCGTACGCCTTGTCACCAGTCGTGGCCGAGACCCTGACGACGACCCGACCCGACGACCGCACGACACCCGGCGAACTGCTGCCCGTCTCACGCCGGTTCCGGCTGGTGCTGCTGCTCGGATTCCTGACCGCCCTCGGGCCGCTCACCATCGACATGTACCTCCCGTCGCTGCCGACGATCACCAGCGACCTGCACGCGTCCGCCGCCGCGGTGCAGCTCACGCTCACCGGCACCCTCGCCGGGCTGGCGATCGGGCAGCTGATCGTCGGCCCGCTCTCCGACGCGCTCGGGCGGCGGCTGCCCCTGCTCGCCGGGATCGGCGTGCACGTAATCGCGTCGGTGCTGTGCGTGTTCGCGCCCGACCTGGCCGTGCTCGGCACCCTCCGCGTGCTGCAGGGCCTCGGCGCCGCGGCCGCGTCCGTGGTCGCCATGGCCATCGTGCGCGACCTGTTCAACGGCCTCGCGGCGGCGCGGCTGCTGTCGCGGCTCATGCTCGTCGTCGGCGTCGCGCCGATCCTGGCCCCCACGGTCGGCGGCCTGGTCCTGAAGCTCACCCAGTGGCGGGGCGTGTTCGTGGTACTGGCCGTCGCCGGCCTCGCGATCCTCGCCGCCACGGCGTTCGCGCTGCCCGAGACCCTCCCGCGGGAGCGCCGGCGCGGCGGCGGGATCGCCGGCACCGTGCGCGACTACGGGCGGTTGTTCGCCGACCGCGTGTACGTCGGGCTGATCGTCGTCGCCGGGCTGTCGATGGCGGCGCTGATCGCGTACGTGGGCGGGTCGAGCTTCGTGTTCCAGGACCAGTACGGCATGAGCGAGCAGCAGTTCGCGCTCGTCTTCGCGGGCGGGGCGGTCGGCCTCATCGCCGCGACCCAGCTCAACGTGCGGCTGCTGCGCCGCTGGTCGCCCCAGCGGATCCTCGCCGCCGCGCTCGTCATCGGCGTCGCGTCCGGTGCCGTGCTGGTCGCGCTCGCCGCGACCGGCGCCGGCGGGCTGCTCGGCGTGCTCGTGCCGCTGTGGGCGGTGCTCGCGATGGTCGGCCTGGCCATGCCCAACGCGCCCGCCCTGGCGCTGTCCCGCCACGGCGAGGCGGCCGGCACCGCCGCCGCGCTGCTCGGCGCCGTCCAGTTCGGCGTCGGCGCGACGGCCGCCCCGCTGGTCGGCGTCCTGGGCGCGGACTCCCGCGCCATGGCCGTCGTGGTCTTCGGCGGCATGACGGCGGCGGTGCTGGTGCTGTGGCTGGTGGTACGGCCGCGAAACCTGCCCGCCGAGGCACTGGAGCCAGCCGTCGCCTTGGCACACTGAACCACGAGGATGTTTCGGCTCGGGCTCGTCGGGGCGCGGACCGTTGCTCCCGTCAGCGCCTGGTCTGGGTCGGTCTCCGCGAAGCCTCACCGAGCCAGACTGGGCGAGTCGCTCGGCGCTGCGCGCCGACGCTGTCAGCTCCGCGGTTGGGCCCGCTGATCTCCTGTCAGTGCGACGGTTCCCGAGACTCCGGCACCGTCCCGCCCGCGTTCAGACGGTGATGACGACCTTGGCGCGGGCGTGGTCGATCTCCAGGTAGCGCACCGCCTCCGCCGCTCGGGCCAGGGGGAAGGTGCGGTCGACGACGGGGGTGATCTCGCCCGACTCCAGGTACCCGCGCAGCGTGGCCAGGCCCTCCGGGCTCGGGGGTACGTTCGGCATCGGGTGCACGCGCTTGTCGCCGAAGCGGGCGGCCAGCTGGGCGCGGATCACCAGGGCCATGGGGCCGAAGACGCGCGGGCGGCCGCCGGCCGAGGTGCCGCCGCCCGCGGTCACCAGGCGGCCGCCCGGCGCCAGGGGGCGCAGCAGGGCGCTCAGGGTGTGGTTGGCGACGAGGTCGAGGATGACGTCGTAGCGCCGGTCCGCGCGCGTGAAGTCCTCGCGCGTGTAGTCGATCGCCTCGTCGGCGCCCAGCTCCGTCACGAGGCCGAGGTTGCGGGCGCTGCAGACGCCGGTGACGTAGGCGCCGAAGGCCTTGGCCAGCTGCACGGCGAAGGTGCCGACCCCGCCCGAGGCGCCGTTGATGAGCACCGTCTCGCCCGGGCGGGCCCCGGCGACGTCCCGGAGGGCGACGAGGGCCGTGGTGGCGGCCAGCGGTACCGCCGCCGCCTGCTCGAACGTGAGACCGGCCGGTTTGCGCTCGAGGCAGCCGACGGGGACCCGGGCCAGCTCGGCGAAGGCGCCGTCGTCCTCGCGCAGGTCGCCGTAGACCTCGTCGCCCGGCTCGAAGCGCGTCACGCCCGGGCCGACGGCCTCGACCACGCCCGCGAAGTCGCTGCCGCGGACCGCCCGCCGCGGGCCGCGCGGGCCGAAGTGGGACGGCATCATGACGCGGGCCAGGTAGGGGTCGCCGCGCATGACGTGCCAGTCGCGGGCGTTGACCGCCGCGGCCCGCACCCGGACGAGGACCTCGCCCTCGCCGGGCACGGGCGCGTCGATGTCGATGAGCCGCAGCTCCTCCGCGGAGCCGTACCGTTGCTGCACAATCGCCTTCATGCCATCGATGGTGGCCGTGCGGGCCGCGGCGCTCATCGGCACATGGGCCTCGGCTTTCCCGTACTTTCGGCGGCGCCCGGTACGAGTTCGCCACCGCCGAGCGGGCACGGGCCGGACGGGGCCTCAAGCGCGGTGAGGGACCGCGATGGGCACGACTGGCCTCCGCGCGGGCGCGGGACGGCGGGCCTCAAGCGCGGGGGAGGACCGCGGTGGGCGCGGCCGGCGTCCGCGCGGCCCAGGACCGGGCGGACGCCAGCCGCGGAGAGGGCCGCGGTGACCGTCCAGTCGCGGGTCACCGCCACGAGCGCGGCCGGCGCCCGTGCGGGCCGGGCCGGGGCGGACAGGGCGGACGGGGCGGGTCTCAGGCGCGGGGGAGGACCGCGGTGACCATCCAGCCGCGGGTCGGGGCCGGGCCCGCCGAGCACGTGCCGCCCACCAGGCCGGCCCGCTCCGCCATGCCGACCAGGCCGAAGCCGGCCGGTGCGGGCGTGCGGGACGCGGGGGCGTCGCCGTCGTCGGTGACCCGCAGCCGCACGGCGGCGCCGTCGGCCTCCACGTGCACCTCGATGCGCGTCGCGTTGCGGGCGTGGCGGCGGGCGTTGGTCACCGACTCCTGGGCGAGGCGGAACAGGGCCGTGCCGATCGGGGCCGGCAGGTCGTCGAGGTCGCCGGTGACCGCCACATCGACGGCCGGGCCCGCGCGGTGGGCGCCCGCGAGGCCGTGCAGGTCGGCCAGGCCCGGTGTGGGGGCCAGGTCGGCGGGCTCGTCGGTGCGCAGGACCCGCACGATGCCGCGCATCTCGGCCAGGGCGCGGGTCGCCTCGGCCTCGATGAGGCGCAGCGCGTCGGTGGCGGCGTCGGGGTTGAACGGGGCCGTGGCCAGGCCGGCCTGGGCGCGGATGACCATCGCCGAGACATGGTGGGCGACGGTGTCGTGCAGGTCGCGGGCGAGCCGCTCGCGCTCGAGGAGCTTCACCTGGTCCAGCTCGCGGTGGCGGGCGCGGGCGCGATACCGCACCGCGGCCCCCAGGGCCGTCACGGCGAACAGCATGCCGACCCCGCCGAGGGTGTCGTTCGGCCCCGAATGGCCGGCGAGCAGCCCGACCGTCAGCTTCGCGAGGATGATCGCGGTGCCCAGGATCGTCTGGCGGCCCGAGCCCCAGCGGGTCAGGGCGTAGCCGAGCAGGAGCACGAACACGAAGGCGTTCAGCCCCAGGTCGAGCCCGGTGACGAAGGGGGCGAGCCCGCACGCGCCGAACGCGATCGCCACCGCGGCCAGGGGCCGGGTGCGGCGGATCAGCAGCGACGGCAGCACAGCGAGGCCGACGGCGCCCGCGAACCAGCGGAAGGGCAACTCGGGCCGCAGCAGCACCTCGAGCACCATCGCGACCGCGAACCCGGCGAACAGCACCCAGTCCCGCCACACCCGCACGGGGGCGTCGGCCGGGCCGGCCTCGTCCCAGAAAGAGCGCAGTCGAGCGAGCATCTTCCTCATGGTATGGGCGAGACCCGCGGGGCGGATCGGACCAAAGTACGACTTCCGCGGATGCCGGTTTTGTCCGTTGTACGGCGCGACCGCCCGATTCCCGCGCAACGTACGCATCCGTCCTCGCCGTTCTGTGGCCTTTGACCCGCTTTGGTCGTATTAACTGGTACGCGTGGGGGGCTACCACCTGGGGATCGACTTCGGCACCGCACGCACCACCGCGGTGCTGGCCAGGCCGGACGGACGGCGCGAGCTGCTGCTGCTCGAGCCGTCCGCGGTGTGCCTGGACAACGCGCCCCACTTCGTGGCCGGCAGCGCCGCCTGGACGGCCGGCGAGGCGAACCCGGACCGCTTCGAGCCGTTCCCGCGCCGCACCATCGACAAGGGCTCCGTCGTGCTCGGCGGCGTCGAGTGCCCGGTCCGCAGCCTCTTCGCGGCCGTGCTCACGCACATCGCGGCCGTCGCGCGCAAGGTCGTCGGCGGCCCGGTCGCGAGCGTGGCGATCACGCACCCGGCGCACTGGCACCGGCCCCAGACGCAGGTGCTGGAGAAGGCGGCGGCGCTGGTCGGCCTGCGCCCGCTGCGGCTGGTGCCGGAGCCGGCGGCCGCGGCACTGCACGCGGACGAGCTCGGGTTGCTGGCGTTGCCGGACGGTACCGCGGCCGTGGTTCTGGACCTCGGTGCGGGATCCGCCGACGCCGCCGTCGTCCAGCGCACCGGCCGGACCGTGTCCGTGCTCTCCTCGGCCACCGTCCTTGAGGCGGGCGGCCTGGCCCTCGACGCCGCGATCCTCACCCACCTCGGCTCGACCTTCGCCCGGCGCAAGGTGTGGCGCTGGAAGCCCGACCGCGCGCTGCTGGAGGGCGCCCGCGAGGGCCGCGAGGAGCTGAGCGCGATCAAGGCGGCCACGATCCCCGTACCGTGGTCCGCCTCCGGCACGCCCCTCACCCGCACCGAGTTCGAGAACCTGGCCCGGCCCGCGTTCGAGCGCGCCATGCACGCCGCGGCGTCCCTGGTCGCGGCGGCCGGGGTGCCGGAGCTGGCGGGCGTGCTGCTCACCGGCGGCCTGGCGCACACCCCGCTCGTGACCGAGATGCTGGTCGAGACGCTGGGGGTGCTGCCGGTACACCTCGACGGCCCCGTCCTCGCCGAGGGCGCCCTGCTCGCCGAGCCCTCGCCGGTCCCGCGCCGCCCGCGCCCGGCCCCGCCCGCAGCGGCCCCGGTGGCCCCGGCCTCGGCACCCCCGGCTCCCGCGGGCGGCCCTCGTGTGGACCCGAACGAGATCTGGGCCGCGCTGCAGCAGCAGCCCGACGGCCGCCGCGCCGTCCGTCCCGCCGCTCCGCTGGCCAACCCGGGCGGCCGGGTGTGGGCGGCCTCGGCTCAGGCGGGCGCGCAGGCCGCGTCCGACTGGGCGGCCGCCGCGCCCGCCAGTCCCCCCGAGGACCCTTGGGCGGCCCTGAGGCGGGAGAGTGCCGCGGGCGCGCCCCCGTCGGCGCCGTGGCGCACCGGCGCGGCCTCGGCTCCCCGCAAGACGGGCCGCATGCTCTACGACGCCCGCGCCGCCGCGGCCGCTCCGGTGGCGCCGCCGCCGGTCGAGCCGGCTCCGGCGATCGCGGCCGCCCCGCCCGCGGCGGCCGCCGCCAAGCCGAAGCAGCTGGAGCCCTGGGAGATCCGGGCCGAGCTGTGGGCGCTGGAGCAGGACAAGCCCTGGCGGTTCGAGAAGGAGCTCAAGGCCATCCGGGCCGAGTGCCGGGCGGCGGAGATCGGGGCCCGCACGGTCCGGGCCGACCTCGTCTCCATCGCCAACGAGGTCATGCAGCTGCGCAGCGAGATGGACCTGGCCGACACGGACCTGAACGCGGCGGGGATCGGGCTGCGGGCGGCCGGTGCGGAACTGGACGTCTTCGAGGCCGAGCTCGACCTGATGGTGACGAAGTTCCGGACCCTGCGCGAGTCGGAGGAGACGGCCGCCCCGCCCACGATCCCGACGCCCGAGCCCGAGCCGGTGCTCGAGGAGCCCGAACCAGAGCCGGAACCAGAACCGGAGCCGGAACCAGAACCGGAGCCCGAGCCCGAGCCCGAGCCCGAGCCTGAACCAGAGCCGGAAATCGAGGAGGCCGCGGAAGAGGAAGAAGAAGAGGAAGCGGCGTCCGAGTTCGTGCCGTGGGCGTCCGTCTCCGGCAGCGAGGCGGTCGAGGAGCCCGACCTCCTGGCCACCCTGCGCGCCATCAGCGACCCCCAGCAACCGGGGACGGAGGACGAGGACGAAGTCGACGAGCAGCCCGAGGAAGCCCGTCCGGTGGTCGAGCAGGCGGGCACGACCACGAAGGTCGAGGCCGAAACGGACGTCGAGGACTTCGGGGCGCTCGTCCGGGTGGTCCGCCGCTACATGCAGTCGGCCCGCCGCGGCGACCTCGCCGACCCGATGGACGGCGACGACGGCGGGAACCCCGACGCCGAGCCGCCGCTGTCCGACGTCGCCGTCTCGCCCGCGCCGCGCTTCCCCGCGCCGAAGCTCACCCTCGCCGACCGGCCGCGCAAGGAGGCCCGCACGCGAGCGTTCCACTGGCGCCGGGCCAAGTCGCAGGCCAAGCCCGAGACGACACGGCCGCGGGCACATCGGCGGAGGCGGCTGAGCCCGCCGGTCAGCGCCGCGCTCACGCTGTTCGTGGCGCTGGTCGCGCTCGGCTCCGGTACCGTCGTCGCGCTGAACATGACCGGCTCCCTGCCGGAGCGGCGGTTCCAGGTGGGGGAGTGCGTGGCCCAGACCGCCGATCGCGCGACGGTCGTCGACTGCGACGCCCGCGGCGCCTTCGAGATCACCAAGCAGATCCCGAAGGCCGAGCGCTGCCCGGACGTGAACCAGCCGTTCGTCATCAAGGACGACGCCCAGTTCTGCCTGGTGCCGGTCGGCCGCCGATAGACACGGCTAGGGGACGGTCCGCTCGATCGCCGCCGGCCCGAACTCGTCGAGCTCCGCCTGCGCCCGGCGCACATTGCCCGGCGTCGGGTCGCGCCCGTCGGCCGCGGCCAGATCCTCCGCCGTCCACTCCTGGTCCGCCCCGGTGCGGGCGGCGTGCTGCCCGGACGCGTCGACCGTACGGGCCGCGGCCGGATTTCCCGAGATGATCGGTGTGTTGTCGTCCATGCCCAGGCAGTACCCGCCCGAGCCGGTGCTAAGCGCTGTGGCACGCTGTCCGGTATGGCGGCTGAGCCGTCGCCGGTCAGGCGGCGGGCCCGGCCACGACGCTGTCCACGCCGACGTACGCGGTGCGCAGGCGGCCCCGGGCGGCCAGCCGCGTCAGGGGCTCGTTCCACGGGGAGACGAACTGGATCGGGGCGCTGCCCGCGGTCGCCTCGACGCGCACGGCGGGCGCCCACCGGTGCAGCACGTGCAGGGCGGCGGGCAGGGGCGGCTGGAGCCGGACCGGCGTCACGCCCTGGCTCGCGTTCCATGCGGTTCCACCGGCGCCGGGGAGTACCATCGCAGCGCACCGCATCGATGACGTTCGGTAACCGAGGGTGAGGGCGATGACCGACCGCGAGCCGGAGGAGCCGTCGCCGTGGGCCCGGCCGGCCGAGCCGTCACCGTTCGACGCGCCCTCGCCGTGGTCCTCCCCGCCCCGGTGGGCCGAGCCCGAAGCGGCGCCGATCTCGCCGGCCCCGCACATCCCGGAGGCCCCGGACATCCCGGAGGCCCTGGACGTCCCGGAGGCCGCGGACATTCCGCCGGCTCCGGTGAGGGCGAGGCGACGGCCGGCCGCGCTCATCGCCGCCGGGGTGGTGCTCGCCGTCGCGGTCGCGGCGGTCGCCGGGTTCGTCGTGCTGCGGCCGTCCGCGAACAAGTCTCCCTCCGACGCGATCGCGGGTGCGGTCGCGGCCATCGCGGCATCGGGTGGTACGACGGCGGCATTGACCTTCGGCGATCGCAACGGCACGCTCGTCGATGCCGAGTTCACCGTCACCGCGGCCGGGCTCGGCACCGGCGTCGTCACCGACCCGGGCGGCGGCCGGGCCGAGGTGCGCACCAACGGCACCCGGACCGTCGTGCGCGCCGACGCCGACTGGTGGTCGCGCCGCGCCCCGGGGCAGGCGTCCGCGCTCGCCGACAAGTGGATCCTGCCCCGGGACGGGCTCATCCTGCCGATCGACATCACCCGCGCGCTGACGCCGAAGGGGATCGCCGAGTCGGTGCGCTTCGCCGCGTCCGGGCACCCGAAGGCGGCCGGCACCGTGCCGTGGCCGGGCGGGGACGCCGACCTGCTCGACAACACCGGCTGGCTGCTGCTGCTCACGCGGGCCGAGCCGCGCTCGGTCGTGTGGTTCGGCGGCCACCTGACCGGCTTCGGCCCCCTGCAGCCGGCCGCGCTGCATCGCGGCGGCGGGGCGGGCCCGCACTTCGTCCCCGCCCACCAGCCGAACAACGTCCCGCCCTACGTCGGCGTCACACTGTCCACTCCGGACGGTGCCGCGCTCGCCAAGGTCGCCGAGCAGGTCGGGCAGGTGCTCCCGCCGCCGGACCGGGCCGCGGCCGCCGACGCGCCCGAGCCGCCGCTCACGCAGGCGACGGTGCCGCTCACCGCGCCGCGGTTCGTGACCCAGCCCGACGACGAGGGCTGCGGCGGCGGGCAGTGCGCGTGGACGGTGAAGGTGACGAACACCGGCACCGCCCCCTGCGACGCGACCCTCATCGCGACCGTGAACCCCGGCATGGAGCCGCGCAGCACGCGCCTCGGGGTGCTGGCGCCGGGCGAGTCCCGCACGACGCCGTCGATGACGTTCCGGGAGCAGGCCCCCAGGGCCCTTTACAACGCGCAGGTGTACTGCCCGGCGCTCGACGGCCTCGACCCCGCCGCCCGGCAGCGGGTCGCCGCGCTGCAGCTCGACCCGTCACAGTCGCCGAGGGTCAAGGAGCTCGACCCCGCCCTGCAGACGGTGCTCCTCAGCGCCGCCGACGCGATGGTCCGCGGCCGCCCGAGCCTGTCGCCGGCGGACCGGCAGCGGGTGCTCGCCGCGCTCGACCTGGTCATCGCCGGGCAGCTGATCCCCGAGGTGCGGATGATCACCGGGTCGGGCCGCGTCGAGAACCCGGACGCGCTGCCCGAGATCCTGCGCAACGCGTCCGGCGCCGCCCCGGCCGCCGACCAGCTGCCGTTCCGCCGTGAGCTGGAGCTGGCCGCGAACCTGCTCCGCAACGACCCCGGGGCGCGCCTGCGGCTGGACGACCGGACCCCCTCACTCACGGACACGGCGTCCGGGAAGGTGTACCGGCTCGCGGCCGTCACCGGCGACCGCCTGCTGCCGGACCGTCCGGCGCCCGCCGGCAAGCTGGTCCTGATGGTGTACCTCGAGCCGACCCGCCCCGAGCACGACCTCGGCCGCCCCGGGTTCGTGAGCCTGCTGCGCGAGCCGCGCAACCGGGCCGCGGCGGCGGACACGCTCTGCCCTGGCGGCCGGCCCGCGGTCGCCGAGCTGGTGCTGGTCAACCGGCACGGCGAGGAGCGCTGGACCGCCGCCCAGCTGCACGAGCTGGCCGACGCCTGTCCCTGAGACCCGGGCCGGCCGCCGGTCGGGACGGCCGGCCCGGGGCACATCAGCCCGGACGTCTCAGCGGATGCTCCAGACCTGGTTCGACTGGGTCCCGCCGCCGCCGTAGCAGTCCCAGATCTGCAGGACGGTGCCGTTGGCGGTGCCGCGGCCGGACGCGTCGAGGCACTTGCCCGAGTTCGGGTTCACGATGGTCCCGTTGCCGTTGACGATCCACTGCTGGGCCGGGTTGCCCAGGCACGTCCACAGCCAGACCTGGGTGCCGTTGGCGGTGCCCTGGCCGCGCACGTCGAGGCACTTGCCCGACTGCGGGTTCACGAACGTGTTGCCGCTGCGGACCCACTTCTGCGCGCCGCTGTTGTTGCAGTCCCACAGCTGCACCTTGGTGCCGTCGGCGGTGCCCTGCGCGTCGACGTCCACGCACCGGTTGGAGCCCTGGCCCACGATGGTCTGCGCGTTGCCACCGCCGCCACCGGTGCTGCCGCCCGAGGTGCTGTACGTGAAGGTGTTGACGGTCAGCCCCGCGCCGCCCTGCCACGGCTCGAACCCGGCCTGGACGCTCGTGAGCCACCAGCTGTTCTGCGCGTAGCCGCGGCCGAGCATGTCGTTGTAGAAGTCGCGCACGTTGAACGCGATCGAGCCGGTGCCGGCCGTGCGCACGTACGACACGACGTTCCAGCCGATGTTGCCGAACCACACGTCCCACGTGCCCCCGGCGATGCTCACCGTCGCGACCCGGCCGCCGACCGGCTGCGGCGCGCCCGCGTGGTTGAGCCACACCATGAGCTCGGCGCCGGTGTTCTGCCCGTCGGTGCGCGCGGTCGGGTCGAACCAGATGTCGTAGGCGGCGTCCCACTGCCCGCCCGCGAAGCCCATGGACACGCTGGTGTTCACGTTCTGGAAGGCCGCGTCGGAGACCCGCATCGGCAGCCCGGAGCCGCTGGTGCAGTTGGCGTAGTGGCAGCCGGCGTAGATGGACGGGTACGAGCCGGGCGCCCCGTTCGTGGGCTTGTTGTGGTCCGAGCGGGTCAGGGCGAAGCCGGTCCCGGTCACGTTGATGCACTGGGTCGTGTCGTCGCCCCAGTTGTTGTTCTGGACGATGTACTTACCGCCGGCGATGGACGTCGAGCCGTACTTCTCGCAGATCGCGGTGTCGGCGTGCGCGCTCGGGGCCATGGCGACACCGACCGCGACGGCCGCGACACCGGTGGCCGCGGCGATGAAAAGCGCGCGGAAACGCTTCAGCCATGTGACTCCTTGTGATGGCTTGGCGGTGCCCAATCAGGCGGAGAAAAGCTAGCTCAGCGCACATTTTTCATCTACGGTTTTCGAAACTGCTTGCCCGTGGTAGCGCTCCCATATCACGCTGTGTTCTCATGAGGAGACTCGTACTCGCAGGAGCCGCCACCCTGCTGGTCGCGTCGTCCGCCTGGGCCGCCCTCCCGGGTGCCCAGGCCGCGCCGACACGCCCGCGGAAGTGGCCTCCGTCGACTCCTCGGTCGCGTTCGTGCTCGACGCCCCGGCCGACGGGCAGTACCGCATCGGGGTCGGCTACAACAACGGCACCGCGTTGCCGACCACGCACGGCATCACGGTGGACGGGGCCGCGCAGGGGACGGTCGCCTACGCGCCGACCGGCCACTGGTTCGACACCGCCGCCCAGGACGGCGGCGAGGGTCTGGCCACGGCGACGGTCACGCTGCGCGCGGGCCCGAACCGGGTCGTGCTGACCCGCGCGTCGGGCTGCGCGGAGCTCGACTTCGTGCGCCTGGCCTGAGGCAACCTATCCGACCGTTCCACCGCTGGTTGCCGACACTGTAAGACGCGTCGTAGCCCCCGCTGCGGCGCGGCCCCTACCCTCCGGGTGCACGTCTTACCTGGAGGACATACAGCTCATGAAACCCATAACTGTCGCGCTCGTCGGGGCGCTCGCGCTCGCCTCCCTGGCGGGCTGCGAAACCTCGGTCACCACCACCAGCACGCCGGCCTCGGCCCGGGCCGTGAACACCGCGCTGCCGCCGCCGGAGGCGCTCGCCAAGTCGGTCAAGGCGCTCGACACCACCGCGTTCAACGTCGCCGTCAAGCAGGGCGTCATGACCGGCGGCGGCCGCGTGGACCCGGCCGCGGGCAAGGCCGTGCTCTCCATGGGCGGCACCGTCGACCTGGGCACCGGCGTCGGCGTCACGCGCCTCTCGCTCGGCTACACGGTGCTCGCGCCGGAGCTCTACATCAAGGCCGACTTCGGCGACACCCTCAACGAGCACTACGGCATGGACCCGACGACCTGGATGCACGTGGACCGCGCGAAGCTCACCGGCAACGCGCTCCCGCTCTCCGAGGACGGCAAGCTGGACGTCGGCATCACCGAGCTGCTGTCGGGCACGGCGGACGTGCAGCGCACGGACAAGACGCACTACACCGGCACGATCGACGTGTCGGCGGTGCGGGGCTCCCTGGCCCCGACGCAGGACTCGGTGCAGAAGGCCGGCGCGAAGGCCAAGGCGATCCCCTTCAAGGCGACGCTCGACGAGGAGGGCCGCCTGACCGTGTTCACCATCG
Source organism: Dactylosporangium sp. NPDC000244 (assembly GCF_040300725.1). NCBI lineage: Bacteria > Bacillati > Actinomycetota > Actinomycetes > Micromonosporales > Micromonosporaceae > Dactylosporangium > Dactylosporangium sp. NPDC000244. Next base: position 207,129 of record NZ_JBEPEH010000018.1, read on the forward strand.
ACGGGGCCTCCATCGACGAGGATCTCGCGATGGAGCTGACCTTCACGGGGTACGGCTCGATCGACCCCGTCACCGTCCCGGCCGGCGCCATCGAGTGCCCGGCCTCGGTGTACGAGCTCATCGGCTGAGCCGCTTCAGCCCGCGGTGCCGTCCCGGCCGGACGGTGCCGCGGGCGCGGGCAGGAGGTGGTCGCGCAGGAGCGGGGCGAGTTCGACGCCGGCGGGGCGGGCGGGGTCGAGCCAGTAGAGCTCCTCGATCTCCGCCAGCGCCTCGACCGGCCCGGACAGCGGGGCGGTGTAGACGTCCGCGTCGACGGTGAAGCCGGCCTCGTTCGCGGCGGGGGCCTCGAAACGGCCCACGTGCCCGAGCGCCGACGGGTCCACGCGCAGTCCCAGCTCCTCGGCCAGCTCGCGCACCAGGGCGTCCGCGGCGGCCTCGCCCGGCTCCAGCTTGCCGCCCGGCTGCATGAAGACGCTCGTGCCGCGCTTGCGCACGAGCAGCCAGCGGCCCTCGGGATCGCGGAGCACGGCGGCGACGATGCGGAGCACTGGCACGCGACGAGACTATCCCGCGCGGGCCGCGGTCAGGCCGCGTGGTCCGCCACGGCCGGCGGGCGGCTCACGCGAGGGCGCCGTGCAGGAACAGGTCCACGAGCTCGGCCGCGGTCACGTCCGGCGCGAGCGGTGAGCGGCCCCGGGCGAAGATCAGGCCCAGGAACACGTCCGCCGCGACCGCGGCGGGGATGCGCAGCCGATCCCGTTCGGGTTCGAACAGGTCGGCGACGGCCGCCTTGGTGGCGGCCTGTGACGCCTCGCGGCCGGGCGCGCCGGACGGCGGGGTGCGGTGCAGGGGTCGGCCGGTCGAGGCGAGCGCGCCCAGGACCGCGCCCATCCGCCCGAGGTGGCCCTGCAGCGCCTCGGCCGCCTCGACGAGCCGGTCGGCGAGGGGCTGCTCGAGGGAGATCGTCTCCAGGTGGCTCAGCAGCTGCGAGGGGTCGAGGGCGCGCGCGATGCACGCCTGGATGAGCTCGTCCTTGTCGGTGAAGACGCGGAAGATCGTCGCCTCGCCGATGCCCGCGGCGCGGGCGATCTGGGCCGTGGTGACCGCGCTGCCGCACTCGGCGACCAGGGGCAGCGCGGTCTGCAGGATCATCTCGCGGCGTTGTTCGGTGCTCATGCCCGGCGCGCGCCGCCGGGGGGCGCTGGGTTCCGTCATGCGTCCACGCTAAGGAGTGAGTGCTCACTCCGTCAAGCCGGGTATTGCCCACGGTGTATACCCTCGTGGCCGTCCGGGGTGCGGGGGAGGCGGGCGATGCGGTATCTGCGGGGACTGCTGGCCGCCGCTGTCGTGGCGGGCGCGGGCGGGCTGTGCTTCTGGGCCGGGCACATCGGCGCGTCGAGCTGGTGGCGCGGGGCCGCGACCGTGGTCATCGGGCTCGTCGCCTGGCTGATCCTGACCTTCGTCGTGGGGGTGATCGTGACCGGCGACGGCGAGGCCGGCTGCGTGATGTACTTCCCGGCGCTGCTGCTCGTCGGGGCGCTGATCTGGCTCGTGGCCATCGACATCGAGGTGCGCACCGGCCAGTGGCAGGCGGTCACGGTCATGGACACGCGGTGTGTGTCCACGGACAACGGGTGCGCCTGGCAGTACCGCGTGAGCGACGACAAGACCGAGCGTGACCTCGGCTGGATCCCGTGCGGCGATCGCGGCCTCGGCCCCGGGGACCACACCCGGCTGCACGTCGACCCCGCGGGCAAGCACCGCTCCAGCCTGGAGCCGTGCGCGTTCACCTCGCCCGGCTGGACCACGGGCCTGCGCGTGGTCGAGGGCCTCTGGGTGCTGACCATGGTCGCCGCGTTCGGTGCGGCCGTGTTTGCCGAGGACTTCGGCTGACCGGTTGACACGCCGAAAGTATCGACGTACAACAATGTGAGAGCGCTCTCACGAACCTCGCCCGGGCCGGCCGCCACCGGTCCGGGCGGGGCTCACACCCTCCGGATCCGGCGCAGCACCGTCCACTGCGGCTCGAACGTGAAGCCGAGGGACTCCTTGGCCTCGCGCGCCCCCTTGCCCGCCAGCACCATCGGCCGCCCGGCGTCGAGCAGGAACCGCAGCTGCCGGCTGAACTGGTCGAACCACAGCCCGGTGCGCCGGTCGCCGAGCGGGGGAGCCGCCCACGGGCCCAGCAGCGGCGCCACCGGATGGTCGAACATCGCCGTCGCCGCGATCAGGGCGCCGCCCGGTTCCCGGTACGTCAGCACGCGCACCTCAGGCAGCGCCATCATGGTCTCGAACAGCCGCGGCGACCACATGCGCAGCGGCGGCCAGCGCACGGTGTGGTTGCGCCGGGCCGCGTCCGCGCTGAGCCGGTGCATCTCGGCCAGGTCGACGCGGGCCTCCTCGCGAGGGCCGAACCAGACCACCGTGTCCGGGTCGGCGTCGATGCGCCGCAGCAGCCGCCGCTGGTCGCCCCGGCGGGACTTGCTCAGCGTGCCCAGGTACCCCTCGTAGCCCCCGCCCCGGTTGCGCAGCACGGCCACGGGCGCCCCGGCCCGCACGAGCGTCACGCCCGGCAGGAAGACGGGCAGCTCGTCGCGGTACACCTGGCGATAGGCGATCGCGGGCACCCTGGGCCCGAACTCGGCCCGCACCGCCCGCTCGAACGCGAGCACCGCCTCGCCGAGCAGCTGCGGCCCCGGCCGCCCGGCCGGGTCGAGCGTCCCCGGCAGCCCGTCCGGCAGGCCCAGGCCCGGCAGCGCGCCGATCGCGGGGTGCTCGACGTCGGCCACCCCGCCGAGCACGCGCCGCCGCCCCAGCCCGTGGACGCGGGCCCCGGCCAGGCCGATCGGGCGCCCGCCGTCGCGGAACACGCCCGCGATCACGCCGCCGCCGCGCTCGGCCGCGATCGTGTGGATCACCGGCCAGTCCCACAGGTGGTGCAGGTTCGCATGCTTGACGGCCTCGGCCCAGCCCGGCGGCGGGGCGGGGGAGAGGGGGTCGGCGAGCTCGAGGACGAGTCCGGTGATGGATGCGGATGCTTCAATGGCGGCATGCGTGCTCGCACCGTGGCCCTGCTGCTCGCCGGACGCGGGGCCGGGCGGCTGGCCCAGTACGGCGCCGGATTCGCGCTGCTGGCCGTCTGGGGCCCGGACCGGTTCGCGGGCTACGCGGCGGCGGTCGGCGTCGGGCTGTGGGCGTTCGCCCTGGCCGCCACCGGCGTCGAGCGGTCCGCGCTCGTCACGCTGGAGCCCGTCGCCGCCGGTGACCCGGTCCCGGCCGAGCGGCGGGCGCTGGAGGGGATGTTCGCCGCGCTCGGCCTGCTCCCGTTCGCGCTGTCGCTGGCGGCGTGTGCGGCGGCCGGGCTGGTGGAACCCGGCGGCCCCGCGGTCCGTTACGCCGCCGGGATCGCCTTCATGACCGGCACCGGCGCCCTGGCCGTGCTCGTCGCCCTGCTCCGGCTGCGCGGCCGCCCCGGGGCCGACCCGGCCGCCTACGCCGTGCTGTCCGTCGCGTACGGCGCCGCCGTCGCCCTCGCGGCCCTGGCCGGGCTCGGGGTCGGCGGCGTGCTCGCGTTCCTCATCACCGTCACCGCCGCGGTCGTGGCCGTGCTGCTGCTCGTGCTGCGGCCCGTCAGGCGCGGGTTCGGGCGCGCGGCCGTCGTCGCCGCCCTGCGCACCGCGGGGCTGTTCGCCGCCGGCGACGTGCTCGGCAACGCGGCCGTCTCCGTGCTCTACGCCGAGCTGGCCGCCCTCGCCCCCGCCGCCCAGGGCAGCCTGCTGTACGTCGGGCTGACCGTCTCCGTGGCGCTCGGCGCGCTCAGCAACTACGTCCTGCGGCTCTGGCAACCTGCGATCCTCGTCTGGTTGGCGGCCGGCCCGGCCTCGGCGCCGGTCCGGCTGCGGCGCGGGCTCGTGATCGCCGGGGCGGCCGGGCTCGTCGTGACCGTCGCCGCCGGCCTGGCGGGCAACGTGGTCGTCGCGCTCGCGGTGGAGATCGTCACGTTCCTGGCGGTCTCCGGCGCGGCCTTCGTGATCGAGAGCATCGACGACCGGGCCAGGCTGAACTCCGCGCTGAGCGCCCTGGCCGGGCTCGGTGTCGTGGCCCTCGCCGGCCTGCTGCTCGTGCCGTCCGGCGGCGCGGCCGGCGCGCTGGTGGCGATGGCGGCCGGCTGGCTGGCGCGGGTGCCGTGGCTGTTCACGGCGGCCCGGCCGCGGACCCCGGCGCCCCGGGCCGAAATCGGGAGCGCACCAGGCGAGCCTTCCCGCCCGGCGTGAGCTCGAGGCGGTCGATGCGCCGGAAGTGCAGCGGCAGGTCGAAGCCGAGCAGGTCCCGCAGCATCCCGCGCACACCGTCGCACACCTCGTCGAAGCCGAGCCCGGCCGCCGGGTCCAGCTGCAGCGAGACCGTCACCTCGCCGGCCTCGTCCTGGCGCACCGAGAACTCGGCGATGCCGGGCTGCTTGAGGGTCACCGCCGCGAACGCGCCGAAGTAGACGACGGTGCCGTCGCGCAGCACCAGGCTGTCCTCGATGCGCCCGTCGAGCAGGCGCATCCGGCCGAACCGGCTCCCGCACGGGCACGCGCCGGGCACCACGGCGACGCGGTCGTCGATGCGGTACCGCACCAGCGGCATCGCCCGCTCCCGGAAGTGCGTCACGACCGCCACGCCGGGCGTCCCGGGCGGCACCGGGCGCCCGTCGGCCGGGTCGACGACCTCGAACACGACCCGGTCGGCGTCGACGTGCATGGACCCGTGGCGGCACTCGGTGGCGATGGTGAGCACCTCGAACGCCGAGTACTCGTCGCGCACCGGCACCCCGAAGCCCTCGCTGAGCAGCGCCCGCGTCTCGGCCGTGAGCAGCTCCGACTCGCTGAGGATTAGCCGCAGCGAGCGCCGCAGCCGGGCCAGCTCCTCGCCGGTCAGCTCGCGCAGCACCGCGCGCAGCATCACCGGATAGCCCATGAGCACGCCGGGCCGCAGCGCCAGGATCGCCTCGGCGAGCTCGCGTTCGGGCAGCCCCGCGTGCACCACGGTGCGCCGGAAGACCCCGAAGCGCTGGAACCAGCGGCTCGGCCGGGGGAACGGCTTCAGGTGCGCGATCGTCCACCAGGGCCGGCAGCCGGCCCGCAGGAACCGGCGCAGCAGCGTGGCACCGTGGTAGCCGTAGGCGCCGGCGTCGTGGCGCACCCGCAGCACCGAGCCGGTCGACCCGGCCGTGGTGTCGGTCTGGAACCAGCCGCGCTCAGGGGCGTGGAAGCGCTCGGGGTCCGCGCGGACCTGGGCCTTGGTCACGATCGGCAGCCCGGCGAGGTCCGGCAGCCGACGCAGCGGCCCGGCGTAGGCGGGGTCGCGGTAGTGCGCGACATCCGCCCGGGCCGCGGCGAGCATCGCGTTGACCCCGGCGAGCTGCCGCCGCTCGATCGCCGCGACCGACCGCCGCGGGGCGATCAGCGCGGCGGCGGCGTACAACAGCTCGCGAACGGCCACCGCGGCACCCTGGCTCATGCGATCCATCGCAGTGATGATCGCCGTCGATATCAAGAGCGCGGTCGTGTTTCCGACCCAAACGATCGATCAGAGCGACCATGCTCGATGGCATGCCCCTGCGCCGTGGGTCAAGTCTTGACAGAACCGGCGACTCCAAACCATCGATGACGCTTGACTCGTCCGTTGGGTTGTGTGCATCTTTGACGGAACCTGAGCGTTTCCCTCCAGCATCGGAGCCGCCACCGATGAACCGACGCCTGCTCGCCGGCCTCGCCGCCGCCGGGCTCCTCGCAGTGCTCGCGCCCGCGGCCCCCGCCGCGGCCGCCATCACCGACTACACCACCGCCGAGGCCGGAAACCCCTTCGCCGACGGCTGGTACGCCGACCCGGACATCGCCATCTACAACAACACCTACTGGGTCTTCCCGACCACGTCGAAGAGCTACGCGGAGCAGACCTACCTCGACGCCTTCTCCAGCACCGACCTCGTCACGTGGACCAAGCACAGCAACATCCTCACGACCGCGAACGTCTCCTGGGCGTCCTACGCGGTGTGGGCGCCGGCCCCGATCGCGCGCAACGGCAAGTACTACCTGTACTTCGGGGCCAACGACATCCAGAACAACTCGGCCCTCGGCGGCATCGGCGTCGCCGTCGCCGACAATCCGGCCGGGCCGTACCGCGACGCGATCGGCAAGCCGCTCATCGGGCAGTACTACAACGGCGCCCGGCCCATCGACCAGGACGTCTTCGTCGACGACGACGGGCAGGCCTACATCTACTACGGCGGGCACGGCCACGCCAACGTCGCCCGGCTGAACGCCGACATGACGAGCATCGGCACCTTCCCCGACGGCAGCACCTACAAGGAGATCACGCCGTCCGGGTACACCGAGGGCCCGCAGATGTTCAAGCGCAACGGCAAGTACTACCTGATGTGGTCCGAGGGCGGCTGGACCGGCCCGGACTACTCGGTGTCCTACGCCATGTCGAGCTCGCCGACCGGCCCGTTCACGAAGCTGGACAAGGTCCTCGCGCAGGACCCGGCGGTCGCGAAGGGCTCCGGGCACAACTCGGTCGTCAACGTGCCGGGCACCGACACCTGGTACATCTTCTACCACCGCCGCCCACTGAGCGAGACCGACGGCAACCACCGCCAGCTCGCCTACGACCGGATGAACTTCAACGCCGACGGCACCATCCAGCGCGTCACCATGCGGGTCAAGGACAACTTCGCCGACGGCAACGCCCTCGGCTGGAAGACCTACGGCGGCAGCTTCGCCGCGGTCGGCGGCCGCTACGAGGCCGGCAGCTCGCTGGGCGGCAAGGCATTGCTGGACACCAACTTCGGCGACTTCACCTACGACGCCGACGTGACCGTCACGTCCGGCTCCGGCGACGCGGGCCTGGTGTTCCGGGCCACCGGCGCGGCGAATGGCACGGACGCGTACAACGGCTACTACGCCGGGATCAGCCCCGCCGGCCGGGTGGTGCTGGGCCGGGCGGCCAACAACTGGACCCAGCTCGGCACGGCCGGCCTCACCGTGGCGGCCGGCACGACCTACCACCTGCGCGTGACCGCGATCGGATCGTCGATCAAGGTGTACGTCGACGACATGGCCAATCCGAGGATCTCCGTCACCGACGCGACCTACGCCTCCGGCGCCGACGGCGTGCGGGTCTTCAACGCCGCTGCCGCCTTCGACAACGTGGCCGTCGGCGCGCCGACCGGCCCCGGGACGAACCTGGCCCAGGGCCGCCCCGCGACCGGCTCGACGCCGTGCGCGGCGTCGGAGGGCCCGGAGAAGGCGGTCAACGGCAGCGTCTCCGGCGGCAACTCGGACAAGTTCTGCTCGTCGGTCGCGGGCCCCTGGCTGCAGGTCGACCTCGGCGCGACGAAGAGCATCACCCGCTTCGAGGTCGCGCACGCCCAGGCCGGCGGGGAGGCGGCGGCGTACAACACGAAGGCGTTCACGATCGCGGTCTCCAACGACGGCACGACGTGGACCCAGGCCGTGAACGTCACCAACAACACGGCCGCGAACACCACGCACCCGGTCACCGGGGTCTCCGGGCGGTACGTGCGCCTGACCGCCGGCACCCCGACCCAGGGTGCCGACGGCGCGGCGCGCATCTACGAGCTGCGGGTCTTCTAGCGCGGATGGCGGTGCACGGCGTGGACGCCGGCGGGGCTCGTGGGCAGGCCGTCGAGGAGGTTCTCGAGGCGCTTGACCATCGGGTCGTCGGCGTCCGCGTCGTAGTCGTCGGGGCGGGTCTGGTCGCGGCCGCGGCGCACCCGGGCGGCGCGCAGCAGCAGCGTGCCGGCCACGGCGACGGCGAGGTTCACGAGCAGGGCGACGATCCCGACGTACACCGGCCAGCCGCCGATCGTGGTGATCGAGCCGCCGAAGTGCGCCTTGGCGATCGTGCCGCCGGGGCCGGCCTGCGGGATGCGGTACAACATGACCACCCCGGCCGCGAGCCCGGCCACGAGCCCGGCGATCAGCGCCAGGCGGTGGAACCAGTTGGTCAGCAGGCCGATGAAGCCGGCCGGGATGGTCTGCAGGATGATGACCCCGCCGATGAGCTGCAGGTCGACGGAGAACGCCGGGTCGAGCAGCAGGATGCAGCCGACCGCGCCGATCTTCACCACCAGCGACGTCCAGCGGCTGACCCGCGCCTCCTCCGCCGGGGTGGCGGCCGGGCGCAGGTAGGCGCGGTAGATCGAGCGCGTGAACGCGTTCGCGGCGGCGATGGACATGACCGCGGCCGGGATGAGCGCGGCGATGCCGAACGCGGCCAGCGCGATGCCCGACGACCACGGCGGGAAGAGGCCGTGGAACAGTTGCGGCATCACGGTGTTCAGGTCGCGGCCGACCGGCAGCACGCCCTGTGAGAGCGCGAAGAAGCCGAGCATCGCCATGAGCCCGAGCACCAGGCAGTAGATCGGCAGGGCGGCGGCGTTGCGCTGCACCGTCGAGCGGTCCTTGGCGGCGAGCATGGTGGTCAGCGCGTGCGGGTACACGAAGATCGACAACGCGGAGCCGATGACCAGGGTGAGGTACGCGCTCTGCCCGGCCGACCCGCCCAGCAGCAGCCCGTCCGACGGGTTCGGGGTCGCGGCGAAGTGCGCGCCGGCCCGCTTGAACGACTCGCCCCAGCCGCCGTTCATGGCCACGATGAGCAGCGCGGCGACGACCACCCAGCCCAGCAGCACGTCCTTGGCGATCGACAGCAGCGCGGGCGCGCGCAGGCCGGAGCGGAACGTGCACAGCGCCACGACGGTGACCGCGGCCAGCAGCGGCCACTCGCCGGCCAGCCCGACCGTCTGCAGCACCGCCTGCAACGCGCTGAGCTGCACCGCGATGTAGGGCATGGTGGCCGCGATCCCGGTCAGCGCGACGGCCGCGCCGAGCCCGCGGGAGCCGAACCGGGCCGCGGTGAACTCCCCGGGGGTCACGAACCCGTGCCGGTGCGCCACCGACCAGGCCCGCGTGGTGAAGATGAACGACAGCGGGGTGGTGATCGTCGCGAACGGGATGGCGAAGAAGCCCATCGCGCCGACGCCGTAGGTGAGGGCGGGGACGGCGACGAACGTGTACGCGCTGTACATGCTCCCGCCGAGCAGGAACCATGTCGTCCAGTTGCCGAACGCGCGCCCGCCGACGCCCCACTCCTCGAGGCTGTGGATGTCGCGCGGGCGCCGCCAGCGGGCCGCGCCGATGCCGAGCAGCAGCATCGCGCCCATGAGCCCGGCGAAGACGGCGGACTCGACCCCGCCGCTCACCGGTCGAACTCCCGGCGGCGGTTGCGCAGGTGCACGGTGGCGAGGATCAGCATCGCCAGCAGGACGCAGGCCATCTGGTACCAGTAGAAGAACGGCACGCCCCACAGCATCGGGGTGGCCCGGTCGTACAGGGGCGTGAGCAGCGGCGCGATCGTCGGTACGGCCAGTAACCAGTAGCCGGAGCGGCGGCGTCGTCGGGCGGGCGGAGCCATCGAGCCTCCTTGCGGACGGATCCGGGGTGTGGCGCGATGGTACTGGCAAGTAACATCGCGTGGAACCCCGTCCGTCACGCCCGCGCGGGCCGGACCGGCCGTCGCCCGGCGTCCCTCCACTGTGGACTCTTCGCGGGCGGTAGGATGGACCGGGTGATCGACCTGGACCACTGCGTGCCCCGGACGCCGGGGCAGCTGCGCCGGCCTTTGCCGCGGCTGGCGATCGTGGTCGCGGCGGCCCTGCTCGCGTCGTCGCCCGCGGCCCCGGCGCGCTCGCCGGCGCTCGCCCGCACCGTGCCCAACCGTTGCGCCGTCGACACCTATCACGTGTTCGGCACCTGCACATCGTGACATTTGCCGCGAACGTGGACGAGACCGGACCCGGCGGCGCCCGGGCCCGCCCGATGTCAGGCGGAGAGCAGGCCGCCGTCGACGATCACGGACTGTCCCGTCAGGTAGGCCGAGCCCGGACCGAGCAGGTACACGATGAGGGCGGCCACCTCCTCCGGATCGCCCTGCCGGCCCAGGGGCACGCGCGCGACGATGCCGTTCAGGGCGGCCTCGGTGTCGGCCTGCGCGTTCCAGTACGGATCGTTGAACGGGGTGTCGATCCACCCCGGGCACACGCTGTTGACGCGAATGCCGCGGCCCGCGAGCTCGACCGCCAGCGACCGGGTCAGGCTGACGAGGGCGCCCTTGGACGCGGCATAGGCGAACGTGCCGGGGCTGCCGCGGTGGGCCGCGGTCGAGCCCGTGAACACGATGCTGCCGCGGGTCTCCGCCAGCGCCCCCACGGCCGCCTGGGCCAGCAGGTACGGGGCCCGCACGTTCACCGCCATCGTCGCCTCCCACGCCTCGAACGCGAAGTCCTCCAAGGGGGCGACGACGTGCAGGCCGGCGGTCACGATCACGTGGTCGAGCCGCTCGAAGGCCGCCAGGGCGGCGTCCACGGCGGCCTTCGGCGCGTGCCGGTCGGTCAGGTCGTGGTGCCCCACGGCGATCCGCCCCGGGGCCTCCTGCGCCGCCACCTCCCGCGCCGCCGGGTCGTTGACGTCGGCCAGGTAGACGTCGGTCCCGGCGGCGCGCAGAGCCCGGACGGTCGCCCGTCCGATGCCGGTGGCGCCGCCGGCGACCAGCGCGACGGTCACTCGCCCGCCACCGCGTAGGCCCGGTAGTTGGCCGATCCCGGCCCCGCCGCCCGGTTCTTCACCACGGCCGCCGCGCGGTAGACCGCCGAGCTCGGCGTGGCGTCGCGGACGGCGGCCGGGACGTCGCCGCCCTTCGCGTCCGCGGCGGCCAGGGCGTCGAGGATCCGGGCGAGGAACTGGGGCAGGTCGTTGGGCAGCTGGGCGGTGATGAGGCTGCCGTCGACCACGACCGCCTCGTTGCGCCAGTCGCCGCCGGCGTGGATGACGTCGTCCTTGATGACGGGGACCGACGTGACGGCCCGCCCCCGCACGATGTCCGCCGTCGCCAGCAGCCAGCCCGCGTGGCAGATCGCCGCGACCGGGGCGGCCCGCTCGTGCAGGGCACGGACGAACGCGACGAACCTCGGCTCCCGGCGCAGGTACTCGGGGGAGAAGCCGCCGGGCACGATCACCGCGTCGAAGTCGTCGGGCGACACGTCCGCGATGCCGACCTCGGCCACCGCCGGGTAGCCCAGCTTGCTGGCGTACACCTCGCCGGCGCGGGCGCCGACGATCGTGACCCTCACGCCGGCCTCGCGCAGCCGCAGGACCGGGTACCACAGCTCCAGCTCCTGGTACAGGTTCTCGGCAAGGACGGCGACTCGAGCCTTCTGCAGTTCCATCCAGGTCCTCCGTCAGACCGCGATCGACAGGATGCGTCGGGGGTTGTGAATCATGATCTGGTCGAGCTGTTCGTCGGTGACGCCCTTGGACTTCAGGCGCGGGACCCAGCTGGTGAACATGTAGTTCAGGTTGACCTTTTCGTTCTCCAGCTGCGGGTCGGACTCGGTGACCGTCGCCCGGGGGTTGAAGAACCAGCGGTCGAACGACAGGACGATGCGATCCAGGTAGCCGTCCCCGATGAGTTCGACGAGGGCGTCGGCCATCGCCTCGTCCAGCTCCTCCGCGCTGCTGATGCGCCAGGGAATGCCGATGTGGTCCAGCTGGACGTTCGCGCCCATCTCGAGGATCTCGCGCATCATGGCGACCTGGGGCGGCACGAAGGCGTGGCCGATGATCACCTTGGACAGGTCCATGCCGACCTCGTCGAGGATCTCCAGCTGCTCGCGGCCGGGGTTCGTGACCTCGAAGTCCATCGGGTCGATGTGGGTGTTGATGCCGCAGCCGGTCGCCATGGCCGCCTTGCCGGCCGCCCGGATCACGCGGTCCTCCACCTCGTGGACGTGGCGGCCGTACGCACCGACCGGGCTCGGCTTGGGAAAGACGCTCTCCTGGCCGGTGGCGATCTTGATGGCGCCGGCCTTGTAGGGCGTCTGCTGCCAGGCGAACACCATGCCCTCGGTGAGGTCGCGCACGAAGAACTCGGTGAGCTCCTCGACGGTCTGCCGGCGCCAGTAGTACGGCACGCCCATGCGCTCCGGGAAGAACCCGGTGATCGCCACGACGTTGATGCCGGTGCGCCGGGCGACGTCCACCATGAACTGCGGGTGGCGGCCGACCTCGGGCGGGGTCATGTCGATGAGCGTGCGGTACCCGTTGGGCAGCATGCCGTCGACGATCTGGCCGCTGACCCGCTCGACGGCGGCGGGGTGGTCGAACACGGTCCGGTGGTCAAGCTCGGCCCCGGGGTAGCCATAGAGCAGGTGCTCGTGGGTGAGGATGCGGCCCGACTCCTCGGCCGGGACGTCACCGAGCACGGTACGGAAGATCTGCATGACGAACGCTCCTTCGACGTCGACGAGCGGCGGCTCAGCCGGCCAGCTCGGTCCGCAGCCGGGTGAACAGGGTTGGAAGGGCGTCGGCGTCCGCCGCGACGCGGTCGGGATCGACGTCGAGGACGAGCTCCCGGACCAGGTGGGCGCCGGAGCCGCTCGCGAAGACGGGAACCTCCGCCGCGCGCAGCCGCCGCAGGAGCGCCACCTGCTCGTCGCTGACCGCGGGGCGGCCGGTCACGGTTCCCGGCACGACCAGGGCGTCCACGTCCCCGGCCACGACCTCGTCCGGGGCGGTGTCCCCGAGGACCGGGTAGCCCAGGTGGCTCTCGCACGGACCCGCTCCGGGGCCGACGACCTTGACCTGCGCCCCCTCCTCCCGGGCGCGCAGGACCGGGTACCAGAACTCGAGCTCCTGGTAGCCGTCGAAGGCGAAGACGACGATCGAACGGTTGGACAACGTCATGGGGGAGTGACCTGGCCTCTCGAGAGAACTGGTCTACTAAACGAACCAGTTGCAGTTTGCCACACGGTGGATCGGCGGGGAAGGTCGTCAGGAGCCCGGCCGCGTCCCGGTGGACCGGCCGAGTGCGTAGGACGCGGCCCCGAGCAGTGCCGCGTCCTCGTCGTCGCCGACGTGGTGCAGCTGCGTCCGGGCCCAGCGCGGCCGGGTGCGGTCCCAGTGCGTGCGCACCGCCCGGCCGAACCACGTGTCCGGGGCCAGGGGCGCGCCGGCCAGGACGATGTGGTGCGGATCATGCGTCGCGACGATCGTGCGCAGGCCGGCGGCCAGGGCGGCCGCGGACCGGTCGAGCACGCCTGCCGCCCGGTCGTCGCCGTGCTCGGCGGCGTCGCGCAGGTCCCCGGCGTGCAGCATGCGTCCGCCGCGGGCGCGGGCGGCGAGCAGGGGACTCGACCCCTGCTCCGCGAGCACGTTCGCGGCCTCGGCCAGGACCCGCCCGGAGACCAGCGCCTCGAGGCAGCCCGTGCCGCCGCAGGGGCAGTGGGGGCCGCCGGCGTCGATCACCACGTGGCCGAAGTCGCCGGCTCCGCCGAGCCCGGGCTCCAGCGAGCCGTCCCTGATCACCGCGCCGCCGATGCCGGTGCCCATGGTCAGGACGCAGGTCGTCCCGTGCGGCCAGCGCGCGGCCACGCCCAGCGCCGTGGCCTGCGCGTCGTTGAGCAGGTAGGTGGGCAGCGGCAGGTGCGGGCGCAGGGCGGCCGCGACGTCGGTGCCGTCGGTGAAGCCGAGGTTGAGGGCGGTGCCGACGACGCCGTCCTGGACCACGCCCGCGAGGCCCACGCCCACCGCGGCCGGCGCCTGGGCGAGCCCCGAGGTGGTGCGCAGGACCATGCCGGCGACGGTGGTGTACTGCTCGGCCAGGCTCGGCGGCTTGGCGCGACGGTCCTTGCGCACGACGCGCCCGGCCGACACCGCCGCCACCCTGATCCAGGTCCCGCCCCAGTCGACGGCGGCCACGAGGGTGTCGCGGCCGCCGCCGGCCGCGGTGTCAGGCAACGCTGCCCGGCCGGTACTCGCCGGCCACCGAGAACAGGCACGAGGCCGGCTCGTGGCTCATGTTGTAGAACGAGTGCCGCGTGCCGGCCGGAATGCGCAGCCCGTCCCAGGGGTCCAGCTCGACCCACTTCTTCGTGCCGGTCAGCTCGACGTGCAGGTTGCCAGACTCGACGAAGATCACCTTGTCGGCGCCGTGGCTGTACACGTCGCTGCGCTGGCCGCCCAGGAATGACATCTTCCCGGCGGTGAGGTGCTCGGTGCTGGCCAGGATGCCCACGAGGATCTCGCGGCCCCGGGTGGAGCCCTCCATGCGCCAGAGGATGTCGGCCTCCCGGATCATCCAGGTGGTCCGCTCGCGCGGGGTGTCGCGGGCCATCGGCCAGTTGCCGAGCAGCTCGTCCTGGCCCTGCTTCGGCGGGCCGTCGAGCGGCGGCTGGGCCCGCGCGTAGGCGCCGCCCGTGCCGGCCTTGGGCGCCGGCTGGAAGAACTCGAGCATCCGCAGCTGCACGTCGCTGTGGTTCCACTGGTAGTGCCAGGTGTCCTTGCGGAAGAAGATGGCCTCGCCCGGATTGACGACGAAGACCTCGCCGGTGACCGGGTTGCTCTGGACCATGCGCCCCTCGAGCACGTAGAAGAGCTCGTCCGCGCCGAAGACGGTGGGGTGCTCGGGCGAGGAGATCGCGGAACCGTTCGGTGGCATGCCGACGATGTTGAGGTTCATCGTCGCGTCGTCGGCGTAGAACCAGTCGCACAGCCGCCCGGTGGTCTCGTCGCCCCACGTGCGCCGCTCGAGGTCCCGGTATCGGAGGATCTGCGGCTCACGGATGCTCTCGTCTGTCATGTCGCCCTCTCGTGAGGCTAACTGGTCTATATTCTAGACCAGTTTGGAGGATCGGTCCGGACGTGTCAATCGATTCGGCCCGCGCGGCGAGGGCGTTAGGATGCAGCGCACACGAACGAACCAAGGAGTGGCTGCCGTGGTGAAGGCGCTCGACCTCAAGGTCTCCCCGGCCCGGGTGGAGGGCCGCAACAACGCGGTCGAGGCCTACCGGGTCCTCCAGGAAGCGCTGACCGTCGGGCAGTTCCCGGCCGGCACCCGGCTGCCCGGCGAACGCACCCTGGCCGCCGAGCTGGGGGTCAGCCGGGTGACGCTGCGGCAGGTGCTCAGCGCCCTGGCCGACGCCGGGCGGATCGTGCCGTCGCCGCAGCGCGGCTGGTTCGTCGCCGAGAACCGGCTCGTGCACGAGCCCAACCGGCTGCGCGGGCTCAGCGAGGTCGCCCGCGAGCGCGGCATGGCCGTGTCGGCCCGGGTCCTGCGGGTCACGGTTCGCCCGGCCACCCTGGCCGAGGCGGAGGTCCTGGGCATCGGCTCCGCCCAGCCGGTGGTGGACCTGCGCCGGGTCAGGTTCCTGGACGGGTCGCCGCTCAGCGTCGACCACTCCTGCCTCGACGCCGCGCGGGTCCCTGGCCTTGAGAACGTCGACTTCACCGGCCAGTCGCTCTACGACGTGCTGCGCGACCGGTACGACATCACGGCCAGCCGGTGCGACTACGAGCTCGCGGCGGAGGCGGTCAAGGCGCGCGAGGCCAAGCTGCTCGGCCTCGCGCCCGGCGATCCGGTGCTGGTCGGCTACCAGAAGACCTTCGACCAGCACGACCGGTGCTTCGACGTGGGCCGCCAGCTGTACCGCGGGGACGCCTACCGGTTCCAGGCATCCCTGTTCCGCTTCTAGCCCGTCATCCTCTACCCCTTCATCGCGCCCGAGGCCATGCCCTGCATCAGCCGCTTCTGCACCACGAGGAAGAAGATCACCACGGGGATCGTGAAGATCACGCTCGCCGCCATCACGCCGCCCCAGTCGGTGTAGTAGCTGGAGAAGTACTGCTGCAGGGCGACCGGGAGCGTCTCGATCGCGGGCCGCTGCATGAACGTCGCCGAGAACATCAGCTCGTTCCACGACGTGATGAACGCGTAGACGGAGCTCGCGGCCAGCCCCGGCCACGCCAGCGGGAACACGATCGACCACACGGCGCGCAGCCGGCTCGCCCCGTCGACCAGCGCGGCCTCCTCGAGCTCGAACGGGATCTCCACCACGAACGAGCGCAGCATGAAGGTGCACAGGCCCACGGTCAGGGCCAGGTGGCTCAGGGTCAGCCCCTGGAACGTGTTGAGCAGGCCGGCGTTGCGGAACAGCGTGAACAGCGGGATGACGAGGATCGTCTGCGGCAGCAGCTGCGTGACGAGGATGACGACGGTGAGGATGTGCCGGGTCCGCAGCCGGTAGCGGGCCAGCGCGTACCCCGCCAGCAGGGCGATCAGGCCGGTCAGCACCGTCGTGGCCACGGCGACGACGAGCGAGTTGCGGAACTGGGTCGGGATGTTGCCGTCGAGCAGGTGCGTGTACCGCTGCACGGTCGGTGACGTGACGATGAACCGGGGGCTGCGGGTGAACAGCTCGCTGTCGGGCTTGACCGACGTGACCAGCATCCAGAAGAACGGGAACAGGCTGCTCACCACGATCACCGCGACGAGCAGGAACAGCGCGCCGCGGCGCAGCAGAGACGTCATCGGGCGTCCTCCCGGTTGAGCCGGACGTACAGCACGCTCACCGCGGCCAGCATGAGGAACAGGACCACGGCCATGGCCGCGGCGGAGCCCTGGTCGAGCTGGGCGAAGGCCTCGAGCCAGGTCAGCAGGGACAGCACCTCGGTCGAGTGGTCCGGGCCACCGGGCGGTGTGGTCATCACCAGGAAGTGGTCGAAGGACTGGTACGCCCAGATGGTCGAGATCGTGGTCATCACGACGAGCAGGGGCCGGATCATCGGCAGCCGGATGCGGCGCAGGATCTGCCAGGCGCTGGCGCCGTCGACCCGGGCCGCCTCCACCACCTCGCCGTGGGTGCCGCGAAGCCCGGCGAACAGGGAGACCGCCACGAAGGGCACCGAGTGCCAGACCACGGCGACCGTGATGGCGACCATCGCCGGCGTGCCGGTGCTGAACCACGAGTAGCCGTCGAACGAGTCGAGGCCGAACCAGTGCACCAGCAGCCAGTTGACCACGCCGTACTGGTCGTCGAACATCCACTTCCAGACGATGCCCGACGCGACCCGCGGCATGGCCCACGGCAGCAGCACGATGACGCTGAGCACCCTGGCCGCGCGGGGTGCGGCGTCCAGGACCAGGGCGATGGCCAGGCTCAGCAGGATCGTGGTCGCGACCACCGCGACCGCGAACAGGGTGGTGCGCAGCAGGGCGGCCGTGTAGTTCGGGTCGGCGAAGATGTCGCGGTAGTTGCGCAGCCCGACGAACGGCCCGCTCTGCAGGTACTCACCGTCGTGGAACGAGAGCCAGATCGTGCGGACGACCGGGTATCCGACCGCGCCGGCGATCACCGCCAGCAGCGGTGTCAGGAAACCCCACGGCAGGAATCGCCGCTCGAAGCCCCGCGGCCCGCGTGGTGAGCGCCGCTCGCGCGGCGCCCCCTGGGTGGCCGGGGACGCCGCGCGACGGACTGTGGTCTTCACGTTCTCAGCCAATGGCCTGGTTCACCTGATTCGCGAGTTCCTGCATGGCGGCGTCGGCCGTCTTCTTGCCGCTCATGATCGATTGCATGGCGTTGACGATGGAGTTGGCCCCCTCGACCTTGCCCCAGCTGGCCACCGGCGGGATGGAGCGGGTGTGGTCGGCCTGGTCGGCGTACGCCTTGAACAGCGGCGCGGAGAACGATCCGGTGGCCTTCTCCTGGGCCAGCGCGTCGTTCGTCGCCGGGAGCAGGCCCAGGTTCGAGGTGACCGGCACGAGGTTGTCCTTGTTCATCATGAACTTCACGAAGTCCTTCGCCACGGCCTTGTTGCCGCACTCGCGGAACACCGCGAGGTTGCTGCCGCCGGCGAACGTGTCGTTGTTGCCGCCCGGGCCCTTGGGCAGCACGGCCGTGCCCAGCTTGCCCTCCAGATCGGGGCTCTGCTTGAGGATGGTCCGCAGGTCCCACGAGCCGCCGACCATCATCGCCGTCTGGCCCAGCCCCATGGACTTGTCGACGTCGGCCGCGGTCCAGGCTGAGGCCCCGGCGGGCGACAGGTGATCCTTGGTCAGCAGGTCGGCGTAGAACTGGAACGCCTGGACGGACTGCGCCGATCCGGCCTCGGAGACCCACTTGTCGCCGCTCTGCTTGGCGATCTCCCCGCCCCAGTTCCAGATCAGCGGCAGGTAGTACCAGTGCGCGCCGCCGATGATGCCGAACCCGTTGACGCCCTGCTGCTTCGCCTGGATGGCCAGGGCGTCCTCGCGCAGTTCGTCCCAGGTGGCGGGGGCCGAGGTCTTGCCGATCGCCTCGAGCATGTCCTTGCGGTAGATCAGGGCGCGCACGCCGGTGTCGTAGGGGACCGCGTAGGACTTGCCCTTGAAGATGGTCGACTCGATCATGCCGGGCACGTAGGTGCCCTGCAGCGTCTTGGGGTCGTCGGCGAACACGTCGAGGGCGTTGAGCGCCGCGAACTCGGGGGTCCAGGTGTTGCCGATCAGCGCGACGCAGGGAACGCTGCCGCCGGCGATCGAGGTGAGGTACGTCTGGTGTGCGTCCTTGCCGAGGAACCGGAGGTTCACCTTGGTCCCCGGATGGGCGGCGGCGTAGTCGTCCGCCAGCTTCTGCATGATCGGCTGCTGGGCGTCGCCGATGGGGTCGCCCATCCAGAAGTCGATGGTCCCCTTGATCTCGCCCGAGCTGTTCGCGCCCGAGTCGCTTGCCCCACCGCAGGCCGCGAGGGCGAGGGCCCCGGCCAGCCCGATGGCCACGGCGACACGGCCGCGCCAAACGTTCCTTGCACGCATCGCTGCTCTCCTCTGCTGGGGACCGAAGACCTGCCAGGCGCGAGGTACGCGGTGCCTCCGGACCTGTCGACCTGCCCGGCTGTCTGACAGCCCTATAGGTTGCCCCTCAGGGTGCACCGCGGTCGGGTGGATCGCAAGGGCCTCCGCTCGGTTCGTTACGAAGTCTCCTTGCGCCCGGGGCCCGTGGTTTGGTACACACGCGGGAGTATTCGATCTCGGATTGTGCTGGTCAGCGGCTCGGAAGGGCAGAAGTTGTAGTAACACGACGCAGTATCTTGACCTTGTGCTGGAAGGTCAAGGATGGTTTGGTCTCACGCATGTTCCTGCGGTTCACGTCGCGGACCAACGCCGACGGCGCGGTGGTGCGCTATGTCGCCCTGGCCCACAACCGGCGGGTGGACGGGCGGGTCAAGCCGGACGTCCTGATGAGCCTGGGCCGGGTCGACCAGCTCGACGTGGCCGGGCTGCGGCGGCTGGCCGCGTCGATCGGCAAGCACTTCGGCGTCGAGCAGCCGGCCGGCGCCGCGCCGGCGGAGGTCGTCGACGTCCGGACCGTCGGGACGACCTGGCTGCTCGACGGGGTGTGGCGCCGCCTCGACGTGGGCGCGGCCGTGCGCGCGGCCGTCGGCGCGCGGCGGTTCAGCACCGGCCTGGAACGGGTGCTGTTCGCGCTCGTCGCCCACCGGGCGGTGGCCCCGCCGGGCGGGCCCCCGGCCGCCGAATGGGTGCGCGCGGAGGCCGTCGTGCCCGGACTGTCCACGATGGACGATGGGCGGGTGCGCCGGGTGCTCGACCTGCTCGCCGACGCGGGCACGCTGGCGCGGGTGCAGGAGACGCTGCTGCCCGCCGTGGCCGAGCGGTCCGGCCCGTTGTTCGTCCACACCGTCCGGGCCGAGTGCGACGACGGGGAGCACGTCGTCATCGGCCTGGCCCTGACCAGGGACGGCATCCCGGTCCGCTGCTGGGGCCGGCCGGTCGGCGCCGGCGACGACACCGTGGCGGCCGCGGTCCGCGACGACCTGCTGCGCCGGCATCCGGGCCCGGTCGTCACCGTGGTCGAGCGCGCCTTCTCCGGCGCGGACGACCTGGCCGGACTGCGCCGCGACGGCGGACACTACATCGCCGGGATGCGGATGCGCGCCGGCGACCGCCTCGTCGAGGCGGCCTTGTCCCGCCCCGGCCGTCACCGGTCCGTCCGCGGCAACCTGCGCGTGCGGGAGATCCGCCTCGACAGTCAGGACACCCGGTTCGTCGTCTGCCGCGACCCGGCGCAGGCCAGGGCCGAGACCGGCGCCGGATACCTCATCGCCACCTCCGACCCGCACCTCAGCGCCGAGGACGTCGCCCTGGGCTACCTGCACCTGCGCAACGGCCGGGACCCCGGGACCCGGCCGCTGCCCGGACCGGCCGCCCGCGCGCACGTGCCGGTCTGGTGGCTGGCCCTGCTACTGACCCGGATCGCCGAGCACGCCAGCGGCCGGACCTGGCCAGCCATCGAGCGGCAGCTCGGGCGGGTCGCCCAGGTGACCCTCGCCGGCCCGGGCGGCACCGTCACCCAGACCACGCCGCTGTGCCCCGAGCAGGCGGCCATCTACCAGGCGCTGTCCGTCCAGCCGCCGGCCCGGGTCACCGCGTCCGCTCCCGGTCCCCGAGCAGCTCGCGGGCGTTCCCGCTGAGCACGGCCGACCGCCGCGTGTCGCCGAGGTACTCGCCCAGGAGGGTGAAACGCCCGGCCACCTCGTCGAGCGACGAGAACGGGAAGTCGGTGCCGAGCACGATGCGCGTGTCGTCGATGAAGGACAGCAGTGCGCCGAGGTCGGCCGCGGTGTGGGACAGGGCGGTGTCGTAGCGGAACGCCGCCAGCGCGCCCAGGACACCCCGCTCGGCGACGGCCGCGAGCTCCGGCATGCCCTCGGCGAGCACCATGCGCGGGGCGACGGCCGGCATCGCGCCGCCGCAGTGCGAGAAGACCCACCGGATTCGCGGGAACCGGCGCGGCACGTCGGTGAGGAGCAGGTTCGTGATGAGGCGCGTCGAGTCGAAGAGGTACTCCAGGACCGACGGCCGGAGGGGGATCTCACCCTCCGGCCACCAGGCCGGCAGGACCGGATGGACGTGGACGAGCGCGCCGCGGTCGTCCAGGGCCTGCAGCAGGCCGTCGAACCTGGGATGGCCGACGTACGACCCGGCGTAGCTGGTGAGCAGGCCGACGCCGACGAACTCCGGCCGGTCGAACACCCGCTCGACCTCGGCGAGCGCCGCGTCGACCGAGGGCAGCGGCAGGCAGGCGACCGCCGCGAAGCGCCCACCGCCGTCGCGGACCACGTCGGTCAGCTCGTCGTTGGTGTCCCGGCACAGGGCCGTGGTGAATGGCTGGTCGCCGAAGTAGAAGCCGGGCGAGGCGACGGACAGCACGGCCAGGTCGATGCCCAGCCGATCCATCATCCGTACCGAGTCCGCCGGTTCCCACACCGGGAACGGGGCGCCCGGCTGCGCCTGGATGCCCAGCGCCGTCAACCGGCTGACGTAGGACGCCAGCGGCGCGTGGTGATGAAAGTCGACGATGGTCATGACACCAGCTCTCGGACGGCGCGAATGGTTCGAAGGAGGTCTTCGGGCCCGCCCGCCTCATGGCCGTTGAACTGCCACACGGTCATCTCCTTGGGCCCGGCAAAGGCATTGTATGCGGCGAAAACGGTGGAAGGCGGGCTCACCACGTCGTGCAGGGCGACGCAGAAGCGGCCCGGACAGGCGGCTCGCCGGGCGAAGGACACGGCGTCGAAGTAGGCGAGCGTCGCGAAGGCGCGCTCCTGCGAGCCGCGGTGGGTGGCCAGCCACTTGACGATCTCCCCGTGCGGGTTGTGGTCGGTCACCTCCACCGCGCGCCGGAAGGCCGACAGGAACGGCACGTGCGGCATCGCCAGGCGGACGTCGTCGCGCAGGCCGGCGGCCACGAGCGCGAGGGCGCCACCCTGGCTGCGCCCCGTCACCGCGATCCGGTCGCGGGCCACGGCCTCGTGGGTCGCCACGGCATCGACGAACCGGTACGCGTCGGTGAACAGGCGGCGGTAGTAGTACCGCTCGGGGTCGAGGATGTCCCGCGTCAGGAACCCGGGGGCGGACGGGCCCGCCCCGTGCGGGTCCGCGGTGTGGCCGGCCCGCACGGCGCTGCCCTGGCCGCGGGAGTCCATGACGGCGTGCGCGAAGCCGGCACTGGCGTAGGCGAGCGACTCGACCGGGTGCCCGCGCCCGCTGCCGTAGCCCAGGTACTCCACCACCAGCGGCAGGGGGCCGGTGCGCTCGTGCGGCAGCAGCAGCCACCCGCGCACCTCGTCCCCGGCGTACCCGCGGAAGGTGACGTCGTGCACGTCGACGGTCCGAACCAGGGCGTCCACCGGCTCGAACCGCGGATCGAGGGGGTGGGCGCCCTGCTCGCGCAGGGTCCGGCTCCAGAAGGCGTCGAAGTCCCCGGGCTCGGGGTGCGGGTACTCGTACCGCACCAGTTGATCGAGGGGTAGGTCAACCCGCATCGCGCTACTCCTGTCCGACAGCCTGACAGGAGTCTACGCGGGGACGGCCCTGCCGGGGAAGGACAACCTGTCATGCAACCTGATAGCCTGCTGACCGGGCGAAGGCAGGACATCCAAGTGGAGGTGCGGGCATGGCGCGGACAGTTGCCTCCGGGTACGACATCGTGACCGTCACGGGCGACCCGGAAGCGCGGGGATACCAGTACGGGATCGCCGCCAGGACCCGGATCGAGCACGCGTTGCGGACCTACGCCGACGTGTTCCGGCATTACGCATCGTGGGACTGGGCGACCGTGCGCCGGCACGGACTGCGGTTCGCCGGTCCCATCGAGGACTTCTCGCCGGCGTCCGCGCGCGAGATCCGGGGCATCGCGCGCGGGGCCGGTGTCGAGGTGGCCGACATCCTGGCCCTGAACACCCGCAGCGAGATCATGTTCGCCGCCCCCGGACGGGCCCGGGCCGTGGCGTCCACCGAGTGCACGTCGTTCGCGCTGACCCCCGCCCGCACGGTCTCCGGCACCGTGCTCATGGGCCAGAACTGGGACTGGATCGAGGGGGCCCGGCACACCGCGATCGTGCTCCGGGTGCTGCGCGACGACGGCCCCGACTTCGTCACCGTCGTGGAGGCCGGGATGCTCGCGAAGGTCGGCGTCAACGCCAGCGGGGTCGGCCTGTGCACCAACACCCTCATCTCGGACGGCGACGAAGGCCGCTTCGGCGTCCCGTACCACGTGCTGCTGCGCTCGGTGCTCGACAGCGACAGCGGCGCGGAGGCCGCCCAGCGGGTCCAGTCCGCGTCGCGGGCGAACTCCGCGAACTACCTCATCGCCGACGCGGGCGGGTTCTGCGCGGACGTGGAGACCGGGCCGGGCGACGGCCCGTGCGGCGTGATCGCGCCCGTCGACGGCGCGGTCACGCACGCCAACCACTTCCTGGTCGACGGCCTCACGGGGGTGGACCGCTACCTCGAACGCAAGGCCCACACGCGCAACCGGCTGCACCACCTGACCGCGCGCGTGCGGCAACACGAACGACACACGGTCGGGAGCCTGCAGGAGGCGCTGGCCGACCACGCGGACGCGCCGTACAGCGTGTGCCAGCACCCGGACGCGGCCCAGCCGGCCGCCGAGCGCACCTGCACCATCGCCGGCATCGTGATGGATCTTGGCGCCCGCTCGCTGGTGTACGCCGCCGGCAACCCGTGCGAGTCGGCCTGGTCGGCGCCGGTGCGTATCGATGCCTAGTTCTGACCGGCCGGCTGCCAGACAGGCTGTTAACCTGGCAGCCGTGAAGGTGATCCCCGTCGCGCAGCGCACCGCCGCGGACCACGTGCGATCGCAGCTCATCGAACTCATCGAGTCGGGTGAGTTCGCGGTGGGCCAGCGGCTGCCTTCCGAGGCCGAGCTGTCCAAGTCGTTCGCGGTCAGCCGTTCGGTGATCCGGGAGGCGCTGCACAGCGTGAACGCGCTCGGTCTCACCCGGTCCTACGCCGGCAAGGGCACCTTCGTCGACGCCCAGTTCGCGCCGTCGCAGCTGCTGACCGGCAAGTACCTTCCCCGCGACCTGCACGAGGTCCGCCGGACGCTGGAGGTGCCCCTGGCCGCCCTCGCGGCCGAGCGCCGCTCGCGGACCGACCTCAAGGCGATGACCGCGCTGCTCGTGCGCTTCCGGGAGGAGCAGGACCCCTCCATCCGGGTCGGCATCGACGCCGACTTCCACGTCGCCATCGCCACCGCGACCGCCAACCCGCTGTTCCCCCGGCTGGTCTCGGAGCTCCGCTCGGTGCTGCAGGAGCAGGCCATCGCCGCGGCCGCCGTGCCGGGCCGGGCGAGCCAGGCGGCCGATGAGCACGACGCGATCCTCGCCGCCATCTCCAAGCGCGACGCCACCGCGGCGGCCGACGCGATGAAGCTGCACCTGGCCGCCGTGGAGGACACCGTGACCGGGCCCGCCCGCCGCAGGTAGCCGCCACCGGCGGCCGGGAGACGTCGCCGGCGCGCCGCCCGCCGCGCGGCCGACCCCTACCACTGGACCGCGGGCGGCTGGAGAAGCCGGGGATCGCGGTGCACGGGGACGCGCGCTGCCTGGCGGTGCTCCGGGGCCTGCCCCTGCTGCGCGTGGACTGCTACGCGGGCGGCGACCGGGCCCTGGTGGGCTGGTGCGAACGTCAGGGCCTCACCGCGACGACCCCCTTCACGGTCACGCTGCCGAGCGGCGACGCGTGGCCGGGCCAGGTCCTGGAGCAGCACCTGGCGTGACGGCCCCGCCGCCCGGGACCGGCCGGGGCGCTACATCAGGCCGTAGCGGCGGCCGATCGCCTCGACGTCGTCCTTGGCCTCCTTCAGGCCGACGCCGGTCGCCTCCCGGTACGCCTTGATCGCCTGGATCTTCCGGCCCTGCTGCAGCTCCTGCAGCACCATCGGGTTCACGTCCGGAACCGGCTCCTGGATGCCCAGGTTCTCCATGATCAGGTCCAGCTTGCGCTCGATCGCGGCCAGGCGCCGCTCCGTGGACGGGTCGGGGCCGCCGCGGCGCAGGGTCAGGGCGAGCAGCAGGACCACGAAGAAGCCCAACGGCACTATCCACTCCATCCCGTCATTCAACCGCACCGCCGCTATTTCAGGCTTGACTTATATAAGCAGGTGGTGACACTCTTGGTCCGTGCACGCGTTCGACGTCCTGGGCGACCCGGTCCGCCGGCGGATTCTGGAGCTGCTCGCCGCCGGTGAACGGCCCGCCGGGGCGGTCAGCGAGACCGTCCGGGCCGAGTTCGGCATCTCCCAGCCGGCCGTCTCCCAGCACCTCAAGGTGCTGCGCGAGTCGGGGTTCGCCACCGTGCGCGCGGACGGCACCCGCCGCCTGTACGCCGTGGACGCCGCCCCGCTGCGGGAGGTCGACGCCTGGCTCGAGCAGTTCCGCGGCTTCTGGAGCCAGCGGCTCGACGCCCTGGCCACGGAGCTGGCCCGCGGCAAACGACAACGCGACCGAGACGAGGAGCATCCGTGATCGACCTTGTGCACCAGATCAACGCCACCCACCGCGAGCTCGGCACCGCCGGGCTGTCCGGCGGCGGCGCCGGGCGTTCGCTGCTGCTGCGCCGCACCTACGACGCGGCCGTCGAGGACGTCTGGGATGCCTGCACCGACCCGGCGCGCCTGGCCCGCTGGCTCGCGCCCGTGGAGGGCGACCTGCGCCTCGGCGGCAAGTACCAGCTGCAGGGCAACGCCGGCGGCGAGATCCTGCGCTGCGAGGCGCCGAGCCTGCTGCGCGTCACGTGGACGATGGGCGAGGGCATGGCGACCGAGGTGGAGCTGCGCCTGAGCCCGGCGGACGGCGACCGGACGCTGCTCGAGCTCGAGCACGCCTCGCCGGGCGAGATCGTCGACGAGCTGGTGCGCCAGTACGGGCCGGGCATGACCATCGGCATCGGCGAGGGCTGGGACCTGGCTCTCGTCGGGCTCCACCTGCACCTCACCGGCACCGAGTACGACCCGGCGGCGTGGGCGGGCCGCCCCGAGGTGCAGGCGTTCGCGGCGCGCAGCTGCGAGGCGTGGGGCGTGGCGGTCCAGGCCGCGTGGGGGACGAGCGACGACGACCTGGCCGCGGCGGTGGCATTCGCGAAGGGCACCCTCGCACCGCAGGGCTAGCCCGCCCAGGCGCGGATCGCCTCGAAGTCCGCCGCCGTCAGCCCCGACCGGCCGTCGACGCGGTGCAGCAGGGCCGGGGCCGGGTGGTGCCGGGCGACCCAGCGCCGGTCGGCGGCGGTGATCTCGTCGTCGACCCATACGAACGGGCGCCCGGCCGCCCAGGCGAGGAGGTCGTCCGTCTTCCAGTGCCGGCCGTCCGCGGGTGCCGCGGACGACTCCGACCACGCGACGACGGGCAGCGGCGGCAGGCCGAGCAGCGGCGCGATGACCTCGTTGGCGTCCTCGGCCCAGGTGGTCGCCCAGACGAGCTCGCCGCCGAGCGCGAGCAGCCGCGGCCCGTCGCCGGGGTCGACGCGTTCGAGCAGCGGGTTGCCGAAGCGCTCGGCCGCCGCCCCGGCGGCCGGGTGCGGTGCGCGGGTGCGCCGGGCGAGGGGGACGATCGGCCCGTCGACGTCGAGGAACACCAGCGGCCGGGCGCGCTCGGCCGCCGGGTCCTCGGTGCCGGCGGGGTTCAGGGTTGCTCGCGTTCCGTGGCGGCGCCGAGGGCGGCGAGGCGCATGGTCTCGTCGCGGCGGCGCGCCCACTGGGCGCCGAGGAGGAACGCGAGCAGCGGCAGCAGGACGAGCGCGGCCCACTGCCCGGTGACGAGCGGGATGTTGTGTCCCATGTGGACGGCGGACACCGCCCAGCCGTTGAAGGTGAAGTTCACGAGCGCCGCCATGGTGAGGACCGGCGCGGCGGCCACGAGCAGGCGGCGCCGGATCGGCCCGGGCAGCCGCACGGCCGCGACGAGCCCGGCGAGCAGGGCGACCGCGACCGCGAGCAGCATGAGGTCCAGCTCGGCGGCGTTGGACGCCTCGAGGCCGGTGTAGCTGGTCACGTACGTCTCGGGGCGGAACAGGTCCTCGAGGTAGAACGCGCTGAAGCCGGCGTTCTCGGCGACGAGCATCCCGGAGCCGAGGACCCCGACCGCGCCGACGACGAGGGCGCGGCCACGAGCACGGCGAACCGGCGCGTCCCGGCCACGGCCCACGGGCGGCGCGGCCCGGCGGCCGTGAGCGCCACGGCGGCGACGAGCGCGAGGACGGACCACCACAGGCCGTACACCACCGGCACCGGATCGGACGTGAACTGCCGCACGGGCGGCGCCACCTCGGCGAGCAGCGCGACCCAGCCGAGCACGGCCGCGCCGCGGCGCAGTCCGGCGAACGCGGCCACGGCCACGAGCGCCCAGGCGGCCGTCTGCAGCAGCGGCGCGGAGCCGGGATGCGGCCCGCGCAGCACCCCGGTGAGCCGGAAGGTGAACAGCGTGACCACGGCGAGCGGGCCGATCAGCGCGCACGCGTCGGCCCAGCCCCCGCCGAGCAGCCCGCCGCCGGAGCGCCGCGACAGCCGCAGCCGCAGGCCGTGCAGCACGATGTCGGCGGCGTCGCCGGGCCGCGGCCAGCGCTGCCCGTCCCCGGCGTCGGCGAGCATCGTGGTGAGCATGTCCTCGCCGTGCGCCCGGCGGAACGCGGCCGGGTACACCCGCAACAGCCGCTCGTAGCGGGCCTCCAGCGGTGTCGTCATGCCGCACCTCCGCCGGCGAGCAGGCCGCTGGTGCGCAGCCGGCGCCCCGCGGTGTCGGCCGCGGCGCGGCGCCGGTCGGCCTCGGTGGCGAGCTGTCGTGCCCCGGGCGCCGTGAGCCGGTAGTTGCGCCGCAGCCGCGACTGCACGACCTCCTCGCTGTCGACCTCGATGAGGCCGCCGTCGACCAGTTCGGCGAGGACCGCGTAGAGGGTGCCGGGGCGCAGCCGCACCGCCCCGCCGGACTGCTGCTCGACGTCTTTCATGATCCCGTAGCCGTGCGTGGGCTCGGCCGCGAGTGCCGAGAGGATGAGGAACGCCGACTCCTTGAGAGGCATGCCTCGAGCATATAACGGAACCAGATATATAACTAGATCGGCGGCCGGGAGTGGGCCCGCGATTTCCTCCGCCGGGCATGTCGAACCGGGATGCCCGGCTCCGACCGACTGGCATGAGAAACCTCATCTACTGGGTGCACACCTCCGTCGACGGCTTCATCGACGGGCCGGACGGCGAGTTCGACTGGCCCTCGATGGGCCCGGAGCTCTCGGCGTACTCGGAGGGGCTCGACGAACGCGTCGGCATCCTGCTGTACGGCCGGCCGGTCTGGGACATGATGGTCGGCTTCTGGCCGACGGCGGAGTCGATGGACGACTCGCCGCACACGGCGGCCTTCGCCCCGTTCTGGCGGGCCACGCCCAAGGTCGTGTGCTCGCGCACCCATGCGGGCGACGACTGGACCGACCGCGTGATCCGTGACGATCTGCCCGGCGAGATCGCCGCGCTCAAGGCCGAGGAAGGCGGCGACATCCTGCTCACCGGCGGGGCGGCGCTGGCCGCGGCGCTGACCGAGGCCGGGCTCGTCGACGAGTACCACATCGCGGTGCATCCCGTGGTGCTCGGCGGCGGGCGCCCGCTCTTCGCCCGTCCGCCGCGGCGGCTCAACCTGCGCACCGAGCAGTCCCGCACGCTCGACCGCGGGGTGGTGGTGACGCGCTACCGGCTCGTCAACGGGTGCTGATCGGCGCGCTCACGTCCTCGACGAGGGCGCCGCCACGCGAGCACGGTCAGGGAGTTCGCCAACTCCCTGACCGTGCGTCAATCCGGGTCAGCGCGTGTCGCCGACCTTGTCCACGATGACGGCCTGGGTGTAGATCACCTGGCGGAAGACCGCCCCCGCCGGCGTGAAGTCGTCGTCGCCGTGCTCGTCGGTGTTGTGGTGGTCGGCGATGGCGACCTCGCGCTCGCCGATCAGCCGGTACGTGTCGGGGTCGAACAGCAGCTCCTGCGCGAGGTACCCCTCTTTGACCCGCCCGAGCCCGATCGCCGGCCGCCCGTCGAGGTTCACCGCGTCCGGGTTGAGAAGCACGCCCTCGCCCTTCGCGAGCGCGCCGTAGAAGGCGGCCTCGACCCGCGGCGGGAGCACGTACTGCCCGATCAGCCGGTCCAGGTCGATGCCGAAGTTCTTCGGCGCCCGGTCCCAGGCGATCACCTTGTCGGGCGTGTCGAGCCGCTTGAGCTGGTCGTAGTCGAGCTGCCCCCAGGTGACCTGGCCGCCCTGCTCGTAGACCTCGAGCCGGCCGTCCTGCATGGTGCCCATCACCTTGCCGTCGATGCGCTTCCACTCCTGCACCGTGAGGGTGCGGGTGTGTCCGGGCACGATCGGGTCGTTCGGGTGCTGCTGCTCGTAGGCGCGCTCGTTGCGCAGCTCGCGGCTCTCGTTGTACATGAACTGGTCCGGGCGCGGGTCGGTCCACGGCTTGCGGGTCGCGGCCCAGGCCGCGTTCGTGAGCACCTCGGCGGCGCTCGCGGGCCGCGGGAAGGGCAGGCCGGTGGTGCTGTAGCCGGTGCCGCTGTCGTCCACGGTGCCGAGGTTCTCCACCGCCACGACGCCGATCACCGCCGCGGCCGCGGCCGCCGTGAGCGCCACGCGCAGCGGCCACCGGCGCCTCGCGCGCGCCGCGGCCGGGGCGGCCGTGGCGGCCGGCTCCGGTGTGCGCTCCATGTGCCGCAGCAGGGCCGCGCGGGCCCGGTCACGCGTGTGCGGGGCGGGCTGCGGGTCGGGCCCGAACGCCTCCCGCAGCGCGGTCATCTCATCCATCACGACGACTCCTCCGAATCGGTGTCCAGGGCCTTGCGCATCTCTCGCCGGGCCCGGTGCAGCCGGGAGCGCGCGGTGCCGGGCGGGATGCCCAGAGCCGCGGCCGCCTCCTGCTGGGTGAGCCCGGCCCACGCGACGAGCAGCAGCACGTCGCGGTCGGCCAGTGACAGCCGGTTGAGGGCGGCGGCGAGCCGGGGCCGGGCCCCGTCCGCGTCGACCCGGCCCGGCACCAGCTCGGCCTCGTCCGGCCCCGCGTCCGGCTCGGCGCTGCGGGCGAGGGCCTTGTAGCGGCGCGCCTCCGCCCGGGAGTGGCGCATGATCAGGTTGGATGCGATGCCGTACAGCCACGGGCGCACCTCGCCGCGCGCCGGATCGAACCCGGCCCGCCGGTCGTAGGCGACCAGGAACGTCTCCGACGCCACGTCCTCGGCGAGATCGGGGCCGAGACGGCGCGCGGCGTAGGCGTAGATGTGCTCGTAGTGGCGGTCGAAGACCTCTGCGAACCGGTCCTGGAGCAGGTCGGCGTCGGTCTCCGGTGGTGCCAAGTCCGTCTCCCTCACATCACTGGTTCGCCGGAGCCGGCAAAAGTGTTCGCGCGGGGGCGCCGGCCGGGGCCGCGTAGGGGTTGAGAGTGTATGCACGGGCGAACGGCTCGGGGATCGTGAAGTACGCCGCCATCACCCCGGCCGGGTCGGTCCCGAGCGCGCCGCGGCCGGGCCGGTCGTCGTGGTCGTCCCAGCCCCACGGCGCGTGCGCGGCGTTCGTCGTGCACCGGAACGTCCCGTGTCCGCAGGCGCCGCGGCCGGAGCGGGGCGCGTCCCCGGCGAACGTCCCGGGCGCCGCGAACAGCGCCGGGTCGCCCCGGCGGTCCCAGAGCCCGCCCGGGGCGAAGATGTCGATGAGCGCGTAGCCCACGTCGGTGTCGTGCGGGCCGCGCGGCACCTCGGCCGCCGGCGCCGGGTAGTAGACGACACCGCCGGAGCGGCCGCGGTACGCCCGCAGCCCGTGCCCGTGCGCCTCCTGCTCGGTCACCGGGTGCGGGAGCCCGTCGCGGGTCGAGCGCTGCATCGGCAGCGTCCCGTCGACCGTCTCCCCGCCGCCGCGCCACGGGCTGCCGTCCGGTACGTAGGAGAGGAAGTCCGCGTGCGCAACGGTGACCGCCGCGCGCAGCCGCCCGTACGGCGTGCCGTCCTTGGCCACGGCCAGCAGCACCCCCTCGGCGTCGTTCTCGTGCTCGGAGTCGAAGAACGGCCGGTTCGTCCAGTCCCGCGCGTGGAAGAACAGGTACGTCAGGAACCAGTGGGTGCGCGTCTCGACCACCGAGGCGTACGCGTACGCCGCGGCCGGGAAATCCCCCGCGTGCTCCCAGTTGTCCCGCGCGTCCCAGTTGCCGTCGAAGTCCACCCGGGTGATCTCGTCGGCGCGCCCGCCCGCGGCATGGCGCCCGTGCGCGTCCACGTCCTGGTGGTGGATGGGGGCCCAGCGTTGCGCGAGTGACGGCGCGGAGGCGAAACCCGGCCGTCGTACCGTCTCGACGGCGCCGGCCCCCGTGGCGCCCCCGGCCACCGCGGTGCCGGCCAGCATCACGGCGACGAGCAGCCCCTTGAGGACACGCATCCGCGGCATGTCTCCAGGCTCCCGGGCGGGCGCCCCTCAGGCACTGCGGTTGGCCGCCGAATTCGCTCGGGGGGCAGCCCCACTTCGCCCCGGGGCCATGCCACGCTCGAGCACGCCGCGCGCGACCGCCGGCCCGATGGCCGTGATCGCCGACGTGGCCGTTGCCTTCCGCCGACCTTGGCGTCGCCCCCGGCCGCCGCTGCGACCGGCCACGAGGGGTGCCCGCGGCAGTGGCACGTTTCCGGGATTCGACGGCCGCCGGGACTCCGTAACGTATTCCTCAACAGCGACGCAAACAGCGACAACGACTTCCAGGGGAGAGCACGATGAGCGACTACGACATGGGCGACACGGGTCACGGCGACGTCGACTACGGCCACTACGAGGCCGGTCAGGAGCAGGGCTCGCTGGACCAGCTGCA
>NZ_JBEPEH010000019.1:0-223681 GCF_040300725.1 Dactylosporangium sp. NPDC000244
CCGGGTCACCACCATGCCCAGCCCATCCGCGCCGCCCACGAGAAGATCAACCAGCTGCCAAACAGCCTTGATCAACAGCTAACGAAAGACCGAGGCTAAGGACGATTGATCCAGCGCAGCGGCGCGGTCAGGACCGCTGCGGCACCGGCCGTGTCGGCCGCCCGCTCGGCGAGTGTGGCGATCGCCAGGTCAGTCGGAAGGACGTCGCTGAATTTCAGGCCCGCGACGGCGTTGTCGTCGATGTCAGGCGCTGGGAGCCGCTCGGCGTCCGACGCGTCGATGAGTCGCCGCAGTTCACCGGCGGCCAGATCGCCACGTAGCCGGATCATGTGGTCGTCGAGGCGCGCGCCGTCCACAACAGCTTTCGGTAGCGTCGCCGCGATGGTGGCGTTGGCCCGCCGGCCTGCCCATGTCCACCAGCGGTGTTCGTCCTCCCGTGCTTCGACGACGCTCCCGTCGGCCCAGGTCTGTGACCCGCGCTGCTGCCGCAGTGCGGCAAGGGTATGAACAGCGCGGTTGGACCAGTTGACGTCTGGTTCGGTACCGAGGAGTACCCGTCGCTGGGATTGGGCGAGAATCCAGGTCTCCGGCGGCAGAAAACCGTGCCAGAGACTGCGGCCGGGCAGGTCGGTGGGTTCGACGTAGCAGCGCTGGCGGTTCCAGTCGATGTGGGTGACCTTCCATGGCCGGCCACCGAGGACGATGACGCGCGGCCCGTCGACTTTCATGGTGAGTACGAGCGCGTCGGTGCTGCCGACCTCCCGCCGACCGTGCAGGACGGCGAACTCGGGGGCGGCGGCGAAGACCGTCAGCAGTTCCATGAAATGCCGTCGGCCGTACCGGCGTTCGGTCTGCGGTCCGATGGCGAGCATGCCGGCATCCCGGTCGAGGTGCCCGGATTCGACGAGCCATTCCACGATGGCCGGCGTGGTGTGGTCGAAGATTGCGAGGTCGCCGTACCAGGACGGCCAGGTCTCGCCACCGATTCGGCCCTCCTGCAGACACAGGGCGAGAACCTGCTGCGCCGCGATGTGCCGGGGTCGCGGTGGTGGGGTGACCGGCTCGACATACCCGTCCCGCCACAGGGTGAGCAGCCCGGCGGCCTTGAGCAGCGTGTCTTGTTTGGTGGCGAGGAACAGGGTGTTGCGGTCGGTGCCGGGCCGGCGGCCGGTGCGGCCCAGACGTTGCAGGAACGAGGCGACGGTACGCGGCGCGTCGAGTTGGATGACGCGGTCGAGGTCGCCGACGTCGACACCGAGTTCGAGGGTGGCGGTGGCGACGATGACGCAATCGCGGGCCTCGGCGAACGCCTGCTCAGCCTGGCGCCGTTCGTCGACGGCGAGGGAGGAGTGGGACACAAAGGTGCGGACGCCTTTGGCGCGCAGCGCGAGGGCGAGCTGTTCAACCTGGGCGCGGCTGTCGCAGAAGGCGAGGCGTTTCTCGCCGCGGTGCATGGCGGCGATGACGGTGGCCGCGTTGTCGATGCTGCCGACATAGTCGAGCGTGACGTCGATGGTCGGGGCCGGGCCGGGCGGCGCGCTGGGGGCGATGACCGCGCCTGCCCGGTGGGTGGCGTTGGTGCCTTGCAGCCAGCGCAGGAGTTCCTCCGGGTTGCCAACGGTCGCGGACAGGCCGACGCGCTGGATTCGCCTGCTGGCGAGGCGGGAAAGTCTCTCGACGACGGCGAGTAGGTGCCAGCCCCGGTCGTCGCCGGCGAAGGCGTGGACTTCGTCGACAATGACCATCCGGAGATCGGCGAAGACCTGCCGTGGGTCGGTCAGCGTAGACACGAGCATCGCTTCGAGAGATTCGGGCGTGGTGAGCAGGATGTCCGGTCGTTCGAGGCGGAGCCGGCGGCGCTGGGTGGCGGAGGTGTCGCCGTGCCAGAGTCCGGTGGTTCGGCCGAGCCAGCTGGCGTAGCTGGCGACTCGGGGGTGGAGGTTGTTGAGCAGGGCCCGCAGCGGGCACAGGTACAGCACCGAGATGCCGGTCCAGTCGCCGTTGGCCATGGCGGTCAGGGTAGGAAACACCGCTGCTTCGGTCTTTCCGCCTGCGGTCGGGGCGAGCAGGAGGGCATCGTTGCCGCTGAGGATCGGTTCGATGGCTGCGGCTTGCAGTGGCCGGAGGGTGCGCCAGCCGAGGGTGTTGACGATGTGGTGGGCAAGGCCGGGATGGAGCCGTTCGGTGGCGGTCACGGCAGAGTGAGGTCGATGTCGTCGACGGTTTCGACCGCCAGGCCGGCGGCGTTGCGTTCGACGTCGGTGAGCTCTGCGGCGGTCAGCGTGACCGGGTAGTGGCGGCGCGGGTCGAAGTCGGGGAACTGTTCGGCGCGGTCGAGGACGTCGGCGACGAGCTTCTTGAGGAAGACCCGAGGTGCGACGCCGACCTTGCCGCCGAGCTGGCCGGTGACGGCGTCGGCGAGCAGGGCGATGTAGGCGTCGTCGACTGTGGCGGCGACCCGCTCGCGGTCGGGCAGGCCAGTGACGAACAGGTCCCGGACTCTGCCGCCGAGTTCGCGTAGCCCGTCGGTGGTGAAGCCGGGTAGCCGCAGCTGGACGGCGCGCGGGTTGTCGAAGCGGGCGTCGGCGGTGAAGTCGGTGGCGAGCCGCTGCGCGAGGGGTGGCAGGCGTTGGGCGCCCTGCACGCCGTCGAAGAATGCCGGGGTTCCGGTGATGATGAGGTATAGGCCGGGGAACCGGCCACCGTCGACCTCGTCGATCAGCTGCCGCAGCGCGTTGAGGGCCTTGTCGCGGACGTCGGAGCGCATGCGTTGCAGGGTCTCGACCTCGTCGAGGACGACGAGCAGGCCCGGGTGCCCGCTGCCGCGGAGCACGATCAGCAGGCCTTGCAGGAACGCCAGCGCGCCGAAGTGGTCGAGCTCGCCTTTCAGGCCGGCGGCGCGGCGTATGGTCGAGGCGACGTTGGGCTGGCCGCCGAGCCAGGCGGCGAGGCCCTCGGCGGTGGCCTGGTCGCCTGCGCCAGCGGCAGTCCGGTAGCCGCGCAGGGCCGCGGCGAAGGCGGGTGCGCTGCGGGCGATCTCGCCGAGTCGTCGGTCGAGGAGCCGGTCGACGCCGTCGTCGAGGGCGTTGCTGTCCGTCTCGGCGATGTCGCCGGTGGCCAGGACGTCTTCTTCGAGGGTGTACATCCAGGCGTCGAGGACGGGCCGGATTGCCGACGGTGGGAATTCGGTGGTGGTGAGGTTGTCGCAGATGCGCCGGTAGACGGTTTCCAGCTTATGCAGCGGGGTTTCGGTCTCGGAGATCTGCACCTCGGCGGTGGCCATCCCGCGGTGTTTCGCCCGTTCGGCGAGCCAGCGGGTGAAGAAGGTCTTGCCGGCTCCGTACTCGCCCCGGACCGCCTTGAACACCGCCCCGCCGCCAGCAGCGGTGTCCAGTTCGGCGTCGATCGCGGCCTCGAACCGGCCGAGCCCGACGGCGAGCAGATCGAGTCCGTTGCCGGGGACGGTGCCCCGGCGCAGCGCGTCGACCACCTCGCGGCGGCGCCGGTTGCTGACCTCAACCGTCACGGCTGCTCCCGAGCTCGAACTGCTCGCGCAGCATCCGTTCGTCGAGCGTGACGATCTCTCCGTCGACCTCGACCGCCTGGTAGCCCTCGACGGCGAGGACCCGCCGCAGGATGGTCACCACGTTGCCGATCCGCTGCGCGGGCACGCCGGAGCGGGCGGCGAGGGCCTCCATCGGCAGGCGGCGGCCGTCGGCCTCGTGCAGGGCGGTGAGCAGGGCGGTGACCCGTTCGTCGGGCAGCACCGGGCGGCCGGCCAGCCGCAGGGCCCGGTTCTGCTTGTACCGCGGGCTGGCCAGCAGTGCCGTCACGAATGGCGGGGTTGCGCCGAGAGTGCCCGGCTCGACAGCTGCGGGGACCGGGGCGGCGACGTCGAAGAGGGTGCCCTCCTGTGTCGGCTCGCTCAGTGTGACCGCGTTCGACAGGTCGACCGGGCCGCGCCACCACGCCGGGGACGCGACCGGTGCGGGTGACCAGCCGGTCGGCGACGGTTCTCCGGCGGAGGTGAGCATGGCGAGCGGGATGACGACCTCGGCCGCGCTGGCGCCGCCGTGGTAGCCGGCTTTGCGGGCGGTGTACCTGATCGTCTCCCGCCAGGGCAGGACGACGTCGCCGTCGCCGAGGACGACCCGCCGCCCCGTGATCCGGGTCTCGCCGTCGCCCGGCGCGTTGCCACCGGCGGGCCTCCATCGTGCCGACAAGGCCCCGGAAGTGCTGCGCAGGTCGCCGTCGGGTCCCCGGTCCACGACATGCCCGTGGTCGGAGAGCAGCACCACGACCCGGCCGCGGGCGGCGTCGAGGAGATGGCGGACCAGCCGGACGGTTTCCAGGGTCCAGGCGGTCGCCGCCGGGTCGCTGCGGTCGAGGGCGTCGTCGATCGTGTTGACGACCGCGGCGACGGTGCGCACGTCCGGGTTGCGTAGCGCCGCCACGACGGACGGTGCGAGGCTCTGTCCGGCGCCGGAGAGCAGGTCACCCTTGTGGAAGAGCACGGCGTCGGAG
Source organism: Dactylosporangium sp. NPDC000244 (assembly GCF_040300725.1). NCBI lineage: Bacteria > Bacillati > Actinomycetota > Actinomycetes > Micromonosporales > Micromonosporaceae > Dactylosporangium > Dactylosporangium sp. NPDC000244. Next base: position 4,525 of record NZ_JBEPEH010000019.1, read on the forward strand.
CCGAGTTGCTTGGCGAGGCCGGCGCGTTCGTCGGCTTGCCCGCCTCGCCGGAGCTCGCCGGTGAAGAGGCTGGTGCGGCTCACCTCGGTCACCGAGGGAAGTGCCGCGACTACGCCGACCCGCGGTCCGCCGTCCGGGGTGAGTTCCCACCAGTCCGCGGCGACCGCCGACTCGACCAGTTCGGTGCTCGCGGCGACGCTCATCCCGTCGACGACGAGCAGCAGCACCGGCCGGCCCGCGTCGACGACGGGTTTCACGACCCGCCGCACGACATCCTCGACGTACAGCAGGCTGCCGGGTGCACTGTCGGCGGCCGTGGCCGCAGCGAGCAGCGCCGCGAACTGCTCGTCGTGCCGGTCGCGGCGGGCGGCGACGGCGGCATGCAGGTCCCGGTACACGGCCGCGAGGGCGGGATCGCTCACGCCGACCCAGAGCCGCAGCCGGGCCCGGTCGAGCCATCCATCGGTGGCGGTCTGCCGGTGTACCGCCTCCGCCAGGGTCATCGGAGTGTCGTCCGGGGTGTTGAGCCAGCGCAGTGCCCGCATGGCCAGCACCGCGGTCGGGTACTGGTCGCCGACCGCGGCGAGCCGGTGCCGCGCCACCATCCGCAGCGCCGCTTCCGCCGCCTCGAGGGTACGGCTGGTCGGCTTACGCAGCGCCAGCCGCAGCTCCTCGGCAAAGGTCGCGAAGCGGGCATCGAGTCCGCCGGGCAGCAGGTCCGAGCGGCCCACGAGCCGGTCCGCCTGGAGCCCCCGAGCCAGCTCCTGGGCCCGGCCGAGCAGGCGTTGTGCCTCGGCCCGGTCCTCGCCGCCCAGCGCCCGGGTCACCCAGGCGAGAACGGTGGTGCTCCACTCAGCGGCTTCGTTCTCCCGCGGGGCGGTCCCGCCAAGGTACTGCTCGAACCGCACCCGGGCAGCGGCCACTTCGGCGGTCGGCGCCCGCCCGTCCCACAGCAGCCCGGCGACGAGCCCAAGAGGAATGGCGTCGGTGCCGTGCCCGCTGTCGACCGCGGCGATGGCCCACCGCGCGGTGGCGCCGGCGGTCTCGGCGAGCCAGCCGGCGATGATGGAGCGCAGGCCGGCATCGACGGCGGCGTACCGCACCACGTCGGTGCCGCGCAGGGTCCACTGCAGCAGCCCGGTCGCGTCAAGGTCGTCCACGGCGAGGCCCAGCAGCCGTGCGGCCAGCAACTGCATCGCGCCGTCGCGTGTCACGACGCCGCCGCGCACCGGCGGCCAGCCGCCCGGTGGCGCGTGTTCCAGCAACGCCTCCGCGAGCTGGCGGCGCTGCCGGACGAGCGCCGGGTCGAGCGCGGCGGCCTCGAAGTGCGTCCGGACGATCTCCCACGGGTCAATGCTGATCACGGTCTGCGTCGAGCAGTACGACAGCAGCCCGGCACCGAGGTCGTCGTCATCGCGGTCGGTGAGGACCACCAGGCGTTCCTCGGGCGGCAGCTCGACCAGTGCCACCCGAACTGCCAGCGAAGACACGGCCGGCACCACCCGCACGACGGTGTCCCGAACCTGGATCGTCGGTGGGCCGCTCCACTCGGGACGGGCCTTCAGCGCCAGGACCCGTTCCGGACGGCCGCTGCGCAGCCAGTCGGCGACCATAGCCCGCACCTGCGCCTCGGTGGCGCGCGGCGCGGCGATACCGGCGGCGGTCGTGCTCACTCCACCGACCATTCCACCCGGATCCGGCGCCCGGCGTTCGCCGCCCGAAAGCTACGCAGCTTCGCCACCGCCTCGTCGAAGGACGCGTCGTCGGCGATGGTGGCCTCACCACCGGTCCGTACCAGTGGCGGGGTGACCGGCGGTGTGACCACGGGCGGTGTCACGACCGGCGGGTCGACGACCGGCGGCGGGACGATGACCGGCGGCGGCGTCCGGGCCAGCAGCTCGGTGGCTTCGTGGGCAGCCGTCGACAACGCCTCGGCGAGGTCGGCGTGTACCTGCTCGCGGCGGGCCGAATCGGCCAGCTTCTCCAGCAGCAGCCGCGCCGCCTCGGCGCGGTCGTCCTGGAGCCCGGCGACGGTGCTGAGCATGTTCCACGGGGTCCGCGCCAGCGCCTCGGTGAGCGCCGCCGCACGGGTGAGGTACACGCTGGCGGTGACCGGTTCGACGCCGCCGAGGTCGGGATCGGCCAGCAGGTCCACCACGACCACGTCATCGAGCTCGTCCACGACGGCGTCGAGCAGCGCGACCACACGTCGGGCGGTGTGGAGCCGCCCGGTCGTGGCGGTCGGATCGATGCCGAGCTGCCCGGCGTGCTCCTCCAGCGCGGTGATCAGGGTCCGCATCGCGGGGAGCGCCCCCTTGAGGTGCTCGCGCACGGCAGCGCCGAACCGGGCGAGGTTCGCCGCGGACAGCCGCGGTGGCAGCCGCAACGGGGTGAGCCCGCTGATCGTGTCGAGCGCGGCCTTCCACTGCTGCTCGTCGGGGCGGCGGTCCATCCGCAGCTCCATGTCATCGGCGATGCCGTCGAGGCCTGGAGCCGGAATCTTGCGGTCATCGCGGTACCAGGACAGGTCCTGGTCGAGTGCGAACACGGCGATCAGGAGCTGCTGCACCGGCCGGTCTAGGCCGCGCGGCTGCGGCAGGTCGGTGATCCGGCGCAGCAGCGAGACGCCGAACCGGTCGGTCGCCCCCTCCAGCGCCTTGGCCTGCTGCAGGAAGTGGCCGGTCCACCACAGGTACGTGGGGTTGAGGGTGTAGACCCCCTCATCGGTGCACTCGCCGATCTTCAGTTGGTTGGCGATCCGCCGGACGTGCCGCCGATCGCCGGGCTCCACGAGCACCCGGCGGGCCGGGTCGGCGATGGCCTGCTGGGCGTAGTCGAGCACCTTGCGCAGCTGCGCGACGGTGACCAGCGGCTCGTCCTCGGGCAGGTTCGGGGAACCCTGATAGATCCAGGTGAGCATCTGCCCGGTCAGATGGTCGAACGCGGTCCGAAGTGTCCCGCCGATCGGTTTCGCCGGGGTGAAGCCCGGCGCGATCGTCTGCAGCACCGGGTCCGGGTCGTCCGCGACATCGGCCGGCTGGGCACGCACCACGCCGTACGCCTGCTTGAGGCAGTCGACGAGCCGGGCCCGGGTGGTGCGCTGCTGCTGTTCCAGCATCGCCTTCGCCTGGAGCCGCTCGTCGGTGGAGAAGTCCGAGGCGATCGTGCGCAGCCGGTCGTCGCCGCTGCCCGCGAGCAGGTAGTTCAGCTTCACCAGGGTACCGACCAGGCCTAGCCGGTCCTCGGTGAGGAAGTACGGCAGCCAGAACAGGGTGTGGCTGTTCAAGTGCGTGTCGATGGCCCGAATGCGGGCGGTGTCACTGCGACGGCTGTGGGTCTCGTCGTCGAACGGGTAGTCGATGACCACCCGCCAGCGCCCGCCGACCGCTGCGATCTCCGACTCGGGCAGTTCGTTGGGGTCCCGGACGTTGGCGAACATGACGTCGATGTGGTGCCGGCGGCCGCGCCAGTCCCGCGGCTGCTGCTGGGCGGCGAACATGCCCTCCGGCGCGGTGATGCCCAGCTCGGCGCAGACCAGCTCGCGCAGCAGCCGGCGCCGGGCACCGGGCGTGTCCTCGGTGGTCGGCACCCGCTCGACGAGGACGGAGGCGTCCACCTCGGACAGTTCCATGCGGATCACCGGATCGGTGCCCTCGCCGATCTGGATCTCCGGGATGTAGACCGACAGATCCCGCAACCGCTTCAGGACCATTGGCGGTTCCGAGCCGATGATCGGGCTGACCATCGAGCCGTAGTTCAACGCGTGCAGCCGCACTGCGGTCAGGTTCGCCAGCGCCGGCACCTCCGGCACCAGCGCCGCGAGCACCAGCGTCTTGATCAGCCGGTCATCGACGTTGAACTGGTGGCTCGGCGGCAGCGCCGCGACGCTCACGTCGGTCTGCTGGTGCTGGTCCAGCAGGACCGGCCGCAGCCGCCCGTAGAGCACGCGAGCGGTCTCGAACTGCTTCTTCAGCTTCGGGTTGTCCGGCAGTTCGCCCTTGGCGACCAGCTCGTCGAAGAGCTCGGCAACCCCGATGACGTCGTTGACCCGCAGTCGGTCCCGGCCGGCTACCAGGAGACGGGCCATGACCTTCAACGCGGTCCGCTCCCGCTGCAACGCCTGCGACAGCGACACCAGCGTCGCCACCAGCGCCGGGCTGAACGGATACAGGCGCCGAAACACCGCTGGATCGGAGCCGACCCCGGCGTCACCGTACTGGTTACCGGCGACCAGCGTGTCCCATACATCGCGGCGGCGCTGCACTGCCTCGAACGCCTCCCTGAGGATCCGCTCGCCGTCACCGATCTTCTTCAATAGCCGCCGCTCGGCGATCTGCGGCAGGTTCCGGTCCGGCAACACGATCTCGGTGAACCGGCCTCGCCCGTGCCGGAACACGTCGGCGAACGCCTGCCGCTCCGCACCTGGCACGTGCGGGCCGAGGAACTCCACCAGATCCCGCTGGCGGGCAACGAACGACACGATCGGCACCGGCCGGTGCTGGTCGGCCGACTCGACGAACTTCGCGAGTTTGCCACCCTCGTGGTTGACGAACTCCAGGTTCGACAAGTGCTGCGACAGCCACAGGATCAGCTCGTCGAGGAACAGCACGATCACGTCGTACTGCAGCGACTTCGCGTGCTGCGTGATCACCGCGAGGCCCTCGTCGATGTCGAGGAACTCACCGCTGTGCACGGCGCCTTTGAAGATGGTCGCGGTCAGGTCGGAGACCAGCCGATCGCGGTCGGGTGTGCCGGGCGGTTGCGCCGCGGCGGCCTCGTACCGGGCGGCGTCCCAGCCACCGCGCCACTGCCCCCACCCGGCGGACCCCCCGCCCGACGCCTCGCTCAGCTTCGCGAAGAACCGCTCGTCGCCGACCTCGGCCCGGTACTCCGCGGCGTTGACGAGCAGCGCATCCGAGCGGTGCACGGCCGGCAGCGGAGCCTCCGGATGCAGCTCCATAACCTGCTGGCGGTAGCCGCCGAGCACCGCGGCCTCCAGCGACCGGGCCCCGAGCAGGTGGAACGTCAACGTCAGCACCTTGCGGCCGGTGAGCCAGCGGTCGGCGTCCGCGACCGGCTCCGACAGGTTCTCGACCGCCAACGCGTCCGGGTTGCGGCGCAGGATCTCGTGCAGCACCGCCATGAAGTGGCTCTTGCCGGCACCGAACGACCCGTGCAGGAAACCCGCCTGCGACCGGCCCGTCTCCAGCGCCTGCGCCACCAGACCGAGCGCCTTGACGAACTCCGACTTCAGGCTGTCGGTGACCACGTAATCGGCGAGGGTCTGCCGCGCATGACTGACGCCCTCCGCCAAGCGCATCACATAGTCCGAGTCGGTCACCCGCTCCGGAATCGCGATGACCTCACGCAGCATCGTCACGCCAGCACCCCCAACGCGATCTCGGCCCGATCCGCCTCCAACGCCGCCAACTCTGCATCAACGAACGCCGTGTAGAAATCGGCCGGACTACCGCCATATTCCGGCAAATCGTCAGCATGCCATTGATGCAGCCACGGCTCCAATTCCGCCAGGCCCGCCAGCAGCGGCAACAGCCGCTCCTTCGGCCAGCCGTCCTGCTGCTTACGCTCCATGTACAGATTCGCCAGAGCCTGCGCCTGCTCCAGATGGTCCCAGCCCGCCCAGCCGAGCACCGGCAACGCGTCCCGGCCGGCATTCGGATACAGGACGAACCGCTCCTTCGGCACATCGAGCTTGCCCCGGTTGCGCCAGTACGGCGTCCGCGCGAAGTCGGCCTGGGCGTACTTCGGCGGCACCGGAATCGGCGTCGCCAACCGCTCCCCCGCATCCTCCCGCCGCTGCAACGCCCACACGTCCTCCCACTGCTTGCGCTTGACCAGCCCGGACGGCTTGTACCGGTACGCCGCCAGGAACGGCACCGTCTCGTCCGACACCAGCTTCGTCAACTCGGCAGCGAGGTCGTAGGCATCGTGCCCGCAGTACAGCGCCATCACCGACCGGAAATCCGCATCGGTACCCACTCGGTCGGCGAGGACACCGACCGACATGACCCGACCGGCCGCCGGACCCCGCCACAGCTCCTCCGCCTCGAGCCGGTCCAGCAGCCAGTCCCGCAACGCCTGCTGCTCCTGCACCTCCCACGGCGTCGAGGACCACCGTCGCTTGCACTCAGGACGCTCGATCAACGCAAGATCCGCACGCGACTCGATCACCGCGATCCGCTTCAGAACCACGTCCCGGTACGCCGCGGTCCACTCCTCCGGCAAGGTGGCCGTCGGCTGCGACCGATGCCGGACAAACCACTCCGGCGCCGGCTCCCCATCAGCGATACCGCGAGCCATGATGATCTCGAATCCCCGCTGCCCGAGCTGCAACTCCGGCAGCGCATCGTCCGGCGCGGTCAGGTCCTCGTCGAGCAGACCGTACAGCCGGTAGACCTCCCAGTCCAGCTCCTCCTGCAGCGCGATCATCCGGCCCCGAATACGTGCGTAGTCGGCCTTCGCGGTATCGAGCGCCTGCCTCATCGGAACGCCGACGGCACAGACCGCGGACGGCCGGACCAAGGCAAGCTGCTGCGCCAGCCGATCCAACACCCCCGCCCGCACCAACGGCGTGCCGGCAGGTATCGGAAAGCTCTTGAGCTTCGTCGCGTTGAACTGGAAGAACCGCTCCCAGTCGCTACTTGTGAACCCGCCGCCCTCGCCTCGAATGCCCTTGTCGTGGCTGACCTGCTTGAGCCAGAAGCACGCGGTCGAGGAGTTCAACAGGCCGAGCAGCGCCAGATGATCTTCCTCGGTCGCGGTGACAGGCAACTTGATGACCGGCGCCGTTCTGTTGAACACCTTCCCACCTCGATCCAGCACGAAGTGGTTGTGCGTCGCCACCTCTCCCCACGTGATCGTCAGCGGCAGTTTGAGTTTCGATGCGGTAAGACGGCCGTACTCTGTCCACCTCAGACCGGCGCTCACCTTGGTCTGCTTGCCGAACATGATGCTGTTCGCAAGGCAGGTTCGACAGGGCCACATGAAACGCAGCAACGCCGTATCGTCGGCGACGTCCAATGGAGCGTAGGAGTCGTCATAGGGAAAGATCGCGTGTTCCAGGACTTCGAGCGTCCAGTCGCGCACCCCGTCACCGAGGACCATCGGACGCTGTCGATCGTCCCGAATGGCCCGTCGGCGCAACGCCCCTGCGGGCTGCACGTAGAGGTCATCCTCAAGCGTGAAGCTCGTAATGCCGATGGAGTCGGCCCGACTGCCGAGCAGGGCGGACGCGCTCGAGTTGATGCTCTCCCGCAACGAAGAAGCTCCGCCACCCGAAAGGCTCCAGGGGTGGCCGACGAAGAGCGTCCGAACCGCGTCGACGACGGTCACGAACCTGTTGGCCGTCTCTGGCCGGTTCCAGTTGTCCGCGATAGCGGACCAGACGTCACCACGAGCCGGGTCCTCGGGCACGCCCTGTTCACCTTGGATGCCGAGTACCGCGCGCAGTGTCGGGCTCTTCGGCTCTCGGCGTCTGCCGATCAGAATCACGGTCGGGGTGCCGTGGCCGGGGATATATGCGCCGGACGTGTCGATGATGTGGCTCAGCTCGACTCGCTTGGCGAAGAATTCGGTGATCAGGTTCTTGCCGAACTCGCGCTTCATGAACGAGTTGGCCGTGATCTGTCCCGCGATCCCGCATCGGCCTGACGCGTCGGGGCCGCGCACCAGCTCGAAGAATCGCTCTGCGAACGGTACCGACAGTGCGTACTTGCCGGAGCAAGAGTCGTACATTCCGCGGTAGAGGTCGTTGAGGTACTTGTCCTTGACGGTGATGTACGGCGGGTTGCCGACCGCCACCGTGTACTGCGCCGATTTGAGCAGCTTCTTCAGCGCCTGGGCGTCCTCGGTGTAATACGGGTAGGCGGTGCCGCTTTCCAGCAGGTGCAGGATGTCGCCCTGATGCGAGGAGTCCTCGTCGCCCCAGCGCAGCAGCGAGTCACCGACTGCGAGGCGCATCGCGAAGCCTGGGGCGTCGGCGAGGTGCTTCTCGTCGCAGTACCGCAGGGCCTCGACGAGGAGCCGGAAGCGTGCGATCGCGACGGCGAACGGGTTGATGTCGACGCCGGTGATCTGGTCGAGGACTTTCTGGGCTCGGGTCCGGCGGTCGAGGTCGGGGTGACGGCGTTCCCACAGGGGCAGGAGGCGGTGGAACGCGCCGAGCAGGAAGTGGCCGGAGCCGCAGGTGGGGTCGATCAGTGAGGTGTCTTCGAGGCCGTAGTCCTTGATGGACTCGTCGAGGGTCAGTTCGAGGATGAACTTCTCGACGAACGGCGGAGTCTGCAGAAGTGCGTACCGTTTCCGGGCGTCCTGGGACAGCTTCTCGTACAGGTCGCCGAGGAATCGGGTGTTGAGCTGAGGGTCGGTGTAGTCGTGGACGCCAGCTCCGCGGCGCCAGAAGTCGAGAAGGCCCGCAGCGGCGTCGGCACTGAGGTCCCAGTGCCAGACCGGGTTGTGCTCGTCGAAGAGAGCCTTCGTCGGGCGGAGGGCGGCGAGATGCCGGAACGCCTGCCGAATCCATTCCCCGTCGCTGTGCTTCGGAAATTGCAGAAAATACTCGGTGGCGGCTTCGACGGCGTCGTCGGTGCGTAACCCGGGGCCGGCGATGAACTGCCGGTCGATGAGGTCGTTGTCCTCGCAGAAGCGGACGAAGACGGTGCCGAGCAGCCACGCCACGGCGGCCTGGTCGATCTGTTCCTCGCGCCACGCCTCGTAGGTGGCGCCCGTGCGTTTGCCGTACGCCGCCTTGTACTGCGTCTCCAGCCATGACCGGAGTTTCGGCTGGGTCTCGGCCTGCCCGCGCAGATCGTTGGTCAAGGTTTTGAGCTGGCGCTGCAGGTCGGCGAGTGTGGTCACGTGCGGGCCTTTCCGGTGGCCTGGGCGGGCTGCCACCACGCGTCGGGCAGCCAGGTGAGCTGGCCGGTCGAGGTGACGGGGAGGGGCTGGTCGTCGAGGAGCTGTTTGCCGCCGCGGGTCGGGACGAGCAGGAGCCGGGCGGCCGGACGTGGGACGCCGTTGTCGGCCAGTGTCGCGATGAGGTCCATGCAGCCGTACCGGGCGAGGGGTGCCGCCTCGCTTAGCAGTACCGCTGCATCTGTGGTGAGGGCGGCGGTGAGGCGCGGCACGACCTCGGCCCGTACGGCGCTCTCCAAATTGCGGCGGTCGGGGTGGGCGGCCTCGCGAGCATCGGACTCAAGGACCAGCTCCCACGGCACGCCGAGGGAACGCAGCGTCTCGACCAGGACCGCGGTGACGTTCAGCTCGGCGAGCCCGAACCGATCGAGCAACGCCTTGCGGGCACCGCTCAGGGCGGCGGGTTTCACCAGGACCGCCAGGAAGCCGTCGCGGTCCATGACGGCGGCGAGCCGGGCGTCGGCCTCGGCGACGGCGTCCGGTCCGGCCGGCAGCAGCGGCCCGGTGCGAGTGCCGCGGGTGCGGCTGGCAAATAGGTCGCTGCCGGGCCTCGTCGGTGTGGTGTAGCGGTCGTGGCGCCACTCGAGGGCGATGCCGGCGGCGGTCAGGTACTGGTCGAGTTTGGGCCGGCCGGGGAGGTCCTCGGCGCGCGGGAATCGGGCCCGGACCCGTTTGCGGACCTCTTCGATCGTCAGGGACCGGCCGGGTGGGACGGCGAGGGTGCCGGCGGCGAGCCGCAGGGCAGTCTCGGCGGCCATGCCGACCTGGTACAGCTGCTCCTGCGGGCTGAGGGCGACGCCGCCTGCGGCCGCAGCGAGGGAGAGCAGCCGGCTGTCCGACATTTGTGGCATGGCCGGTGGCGGGGCCGGTTCGCGAAGACGTTCCAGGGCCCGGGTCCGGGTGGCTGGCAGCGGCTGGCTCGCCAGTGCGTGCGCGATCCGGCCGAGCTTCGCGGCGTACTGCAGGAAGTCCATCGCGGTGTGCTCGGCGTCCGGGTCGTCGGGCTCGCGGCCGATGAGGACGACCTTGTCGACCCGGTGCTGGTCGAGCCGGGCGTCGCCGCCTCGGGCGAGTTCGACCTCGACGGCGGCGCGGACCACGCCGATCGCCTGGGTGGTGCGTCTCGGTTCGGGGCTGAACGAGCCGTGCGCGGCGATGAGCTCGCCGGCCAGTTCGTCGGCGGACATCACGCCGCCGTTGGCGTCGAGCAGGACCACGATCTCGTCCCGGATACGGCTGAGGTCCGGCAGCTCCTGCCAGCGTTCGGTGAGCCGGTGCAGGATCTGGCTCACCCGTTGGGACGTGACGCCGCCGTGGCGGGCCAGGTCGACCTGCGACGGCCAGTGCGGCGGTTGGTCGTCGCTCGGCGGGATGTCCGTGCCGAGCAGCATCGACACGACCGCGGTCTCGGCGGACCGGCGCCTGGTCGCGGATCCGGTCAGCAGTTCCAGCAGGGTTTCGACACCGGCGACCTGCCGGACGTTGTCGTCATGCGTCGGTTCGGCGGTGACGGTGTGGCTAGTGGCGAAGACGGCTCGCAGCTCGCGGGCCCGGCGGCGGATCTCGGTCTTGGTCGCCTGGGAGACGCCTGCCAGCCGGGACAGCGCCATCTGGTCCTGGTCGATGAGGTCGCCGACGTTGTGGACGCCGATGCGTTCCAGCGCCGACCGGGCCTTCGGGGTCATCCCGACCCGTTCCAGCGGGGTATCCCGCCCGACCGCGAGCGGGACCTCCCCGGTGGACGGCTCGTGGTCGACGGCCGGCTCGGGCAGGGCTTTGAACACCCGCCGCCAGGCGTCGGTCATGTCCTCGTAGGTGTCGAAGCGCTGCCGGGCGTCCCGGGCAAGGGCCTTGGCGAAGAACGCGACCAGGCCCTCGGCGGCGTCCTGGTCGAACAGCTCCGGCGCCAGCGTCACCTCGTCGGTCAGGTGCTCCGGCGGGGTGAGCCCGTCGCCCCACTTCGGCAGCGTCGCGGTGGCCATCTCGTACAACGTCACCGCGACGGCGAAGCGCTCTGCCGCGGCGTCGTACCGGGCGCGGCGCGGCGGCCCGAGGAACGGGTCGAGGTAGGGCGGGGTGCCTGCGGTCAAGTGCTCCGCCGGCGCGGCAGCAAGGGAGAAGTCGAACACGCACAGGTGCAGCTCACCGTCCCGCGAACGCGGGCGGACCGCCAGGTTGGCCGGCTTGATGTCGCGGTGCATGATGCCCTCGGCGTCCAGCGCACGGACGACGTCGAGCAGGTCCCGGCCGTAGCGGTGCAGCTGTTCCAGGTTGAGCCGGCCACCGGAGGCAAGCTGGTCGGCGAGAGTCTTCGGCCCGGCGTACTCCAGCAGCAGCCCTACCTCGCCGCCGACCTCGACCGGCTCGTCCCTGACCAGGCGGATGATCTGCCAGTGCGGGATCCGCCGCAGCACCGCGGCCTCGTCATACAGCCGCTGCCGTTTCTCCGGATCTCGCGCCACTTTGAGCACGATCTGCGCGCCCTGCTCGTCGCGGACGAGGATCGCCACCGACGTGGCACCGGCGCCCAGCCGGTCGACCACGGTCAGCCCGCCTTCGAGCACGTCGCCGCTGCGCGCCTGCAATGGGTTAACCTGCGGGACCGGGTCCGGAGCGGTCAGCTCCTCCTCGACCTGGTCGAGACCATCCAGGAACAGTGCGACCGTCCTGGTACGTGCCGGCACCACGACGCAGGTGGCGTCGAAGACGAGATCCACCAGGCTGCTCGGGGCGCCGTCGAGCGCCGCGGTGATGTCGAGGCCGCCGAGCCGGTCCAGCACAGCCTTGCGTTCGGCGATGCTGGTGGCCGGCTGGCGCCCGCTCATGATGTGGTACGTGATCGCGCCCAGCGCGAACACGTCCAACAGCACCCCCGGCGCGTCCGGGTTGGTCAGCTCCGGCGCCTGGTACACGCGGGCATACTCGTCGGCGAGCTCCTCGACATGCTGTGTGCCCAGCACAGTGCCCTGCGACGTCGTGGTGGTCCCGGGGATTCGGCCGCCGGTCTGCCAGTCGATGACCACGAGCCCGGGTCGCGACGAGTTCGGCTTCCGCACGAAGATCGACCGCGGGTTGAGGTTGCGGTGCACAAGGTGCCGCGAGTGCGCGTACCGCATGATGTCGCCGAGCTCACGAACCAGCTCCAGACGCCGGTCGACGGTCAGCTCGCCGTCGTGTTCGGCGAGCCATCGGTCGAGCCGGACCCAGTCCTCGTTGTGGTCGAAGATCACCGCTGGGCCGTAGCTGTGCTCGATGAGATCATGCGCCTGGACGATCCCGTCGTGGCGGATGCCCTGCAGCAGCCGGAACTCCCGCTCCGCCGCGCGCTGGATCATCTCTCGATCGGCGTCGGCACGCTCGGTCAGGTAGAACCGGACCCGCCGTACCAGATCGGTCTGCTGGTGCCCAGCGAGGAAGTCCTGCCAGCCGGGACCCTCGGCGAACGGCTTCGGTGTCAGCAGAAGCTGCCCGACCATCCGCTTGGACACCGACGGCCGCAGCCCACACGCCTCGATCAGGGCGACGATCTCCCGAGCGGCCGCCCGATCGATGCCGCCGCTGGCGGGCCGGTGCGTCACCAGCCGGTTGATGTCGTCCAACCCGGACGCAGACGAACCGTGCGGGCCGTACACGCGCTGCCGGCCGACCGGATCCAGCTGCGACCGGACAGTGGCGGCGTGCATGAATACCGCTGCGTCGACGTACGGCACACGGGGCCGGCGCCCGGGCACCCTGCCGGCGTACTGCTCCAGCAGCGTTCGAAACCGGCGCGCCTTGCGGTTCGCCGCGATCACCGGATTGTCGACCAGCCGCACCCGGCCGTTCGGCATCGTCCGCCGCCACTGGAACCCGTCACCAGCGATGTCACCCTGCCAGTGCTTCAGCTCCAGGATGTACAGACCCTGGGGCACGAGAACCAGAAGGTCGACTTCGTTGACCGTGCCGTCCGTGCCCTGGAACTCGACGTTCGCCCAGGCGTGGTAGGGGTCACCGTCCGGTAACAGGGCCTGAAGCTGCTGCAGACCGGCTCGCTCGTGCGGGTAGTCGCTGGCGTTGATCTCCCGCCAGCGGGGCGAATCCGGCCGGATTGTAACCACCCCTCTCCTGACCTAAGGCGCTGTCGCCGACGGCGATCTTCAGATTACTCAACGCCGGATCTTCGCCTGGAGAGTAGTACTTCTCATGTATGCGGATCACCCGCATTCGGGTGAATCGACGCGTCGGACGGCCGAGTTGGGAACAGAAAATCGGTCACCGCCCTCCGGACAACAACTGATCCCAAGCCAAGCGTTCGAGGTCGTACCCACCGCGGCCCGGATCGGTGAACTCCGGCCCGGACCGACGTTGCGGGTCAAAGCGCTCCCAGTCAACAGACGAAAAAGTGCTGCACGCGGACGCCGGTCTCGCCGACCGGGTCGGACACGAGAAACACCTGCTGTGCCGCGCCAAGTTCCTCCCGAAGCCGCCGTGGCTATGGGTCAGGACATCGCCCGCCGCCTCGTGCATGGCAACGCGGAACGGCTAAATCCCGTCGCGATCCGCGCAACGACCCGTTCCACGGTGCCCGGCGCAACCTGGACGCCCCGCTCCTCCGCCTCGACCGCGGCCCACAGTCCAACGAACTTGCCGCCATAACGGAGAAGACTGTCGCAGCGCCGGGCGAGGTCTGCTGTCGGCACGACATTTTCCACGTTGCTGGCTCCGCGATAGGTAATTCCCCACCTCTGACGGGGTCGGTCACGTAATTCCCCGGGGGAACATGAGCGGACCTGGTGCGTAGCGCCGCCTCCTGGTAGGCCGCCATGAGCCGCACGGCGGTGTCGGGGTGTGGTTGTCGCGATCATGGAAGGTTCTCCCTCGCCGGGAGGGCGAGGGAGCCGATGGCGAGGAGAAGTTTCACCATGGTGGACATTACGGAGATCCTGATCCACTGGGATGCGGTCGATCGATCAACGAGATGTCGGTCATCCTGGGCGCGGGCAGACTCCCGGGCGTGCAACGTCAAGTCGTTGCCAAGCCAGTAGCCCCTATCCGCGACCGATGGTGATGGTGGCATGCGGTTCCCAGACGTACATGCCTTCGTCCCTGTTCAGCACGATGAGCTGGCACGAGGTAACGAGCGCGTCGGCCGTGATCTGTGGGGCGTCGTTGAGCATCTGCACGAGCGGCGTGCCAGGTCCGGGGGCGTTGATGTACGCGAGACTCATGTGTGGGTTGTACGGCTCGGCTGCCTCCGGTACCCGATCCGCGCCCCACACGTTGGCGATCGCGCTACGGATCGCCGACCGCAGCTGCCGGATCGGCTCCGCCGGCTGAACCGCGATCTGGATCGACTCCGAGTCGACATGGGGTGACCCGATGGTGAGCTTCATAGGGCTGAGCGCCGCACATCGCACCCGGGCGGCCTCAACGATCGCGTCCACTTCCGCTGGCGGGACCTGGTCGACGAATCCGATGCCCTGCATGGTCAGGTGCAGCCACTCGACGGGGATGACGTCCAGGGAAGGTTGCGAGGAGAGCACGTCGCGGTACTCGTCGGCGAGTGATGCCACCGACGGCTGGTCGCTGAACGTGATGTGCCAAGTGTAGAAGCGGGAGCCGACGCCCCAGCCCGGGCGCCAGTACCAATGGTTGCGAACCTCAGCTGCGTGTGCGGTCGACATCAGGTGCTCTCCAATCCTCATGCGGGCAGCTGGCGGCTGACACTTCCAGCGCAGAATTCACGGATGGCCGCTTGGAGCCCACGGGCATCTGGGCTGGCGCGAAGCGTCGGCTTCGAGCTGATGAGCCGATCCACTTCCCGCAGTCGCCGGGCGACCGTGTCGAGTCGTTGCTCCGTCGGCAGCTCGAGAACGGGGTTCAGTACCTCCACCGCGCCGTCAAGGCTGTTGGCGGCGACGTGCGCCGACGCTGCCCAGATGCGGACCTGGGCGAGCGTGCCGTAGGCAGCAGATGGATCTCCTACGGCCCTAGTGAGGGCCTGATCTGCGTGCCATATGGCTTCGACCGGCTGTCCTATGCGCAGCAGAACGGCGCCGGCATAGTTATGGTGGCGGATCTCGCCGCAGGCGAGCAGGCCACCGACCGCGTCGGAGCCAGCTCGCTGACGGGCGTCCTCAGCACGACGAAGTGCTTCAAGGGCGGGTTCGGCCGCGCCGATCTCGGCCCATGCGTCCGCCTCCTGGCAAGCGAGCATGACACCCACGGTGCCGTTCGGTGCCTTGGCGAGGCCCCGCGCCGCTACGGCGGCGGCGTCTTCGTACCGCTGGTCCCAAAGATGGACCTTGCTCATCGTCGAGAGAACCCATGCACGCAACGTGTCGTCGCCGACCATTTCCGCGCACATCCAGCCCGTGCGAGCCTGAGACTCCGCCGCTGCCTGATGGCCCAGATCTCCTGCCATCCAGGCAAGCAGCGTGCAGAGGTAGCCGGCCCAAATGTAGAGCTCACGGGTTTGGTCAGGATGCTGGTGGCCGGTTTGCAGCAGGCGGAAGACACGATCGGCAAGCAGGCCAGTCCGGGCGTAGATGGGCACCGGCGACTGCGTCAGGTAGTCGATGGCAATCCTGCGCGTAGTGGCAGCGACGTCGTCGATGGTCATCGGGCCGACGTTCGACGATTCGGCCCATGCTCCGAACTCAGCGGTCCGTTCCGTCACGGCGATGATCAACTCCGTCTCGTCCAGTAGGTCTCCAACATTCCACCGTATGGTGCGGCCGTGTTCGCCAGAGATGGCCAAAGGTGGGCTGTAGGGAGTCTCTGTGGAGGCGGTTGAGGCGCTGCGCAGGAGCAACGAACGCTCCGCTTCGGGCATCGCGGCGAGATCGTCGAGGTCGACGAGCGCCGTGGGTGTCGTGCCGTATGCCGTCGCCAAGGCCACTAGGGCCGGGAAGGTCGGTCGGCGGCCCCCGACCGGCCAGCGCTCGTAGTCACTGATGCGTGCGCCCGTGTAGGCAGCTGATCCGGCGCTAGAAGCGTTGAGTTGGGCAGCTACGGCGTCTTGCGTCCAGCCGTGCGCCTGCCGGTACGCCTCTCGCGGGCGGAGCCCGAACCTGCGCTGAAGCTCCACCGCTACTGCGGCCGGGGTCGCGCCCAGTCTTGTCAGGGCGTGGCGGACCTCGTCGCGTTCAACCTTGGTCCCGGTTGTTCGAGGCATCGCTTCACACCTCCTGACATCTGCTGCCTGGACGTTATCGCCGTCGACGGCGTCAGCGATACATGTGATGGTGGCCAGCGCCGCCATCCGCTGGGTACCTGCCGGCTTTTCGATCTCTATATGCGCAGGTCCGCGAGTTGTCAGGGTGGGGGAAATTCTCACCATTCCTGGTAATCCGCGCTGGTCTATTGCTGGGCCAAGCTACTTCCGTGTCGCACTAAACGTGACATGTGGATCTACGGAGGGCCAAGCAGCATCGGTCCCAGAGACGAGGAGGGTGGTGCGCCAACGATGCTTGTCACGCTGCCAAAGGGTGCTGAGGCCCGGTTCGAACTCGGCTGCCTCCTCAGCTGTGATCACTGTGACCAATTGCTGGTGCCGTCGTGGGGCGCAGGCGGCCAGCGGCAGTACACGTTCCTCTGCGGCTGCCGGCGCGACAGTGTCGACGCGGAGCTGGTCGAACGGCTCGTCCGCGATCGGGTCGAAGCCGAGTCAGTCCTGCTGGTGACGGGCGTGGCAGAGGGCGAACTCGGCCAGGTCTTCCAACGGCTGTTCGCTGCCATCCGAGTCAGGACGGCGGCCGACGATCTGGTGTTCGTCTGGCGGCTCTAAAGCTTCTGGCCGCCGTCACTGCGCAGGCTGATGGCGGCGGCCAGATTCCACAGTTCACGCACACGGCAAGGCATCGGCGCGTCAGGCGGTGACGCGCGGATGAACCATGCCCGCCGGCGGTCGGTCGGCGGTGCCACCGATTGCGTTTGGGGAGGAAACGACGATGAGTGCCACTGAGCAGCTGCCGGTTCCGGCAGGAGGCGCAGGAGCGCGGACGGGTGGGTATCGGCCGCAGTTGCGCCGCTCGCTCGGCCTGCGGGACCTGGTGGTGTACGGCCTCGTGTTCATGGTCCCGATCGCGCCGTTCGGGATCTTCGGCGGCGTGTTCCAGGCGTCCGGTGGGATGGTCGCCCTCGCGTACGCGGTCGGGATGGTGGCGATGCTGTTCACGGCCTCGTCGTACGCGAAGATGGTGAAGGCGTTCCCCCTGGCCGGATCGGTCTACAACTACGCCGGGCGCGGCATCGGCGCGCCGGTCGGGTTCCTGGCCGGCTGGGCGATCCTCCTCGACTACCTCTTGGTCCCGAGTCTGCTGTATCTGATCGCGTCGGTGGCGATGCACTCGATCGTCCCGGCGATTCCGGTGTGGCTGTGGCTGATCGGGTTCGTGGTGTTCAACACGGTCGTGAACGTGTTCGGGATCAAGATGACCGCCCGGATCACGATGGTGATGCTGGCCGGTGAGGCGATCGTCCTGGTCATCTTCCTGGCCGCCGCCGGGCACGCGCTCCTGTCCGGGAAGGGCCACGGGTCGGTGTGGTCGCCGATCTTCAACCCGGGCACGTTCACCGGCACGGTGGTGGCCGGGGCGGTGTCGGTGGCGGTGCTGTCGTTCCTGGGCTTCGACGGGATCTCGATGCTGGCCGAGGAGAACCGGGGCGGGGCGCGGCAGATCGGCCGGGCGATGTACGCCGCGCTCGGTCTGGCCGGGGTGCTGTTCATCGCGCAGACGTGGGTGGCGGCGCCGCTCGTGCCCGACCGGGACGGGCTCCTCGCGAATGGCGATCCGGATGGGGTGGCGTTCTACGACGCGGCCCGGGTCGCGGGCGGGGCGTGGCTGGCGACGTTGACCGCG
Source organism: Dactylosporangium sp. NPDC000244 (assembly GCF_040300725.1). Classification (NCBI taxonomy): domain Bacteria; kingdom Bacillati; phylum Actinomycetota; class Actinomycetes; order Micromonosporales; family Micromonosporaceae; genus Dactylosporangium; species Dactylosporangium sp. NPDC000244. The sequence continues at coordinate 22,302 of NZ_JBEPEH010000019.1, forward strand.
GTGGCCACGGCGATCGCCTGGGGTGTGGCGAACTCGATGGTCGCGCAGGTTGCCACCTCCCGGCTGTTGTTCGCGATGGCCCGGGACCGGCAGCTGCCGAGCTTCCTGGGGAAGGTGTCGCGCAAGCACAACGTGCCCGCGAACGCGGTGGTCCTGACCGCGGTCCTGTCGGCCGGGATCGGCCTCTACATGGCCTGGCGCTCGGACGGGATCGCGCTGCTCTCGTCGCTGATCAACTTCGGGGCCCTGTGCGCGTTCCTGGTCCTGCACGTCGCGGTGGTCTGGCACTATCTGGGCCGCCGCCGGTCGCGGAACCTGTTCTCGTACCTGCTCATGCCGGCGTGCGGGTTCGCGATCCTGCTCTACGTGGTGATCAACGCCAACGTCGCCGCGCAGCGCCTCGCGCTGGTCTGGCTCGGCCTCGGCGCCGTCGTGCTGATCGGCCTCTACGCCGCCGGGCGCCGCCCCACGCTGTCCGGGATGACCGACGCCTCCAGCACGTCCGGGGAGGCGTCATGACCGAGGCGAAGCGAACGGCCGCTGCCGGGGCAGTTCAGGGGCTGCCGCCGGTGGTCGAACACACGATGACCGAGCCAGATCTGACGTTCCAGTTCGGCGGACGTTACCCGATCGCCGACGTGCTGCCCGGCCAGGTGCTGCGCACGAGCACCGAAGACTGCTTCGGCGGCGCCGTGCGCACGGTCGAGGATCTGCCGTCACAGGTGTGCCGGCGGTTCAACCCGGTCACCGGCCCTTTCCGGGTGCCCGGCGCGGAACCCGGCGACACCCTCGCGCTGCACTTCATCGACATCACCCCGTCCCGGCCTTGGGGCATGTCGGCGCTCTTCCCGCACTTCGGGGCCCTGACCGGCACGCACGCGACGGCGATGCTGCACGAGCCGCTGCCGGAGCTCGTGTGGCGCTATGACATCGACGTCGCCGCCGGTACGGTGCGGTTCCAGGCTCGCCGCGGCGAGCAGAGCCGGGTCCTGCCGCTGGACCCGATGCTCGGCACCGTCGGGGTGGCCCCGGCCGATGAGGAGGTGCGGTCCAGCATCGTGCCCGACGCCTGGGGCGGGAACCTGGACACGCCGCGGCTGCGGCCGGGCGCGACCCTGTACCTGGGTGTGAACGTGCCCGGGGCGATGTTCTCCTTCGGCGACGGCCACGCCCGGCAGGGCCAGGGCGAGGTGTGCGGGGTCGCGGTGGAGTGCGCGATGGACGTCGCCGTCGCCGTGGATGTCATCAAGGGCGTGGCGACGCCGTGGCCGCGGTTGGAGACCGACGACGAGCTGGCGTCGGTCGGCGCGGCCCGCCCCCTGGAGGACGCGTTCCGGATCAGCCAGCTCGACCTGGTCACCTGGACCGCCGAACTGACCGGCCTGGACGTGCTGGACGCCTACCAGCTGGTGTCGCAGGCCGGGCAGGCTGCACCGGGCAACGTGTGCGACCCGAACTACACGATGACCGCCGCGATCCGCACCGAATACCTGGCTGCGGCCGGCGGGGACAGGGTGAGCGGCTATCACGGGGTGCATCAGCGGCTGCGTGAGCTGGGCCGCCGAATGGCCTGGCCGTCGCGGTGACCGACGATGTCCACACCCTTGATCGGCCAGCCGCAGCCCGGCGGTACCCGCCATCCGCTGCGGGTCGAGTTGTTCTTCATCGCCCACTCCGACACCGGCGAACCCTTGGTGCACCCCAACGCCCTGTCGATCGGTTTGGCCGCGGCGATCCTGATCGACCTCCTCCACCCGATCGAGCGGATCACGGTCAGCGACGGCGGGGCCGGCATCATCGTCGGCAGCCGAAACCTGACCGGCGACCCGGTCGCCGACTGGGCCATGCGGCTGCTGGACGTCTACAGGCCGGAGACCGCGATCCACGAATACCACCCGTCGATGACCGTCCGCGACGCCCTGCAGCAGCTCGCCACGCACGCCTACCAGCGCACCGCGGCCGGGCTCATCGCTGGGGACCTCGCGGCGGAAGTCACCCGGCGGCGGAGGCTCGGCGGGAAGGTCACCACCTACCCGCCCACCGACGAAATGGTCATCTCGCGAGTCCGGAGCCGGCTCAGCGGCGTTCTGCGGACCATCGACAAGCCTGATCCGCAGACCGACGCCCTGGCCGGGCTCATCCGCGCCCTCGACCTGCCCTCGGTGTTGTATCTCGACGGGCTGGGCTTGGACCTGCGCGCGGAACTGCAGGCGATGCTGGCCCGGGTCGGGCGGCGCACCCGCGCCGTCCGGGTGATCGTCGAAATCGCCGAGGCGCTCATCGCCGAGACCGCGGTCTCGGTGTACGGCTAGGCCCGACCCATGGCGCCCTCGACAGCTGAGCACCAGCAGCGGTACCGGCACCGGACCCGTCCTGCGAGCCACGCGCAGCACGGGTTCGGCGCGGACGCCCGGCGACGCCGCCCACGCGGCTGGCGGCCGGGCGCGGACGGACGGCGGTGCACCTCCACCGCCGAGGGTTCGCCCGCCGTCCGCGCGGGGTGGCTCCGGACTGCCTGCCTCCCGGCGGCCCGGGCCACCCCGCACCGCCGGACGCGAATCGCGACGACAGCCCAGGCAAGCCCACCGCATCTTCTGCACGGAGCCGACATGCCCCTCAACCGTCCGCTGCCACCACCCCGGCCCCAGGCGCTGCCCGGGATACCGGAGGGCAGCCGCGTGGTGACGGTGCCGTTCGCCCGCCGGTTCGCGGCCCTGCTCGCCACGGACACGGTGCAGCGCGCCAAACACGAGCATGGCCTGCACCTGGTCTTCGCGGTCTGTGGCGCGTGCGAGCCGTGCCGCGTCTACAGCGGCACGGTCAGCGCCATCGCCCAGCTCAACGAAATCGAACCGACGCTGTTCCAACCAGCAGCGCCAAGCAGAGACGATCGCGATGGTCACCGTGGATCGCGTGACTGGTCGCCCGGGGTGTCGGCCGCCGTGCAGCTCGTCGATGGCGGTTACGCCGACGCGGTCCGGGCGAGCAAACGGCGTGCCGCTCAGACCGAGGCCGTCGATGGCAACGTACCCGGCCCGTGGGGCAATCACTGCCTCTACGCGCTGGCGGCATTCCTCGTGGACGTGTTCAGCGGACTGGTCGAACCGCCGCCGGTGCTCTGGATGCCGTACGACGCAGGGACGTGCGTCGCCGCGGATGCCGCGTTGCGGCTGCTGGGCTGGCCCACCGATCTCGTCGCGGTCGTCGCATCCGACGACCGGGCACCGTCGTGGCCGGTATCAGCGCTTGCGCCGTACCTCGGCCCGCGAGCTGCCGAGAACCGCATCGAGGCTGTGACACCCCATCACGCCGCGGCAGCACAGCAGCTCCTGGCCCGCGCCGGGACCACCGGCGGTAGCCCGCACGACGCCCACGGCGTGGCGGGCCTGCTCGCCGACCGCGGCGCCGACCGCGATCTGGTGCTCGTGCCGCAGGTCTCAGCCGGTGGCAGCACCGGAACGGGGACCCGCTAATGCCCTCCATCAACGAACGTCACGACACGGACAAGCCGGCCATCGCGATGGGACAACCCCGGCCACCCGGAACCCTAACCACAGCACGAGGCAATTCCACCGAACCGCGAGAATGGAGCGACCGGGCATGACCGCATACGCCTCCCCCGAAACGGTCGCGGCGATCTCGGTAACGATGCAGTGCACGGTCCCGATCGGCGCGGCATCGGCAACGGCCAGCGAGATCCCAAACGTACGGGACCTTGCCCGCGAAGTCGCCGATGCGATCAGCGATGGCCGAGTCGCCGGAGTCTTCCGTACGGTGCTGCCGGGCGCCGGTGCCGCCGTCTCGGTGCGGGTCATCGCCGGGCATGTCACCGTCGCCCCGGCGTCGGACCCTGCTGGAATAGCCCCGCTGGCGACAGCCGGCGAGCGGGTTGCGGTGCCGTCGACGGTGCTGCTGCTGCCGATTTGGGGCACCGATCCCCCCTCGGCGTGGTTGATGGCGGCGCATCAGCCGCGGCGGCCGGCCTGGTGCTGCGCCACCTGCGCAACACCCTGGCCGTGCGCCGTCCAGCAGGCCAGCCTCACCGCCGCGGTCTACGCTGGCAACGGCCGCGGGGTCGGGCTCACCCTGACCGGGAACCTCGCCGCCGCCTCGCTGGATCAGCCCGGCGCCTGCCCCGGCTGCCTGACCCAGCAGTTCTTCAGCTGGATCAGCGACGACCTGTACGCCTTGATCGTCGCCGACCCATCTGCATCGGTAACCGGTGACGGTTCGGCGACGCGCGACCGCTTCGCTGAGCAGCCCCCAGACGACGAACCGGGGGCACGGCCGCGCTCGCGGACGTTCACACCCGCGGGTCACCTCCCCAACTGCCCGAATATGCCGCCCGCATCAGCACGGCTCGGATCACCTGATGGCGCGGACGCCTGCCTGGGTGGTGGGCGCGGATGACGACCGCCGACGGGACTACCCGCAGCGACAGCATCATCTTTGCCGGGCTGCTCGCCGAGATCGATGCGGACGGGCCGGCCGCCGCCGTGCTCGCCGATGTCCTTCGCGAGCTCGATCCGGCCACCGCGCTGCCAGACGAGTGGCTCATCGAGGCGGCGATGCTGTACTCACGCCTCGCCGAACCGACCCCGGACCTTGTGCCCGACGACGTCGCCTGGGCCGGATACGCATACCAGGCGGCGCGCGCCCGCTGCGGCCCGGACCATGCCACCACCCTCGCGGCGATGGACAACCTGGCCGGCGTGCTGTACGTGCGCGGCCGGTTCGACGAGGCCAACCGGATACGCCGGGACCTGATCCAGGTGCACCTCGACCACGGCAACATCGACGCGCACCTGATCCAGCGGATGGAGCTGGCCGAGCAGTTCCACGCCGCGGGCCGCTGCGACGCAGCGATCGAGCAGTCCGAGGCCGCGTGGCAGGCGTGGATCAGCCGCTACGACCCGGCCAGTCCCGACTCGCTGTGGATCATGCTGCAGTTCGTCAGCATGCTCATCGCCTGCCACCGGTTTGATGAAGCCGCCGCCGTGCGCAACCTCGCCCAGTTCACACTGCCCAGCAGCGATCACCCGCTGAAAGCCGGCTACGACGCGTTCGCCGTCACGATGCCCGCCACGATCATCCACCATCGCAAGGTCTGCGCCCGCCAGGACCCGACGGCAGCGGACGCGTCCGGACCGGAAGGGGTGTGCTGATGGGCCGTTCCCGCCGCCCGATCCGGCTACGGATGACTGGCCGGTGCGCCCTGGTCCGCGCCGAGCGCCTGTTAGAGGACGGTCGCGCCGCCGAGGCCGCCCAGCTGATGGTGAAGACCTACCTGCGCGGGCAGGACCCGCAGACCGCCGTGGCGGACGAAGACCTCATCGACGCCGTCGGCTGGTATGTGCAGGCGGTCGACGCTGACCCGGCCGCGATCCCGGAACCTCTGGCGTGGGCCCGTTGGGCCTACGCCGCTGCCCACCAGCTGCACGCGGATGGCCCTGACCTGGACACCCTGCAAGTCGGTGTGGGCGCGCTCACCCATGCCCTGCTTCGGGCCGGCCAGCCCGAGGAAGCCCTGATCGTGCGGCGTGAGGCGATCCAGGTTGCCGCCGCCCGCGGTGATACCGTGCGCGCCCGGCGCCTGCACGGCTATCTGGCCTCGGAACTGCATGCGATCGGCCGGTGCGCGGAGGCCGCTGACGAGGGGCTGGTCGCGGTCGAACCGATCTTCGACCTCGGCCTGGCCGCCCCGGCGGACGACATCGCCGCTGCAGTCGGGGTCTTCATGGCGCTGGAGTCCTGCCACCGCCACGACGATGCCGCCGCGCTCGTGGCCCGGCTCGGCCGGTATCCGGCCGGGTTGGCGGCGGTGGCGCTGGTGACGCTCGTGGCGGACACCGGTGACCTGCTCCACGTGCTGTCCCCGGACTTCCAAGCCCATACGGGGCAGCATCACGCCGATACACGATGTGCCCGGCTGGATTGCCCGATCGCGCACGGCGGCGCGGTCGGCGCCAGGTTCTACGGTGCGCTGCTGGCCGGCCATGACCCCGAAACGGCACCGGCCGACGTCGGCCTGATCCGGGTCGCGACCCGCTTCGTGCTGTTCCCCGGCGCCGACCAGCAGGAGGCCGACGCCGCCGCCTGGGCTTCCTACGCGCACCGGTCCACCCTGGCCACGCCGGGCGCGCGCGTCGATGAGATCACGGCCGCGACTAGGGTCGCGCTGCACGTGGCGGACCGCCGCGGCGCCGCGCAGGCCGGGATCGACGCGTGCCGCGCCGCCCTCGCCGCGCTCGCTGGCCGTGCCGGGGTCGGTGAGGTGGTCGCCGTCCGGCTGGAGCTGGCGCGGCGGCTGCACCGCGCCGGGTTCTGCGCTGAGGCGCTTACCGAGGCCGCCGCCGCCCTCGTCGCCTACGAGGCGATCAGTACCGGCCGCGACGTCACCGGTGTCACGCAGTACCTGAGCGTGGCCTCGATGTTCGACGCCTGCCACCGGCACGACGACATCCACGCCCTCGGCCTTACCTCCCCGTTCGACGGCGCCTACTTCAACGACCGGACCGACGTGCTGGCCGGCTGGCTCGTGACATTCGAGGAGTCGCGGCAGAACATGCTCGAGCACCTCCGCACGTTCCACCCAGACGCGGCCTGCACCCACACCAAATGCGCGACCAACCTGGCCGCCGCGGCCGACATCCCGCACCAGCGGGCCCTGCGCCACATCGTGCATCTGTATGACCAGCACCGCATCGACGACGCGATCGCCGCCGTCCGGCAGCACCTCGCCGAACACGACCCCACGACCAGCCCGCCGTCACAGGGCCTGGCCCGGATCGCGCTGTGTCACCTCACCAACGCCGTCGAACACCTCCCCGACGAACGCGACGCGTCCGTCCTGCCGTGGGGCCGCTATGCCCGGCACGCCGCCGACGCCCTCGACCCCGACCGCGGCACCGGCTGGACCGCGCTCATCTCCATGTTCGTGCGCGCGGCGACACTGTATGGCGCGCACGCCGAAGCGATCGACGCCGCCGCCGAGGCCAGTAACCATGGCACCGACTCCGGCGACATTCCCGCCGCGATCAGTGCACAGTTCGAGTTCGCTGCCGCGCTGCACGCTGCCGGGCACTGCGCCGAAGCCCGTGACCATGCCACCGCGGCCTGGCACGACGCCCTCGAACACCTCGACCCGGCCGACCCGGAGCAGCGGCTCGCCGGGCTGCTCGCCGGCACCGACCTGATGCACCTGCTCGGCGACTGCCACCAGCACGAACAGGCCGTCGCCGTGATGGCACGAGCGGCCATCACCTACGGCGCCCACGACACCACCACCGAGGTCGACGCCAGCACGGAAGACCGCGAACGGCGGTGGCAGCGCGCCAACCGGGGCTTCATCCACCGCAGCGACCGCCACCGCACCGCCTACCACGTCACCGACCCCTGCCTCGACCAGCACGAACACATCGACGCCCCCGTCACGTTGGCCCTGCAAGGCATCCCAGCCCACACCGACGTCATCCCGTTCCTCGTCGCCGTCGTCCACGCCGGGACCGCCTGATGACCCCCCGGTTCTCGTAACCGCCGCCGGCGGCACCGGGATGCTGACCTGCCCGTTTCCCCGGCTGCCCGGCCCCCGCGCACGCCGCCAGTCGATCGATCTCATACCTCGCGTACAGGAGTACACACCGCATGACGGCCGAGTACGTGCAGCTTGTCAACCAGCGCCGCGAGGTGCAGACCTCGATCCGAACCTTCAGACATCCGGTCACGGACCGCACGGTCACCGTGATCGGCACTTTCCACCTCGGTGAGCCCCGGTACTTCGTGGGGCTTCGCGAGGCGATCGACAAGCTCGAAGCCAACGGCGCCGTCATCCACTGCGAAGGCTCCCGCCTGCTGCCCTGCGACGACGCCACCGCGACCGACGACGAGCGGCAGCTGCTCGCACAGCTGCGGAATGCCGATGTCGTACAGGATCAGCGAGTCGCCGCGCTCGGCTGGGTCGGACAACTCGACGGCCTGGAATATCCGCCGACCTGGCAGATCGTCGACCTTGACTTCCTGGAGATCATCCGCCGTCTCGGCCCGGCGCTCGCCCGCACGGTCGCGCGGGACAAGCTGCGCCGGTTCGGCGGGACCGCCGACAACCCCAACGGTCTCAATCTCATGCGGCTTGGCATCGCGGTGCTCATGGGGACCATGTCCCAGGACCGCAGCGTCGTCCAGGTCGCCGGCCGCCGTCATACCGAATTCGACGTGCTGATCAAGGCCCGCAATGCCGGTGCGCTGCACGGTGTTGCCAGCACCGATCGGGACACCGTGCTGATCTGGGGCCTGGCGCACCTGCCCGGCATCGACGCCGGTCTCGTCGAGCAGGGTTTCCTGCGGCACGGCGAACCCGAATGGCACACCGTCGCGCGGCGGCCCACGATCCCGAACGCCCTCTGGCGGCTCGCCACCCGCCGTGCGACACCCGCAGCAATGCACCCGATGACGGCGTCCCGCAACCGGAGGGGAACCGCATCGTGATCACCGTCGCACCGTTCGACATCGGACCTCAGCTTGCATGGCCGCGACGCCGCCGCGGGCGACGGTGCCGGAGCGTCAACGGACCGGGTGAGCCGTGTGACGTGGCCGGCACGGCTGCGCACCGTGGGATGGAGACGAGATGAGCGCGACGATCAGCGTGCTGAGCTACAACTTGAAGGATTACGGCAAGTCCGCGGTAGCGACGCGGCGGCAGCAGCATGAGCTGCTGCGCTTCGAACGGCCGGATGTGCTGTGCCTGCATGAGATCTGGGACGACGGCGACGATCTGTCCACACTGGACCGGCACGTGGCCGCCATCGCCGAGGCAGCCGGGATGGCAGGCATGGCGGTACCCGCACGCCGGTCCCATTGCCACATGGCGATCCTGTGGCGCCCCGACTTCACGGCACTGTCTCAGCGCAGCCACCGCCTGCCCCTCTGGCACGGACTCGGCGTCGTCCAACTCGACGTCGGGGCCGCCGTCCCGCTGCGGGTCGCTGTCACCCATCTGGCCCCCTGGGATCCTGAGCATCGCCTCGCCGACGCCCGGACCATCACCGGACTGCTCGATGACCCCGGGCAAGCCACGGTCATCGCGGGCGACTGGAACACCTTCGGCGCCGACCCCACCTACGATCCCGAACCGGACTGGTCGGCGCTCCCTGCGCGGAAGGTCTGGCGCCACGTGCGGTGGAGCGACGACCCGGACACCCCACCCCGAGCCGACCGGCGCCCCACCGAACTGCTGCACCGCTGCGGCCTGCACGACGCCGCAGCCCACCTGCGGGCGCCCTGGCAGCCGACCGGCGGCCACATGGGCACGGATCTGTCCCGGCGGTTGGACGCGATCTGGACCACCCGACCGCAAGCGCTGGGCGGCTACCGAGTCATCGACACACCCGTTACACGTCTGCTCTCCGACCACCTGCCGATCCGCATCGATCTCGACCCGGCGATGCTCGGCCCTACCTTCGCCGGCGTCCCCGCCGGCTCCGCCCAGGACACACCATGACCGACACCACCCCACACCAGCCCACCACGCTGTTCACGCTGCCCGACGGCCCCCGGACCGCGTCCCGGTATGACTTCCTCCTCGGCGGGAAAGACAACCTCCACGACGACCGCGCGTCCGCAGCAGCGCTCACCGCAGCGTTCCCGGACATCGGCGTCGCGGCACACGAGCTGCGCCGGTTCATGCACCGCGCCGTGCGCTACCTCGTCGCCGAGGCCGGCGTCCGCCAGCTCGTCGATGTCGGCGTCGGGATGCCCAAGCCGCCGAACGTGCACGAGATCGCTCACCAGCACGCGCCGGACACCCGCGTCGTCTACGTCGACCACGACCCGATCGTGATGGCCCATGCCCGTGCCTTACTCGTCCCCGGCGACGGCTGCGCACCCATCGGCTACCTCGAAGCCGACCTCCGCGACCCGCACGGCATCCTCGCCAGCCCCGCCATCACCGGCCTCGACCACGACCAGCCCGTCGGCTTGCTGATCCTGGCCGTGCTGCACTTCATCCCCGATGACGAGCGCCCGGCCGACCTTGTCCGCGCCCTGCTGGATGGGTTGCCGCCGGGCAGTCACGTCGCGATCTCGCACACCACCTTCGACCCCCTGCCCGCCGGGGTTCGCGCCAAGCTCGACGCGCTCCCTCCCGGCCGGCACGGCACGTTCCAGGCCCGCACCTTCGACCAGGTCGCCGCGCTCGTCGATGGCCTTGACCTCATCCCGCCCGGCCTCGTCCCGATCAGCCACTGGCGGCCCGACCTCAACGACGACGGCGACGAGCTCGCCGTACCGGCGCAGGCCGCCGGATACGCCGTCATCGCCCGTACCCCCTCCGCCATCCGCACCCCCGGCCGTGGCAGCCGCAACACCGGCCCGGCACAGCGCCCCGCCCAGCCGGTCAGTCTTCCGCAGCCGCAGGAGGCCCGCTCGTGATCCCGCGCCGCGCTGCCGGTTCCGCTGCGGCGACACGCCTGGCTGCGGTTCACGCCCTCGCCCGCCGTCATGGGCAGGCCGCCCGGGGCGAGGACGCGCATCCAGACCGGTGCCCAGAGGTAGGCGCTGCGCGCCGAGCGACGGTGCAGACGCATCGATTCGACGACACCGACGCGGTCCTGCACGCGCGCCTCGCCCGGGCGGTCCACCTGCACGCCGCCGGCGGATGCAGCGATGCGGTCCGCGATGCCACCGCCGTCTGGCGGGAGTGGACCGCCCGGCATGCCCCCATCAGCCCCGCATCGCAGGTGCTGGCGCTGAGCCTGACCGGCATGCTCACCGCCTGCCGGCGCGTGTCGGAAGCCGACCGCATCATCGCTGAGGCCGGCCTTGCCCTCGCCGACGTTGACGGCCCGTTCCGCGACGCCTACCACCGCTACCTCACCGTCGGCGCCGCCGAACGCGTCCTGCACCGGCAGATCTGCGCCCACCGCGTCGAGGCCCGCGCCACCCGCACCCGGGAGTCTCGATGAGCGGTCAACACCCAGCCCGCGAACCCGACGGACGTCACCGTGCCCGGACGGGGTCAGGTTCGATGCTCCAGCTGAGCGCGGCCTGTCTGGCCCTGGCTGTGCTGGCCGCCGCCGCAGTCGGGACCGTAACGGCACGAACGTCGGCAGTAACGGTGCGCCACGCCGCCCCAGCGCGGACGTATCTGACCGCGCCTGCGCTGCTGCTCGACCTCGCCCAGAACCTGACGGCCACCGCCGCCGACCGGCACGCCGGCCCCGACAGCTGTACCATCCTGCGCCGCACGACGATCCACGGTGACGGCAGCCCGGGCCCCACTGTCACCAGCGTCCGGGTGCTGCACCCCGACGGCTCCGGACTGCTGCTCGAACAGGCGCACACCAACGTGACCACCGCCAGCGGCTGGTCCCGCACCACGTACCCCGTGGGGCAGCTGCTCGCCGGATTCGCCGAACCGCTGCCCGACGACCCGAACGTGCTCGCCGCCGCCGTCTTGATGGCGACCGCCACGTCCGGCAGTTCCAGCAGCATGCAGGTCGCGGTCCTGGCCGACCTGGCCAGCCTGCGCTACCTCGACCAACCACACCGCCGCACCGTCCTGCGCTTTCTCGCCACGCTGCCCAGCAGCACCATCCTCGGCGACGGCCGCACCATGCGGGGCGAACCAACGATCGGCGTCCGCTTCGACGACGGAACCCCGACCAGCATCGACCTGTGGTTCACCGCCACCACCGGGCGCCTCGTCGCCATTGACCTCACCGACACCGGCACCGGCCGGTCACACACCCGAACCGACCTGCTGCACAGCGCACGCTGTCACCCCGCCGACCTCGCCCCCGCCGTGACCGCGCTCACCGCGACCGCCCCATAGCCAGCGCGAACAAACCCATCGCAAACCCCACGTCCTCACCCGGTTGCTGTTCGTCTTCACGCCCTGAAGGACACCCGTGACCTCCTTCACCACCACCCGCGCGTCCCGATGCCAGTCCTGGCGCATCGCCGCCGCTGGTGCCGCCATCCTGCTCACTCTCACCACCATCCCGGCCGCCGCCCTGTGCAAGCGGGCATTCGGCGGAGGCAACCCCGCGATCAGCCCCAACCTGCCTCCGCCAAGCTCGCCACCGTCCGGCCCGGCATGCGCCGCCCCGTCCGACCTTGTCCCGCCGACTCCCACCAACAGCAGGACCGGCCCGAACCCTGACCAGCGCGCCATGCTGAACCTCGCCGCGCAGCTACACGAGTCGGCCGACGACACCAGCACCGGCGACCACACCTACCTGCGCTACGGGCTCCAGACCGCGGCCTCCGCCAGCCACACAGGCACGGGCTCCACCGTGGCCACGTTCCGCACCGTCGACTACAAATACCTGATCGGCGACGATCGATCAGGAACCGGAACCGTCACCCGCTACCCCGTCGCGGAACAGGGCCCGCAACCCGGCAGCCCCGGCGCGGTCACCGAGCACCACATCTACCGCGCCCACCGCATCTTCCCGATCTTCCCGACCCCCTTCGCCGGCAACCCCACCGCCGCGCCCGTGCCATCCAGCGATCCCGACCATCCCACCGCGTCCGATGTCATCCGCGACACCGTCGCCCTAACCGCCGCCACCAACCAACCCTGCCCACGCCGCGTCCTCATGCTCACGATCCTGGCCGCCTACGGCGCCGTCTATCGCGGCCCCAGCAACGACCGCGCCGGCCGCCCAGGCATCGCCATCACCGCCGACAACCCGGAACACACCACCCGCGACACCCTCATCGTCGATGCCGCAACCGGCACAGTCCTCGCCCACCAGCAACAAGCCATCGCCGGTCCAGCCACCCGCGGCAGCGCAACGACCCAGACCACGCTTGTCGTCACCTCCTACGCCAACCGGCGCACTGCCGTTGCAGGAGTAGACGGGTCGACACCAACGGCACCAGCGCCGCAGCAGACGCACGCGCAGCCACCGCGCTATCGCCGCTCGCGTCAACACCGCCGGCCCGGCACGCCGGTGCGGTCGCACGCGACCAGTGATAGCGCCTGGTCCCAGCAGTCCCGGAGCCGTCTCGGTACGGTCCGCGACAGCCGGACGCCCCGGCGTCGCCGCGTGATCGGCTTGTGTTGATGGACCGCTTCACACGGACTGGAACTGGCAGAAGAAGCTCACGAACCGCGGTGAACGGCGGGGGAGCTGAAGCGGGCGTCGAAATGTCCGGAGCTGGGTGGGTGCCGGCCACGGCTGCGGCTGGCCGGACCGTGAGTGCGCCTGGTTCGCGCCCGTTGGCGGTGCTGCCGTCGGTCCCGCCGGGTGATGTCGAGCTACGTCACGGCTACACGTTGGGTGAGATCAATCGGCTGGCGACGACGGCGGTGGTCCGCGATGTGTTTCATCAGAGTCTGCCGTTCGCGGAGCGGCTCGAAACGGCGTGGTCGGCGATGGTGGAGTGCCTGTATGCCGCCGAAGCGGCACCTCGCGCTGGTGAGCTGATCCGGGCGGCGTGGAACGGTTTGCGGGCACAGGCTGAGGATGAGTGGCGGACGCATGGCATCGGCCGGGCGTCGGTGGTGGACGGCGACGCAACGATGGTCAACTTCTGGCGGTACTGGTGGCCGCAGGCGCGCACGACGCCCAGCCCGGAAGACCGGGTGGTCGACCGGGTCGCCCTCACCCAGATCTGGCCGATGCTGAGCCCGACCTACCAGCGGCTGCTGGTGGCATTGGCCGTCTACGACGACTACGGCCGCGCCGCCGAGGCATTGCACCGGCCACGGGGGTCGTTCACCACCCACATCTCCGCCGCACGCCGCGAGTTCCTCGGATGGTGGCATCAGGGCGAAGCGCCGTCACGCGTGTGGGGCCAGGACCGGCGCCGCTACGGCCGCCAGAACCGGCCACATTGGGCCACGACAGCCGTCCGGAAACGGTCGGCGGCCCGGCGCCGCGCGGCAGCAACCCGCGACAGCACACCGAAGGACGATGCGTAGCTCATATCCGTCTGTGCGGAACCTTCGAAGGTGTCCATCCGGCAACGATTGGAGGCTCGACCATGGCCGGGCAGGTCGCACATGCATCGACCCGACCGAGGGGTGCGATCGACGCCGCGAGCGCCGGCGAGTCCGGGCTGCTGGCCAGCGTCGTCGTCGCGGTGCACGGAAATGCCCGGGACCTGGCGGGGCTGCTTGCTGCGCTCAACCGCCAGGACATGGGAACCGGTCTCTTTGAGTTGGTCGTGGTCGACAACCATCCGTCGGCCGTAGTGGAACCGGCCGTGTTCGCCGCCGCTGGATTCGGCTGGCAGTTGGTGCATGAGCCGATAGCGGGTGTGAGCCGCGCGCGCAATGCCGGGATCAGGCGTGCGAGGGGCGCATGCGTGCTGATCACCGATCCGGATTCCCGGCCCGGCAGCACATGGGTGAGGGAGCTAGCCACCGCGCTCATCGAACAGGCGGCTGCTGTGGCGGGTGGCCCGGCGATACCTCGGCTTCCGCTGGAGGCGGTGCTGCGCCCGCAGCTTCGCCAGTGGTTCGTGCCTCCCGTCTGGCCGGAACGCACGCAGGAGCTCACACCCCCGTATTGGATCGTCGGATGCAACATGGGCTTCCGGCGTACCAGCCCGCCGCCGATGTTCGACGAGAATCTCGGGGCCGTCGGCCGCCGCCATCGCAGCTGTGAAGACCTCGAATTGGTCATCCGGGCGCAGATGGCCGGCCAGCTGGTGTTGCTCGTTCCCGCCGCGGTCGTGCACAGGACCGTCACAGCCGATGATCTTCGCCTGCGGGCGCTGCTCGGCCGGGCGTTCTGGCACGGCGTGTCGGTCGCGCAGCTGCGCAGGAACGTCCCGGCCCGCTACATCGTCGACAGCTACCGGCTATGGGATGTGATCAGCGAGAGCGATCACCTGACCCGGCTGACCCACCTGGCTCGCCTCGCCGGATATCACGGTGCCCGTCTCGCCGCGAAGCTGCGCACGCACAGACGAGACGCCGAACAGCCCAGGCCGTCGCACAAACCCCCAGATGAGCCCAGGAAGGAAGCTGATCAGCATGCCTGACCCCGTCGCTGTCGGTCTTAACCTCGGACATGACGGCGGATGCGCCGTCGTACGCGGCGACGCCGTCGTGGCGATCGCCGAGGAACGGCTCAACCGGAAGCGCTACAGCGACGGCTGGCATGCTTCGCTGGCCTACTGCCTCGACAGCGCCGATCTTGACCTTGCCGACGTGGACATCGTCGTGTTCAGCTGTGTAGGCCCAAGGCTGCCGGCAGGGTTCACCGGAGGGCTTGACCGCTATGGCGTCAAGCCGAGCAGGATCGTCAGTGTCGATCACCATCTCTCCCATGCCTACAGCGCGTTCTGCCTGTCGGGCTTCGATGACGCTCTGGTGGTGATCGCCGACGGCTCGGGAAATGACCATCAGACGGAGAGCTACTTCCTAGCCAACTCCGAAGCGCTGACGCGCGTCGGTGGTAACCGTGCAGGCCGCCCTCGTGCCGGTGGCGTTGGCGCTGTCTACGAGGCCGTTACCAACTGGCTGGGCTTCGACGGACAGGAGTCAGGCAAGACGATGGCCCTGGCATCTTTCGGCGATGCCTCGGCTATCGGCGTGCCCTTGTTCGGCGTGCATGGACTCCAGGTCGAAGGCCGCCTCAGTCGTACCCACGACCGGGGCCTGTCAGACTTCGCCAAGGCCAGCGGCCTGGACCTCGGCGAACCCGGTAACTGGCATGGCCCCCGAGCCCGGGACCTGGCCGCGTGGGTGCAGCACGAGACTGAAGAGACGCTGGTCGAACTGGTCGCAACGCTCATGAGCACATTCCAGCAGCGGCGGGTCTGCTTCGCCGGTGGCGTGGCGATGAATTGCGTGGCCAACGAGGTGATCCGCCAGCGGACAGGCGTGCAGCTGTTCGTTCCGCCGGCGGCTTCGGACCGTGGGCAGGCTCTGGGCAACGCGCTGTTCGGTATGCATCAGCTCACCGGGCGTGCGCCGAGGATGCCGCTTGGGGGCCGCGATTCCTTCGGCCGCACGTACACCAGCGAGGAGATCCACCTCGCGCTGCGCCGCCATCCGCGCGCTGGACGGGCACACCGGTACCCGATGCCCGGTTTCACATTCCGGTGGGAATCCGATCCCTCCATCGTGGCGGCGGACATGATCAGCGAAGGAAGGATCATCGGCTGGTTCGAGGGTGGCAGCGAGCTCGGTGCCAGAGCACTCGGCTCCCGCAGCATTCTCGCCGATCCACGCCGCGTCGACGTCCGCGATCAGCTCAACAGTCGCATCAAACATCGCGAATGGTTCCGTCCCTTCGCGCCCGCCGTCACTGCTGCGGACGCCACAGCGTGGTTCGAGCTGGAAGGCGAAAGCCCGTACATGCTCTTCGCGCCGAACGTGCGCGACAGCGTACGCAACCAGCTGTCAGCGGTTACCCACGTTGACGGCAGTGCCCGCGTGCAGACCGTCGACCCCGACGTGCATCCGGCCTTCCACCGGCTGATCAGCAGGTTCGGTGAGATCACCGGGTTGCCCGTGGTGCTCAACACGTCCTTCAATGACACCGAACCGATCGTCGAGAGCCCGGCTGACGCGCTGGCCACGTTCTGTCACACCGATCTCGATGCGCTCGTGATCGGCAACTACGTCGTGGAGAAGACCAGTGCGTGACGGCCATCGGGAACGCCTACGAGCCGTGGTCCTGTTCGACACCGCCGGGTTCCTGCACTCGCTGCCGCTCACGGGTGCTGCCGCCCGCACCCTGGAGCTGAACAGGCACCTGCTTGACCACGGGGTGGACGTCACGCTGCTGCTGTGTGACCTGAACCCCCGATCCCGGCCCGCCAAGGACTGGCCCTTCCCGGTGCGCTACCTGGACTTCGACGTCATGTATGGCAACGGTGACCAGCTCACGACGATCGTCAGCGAGCTCGCCCCGCACGTGTTGGTCATGTCGAACACCGAACTGACCGTCCGGTACGGCAGAACCCTCGCCGACGCGACCGGCAGCGCCCTGATCTACGAAATGCACGACAACGAAGCCGACCTGGCACGAACCATCGGCGGCACCGACCCCGAAGTCCGCCGGGCGACCACGCTGCAAACCGCAGCGGCAACCCTCGCCGACGCGGTGGTCACCTTCACCGGACGCGACGAGGCTGCGGCTCGCGGCTTCGGCGCTACCGCCGTGTTCGTCGTGCCGTGCGGCGTGAGCCGTGATCGGAGACGAAGCCGTGATCGGAGAAGGGCGACCCAGCCGGCGGCGGCCGTGGCGTTCGTCGGGAACCTCTTCTACGAACCGAATGTCCGGGCCGTAGCGTTTCTGCACGACCGGCTACGCGAGAAGCTGGCGACGGTCGGCGGCTGGATCGACGTCTACGGCCGCTATCCACGCACACTGCGCCATCTCGGTCTGCCCGGCATCCGGCTGCATGGCCCGGTGGTCGACCTCCAGGCGGCCCTTCGCACTGCCGCCGTGGGGGTCGCGCCGTTGGACTCGGGCGGTGGGATGAAGCTGAAAGTGCTGGCGTACATGGCGGCCGGCCTGCCCGTGGTCGGCACCAGAGAAGCTTTCGCGGGCATTCCCGACCCGCAGACCTTCGGGCTGGTCTCCGCGGCCGACGCGATGGCCGACTTCCCGGACCTCGTCACGCGACTGCTGCACGACAAGGTCATGCGGAAGCGGCTCGGCGATGCCGGCCGTCGGCTCGCCCTCAATCGGTTCTCATGGCCCGCGTTGGCAGCCCATGCCGCGCACGTTTACCGCAAGACCGCCCAGGACAGATCACGACCGACTGGCACGCCGCACGTGTCGGCCGACGCCCGTCACCTCGCCGACCGCCAGCCATACTGGCTGCTCGAATGGCTCTCCCGGGAGGAACCTCGCATGCACGACCACGCCAGCGCAGTGACACGGCACCCTGTCCTCGCCCGACTGGCAAACGAGATCGAATGCGCCCGTCAGGCGGCCGAATCCGCCCTCGGCGTCGCCTTCGACGGCGAGGCGATCCCCGGCTACGGCGGCCGTTCCATCGTGTTCGTCAGCTCCGAAACCGTCCTCAAGATCTACACCCACCGCCCTGCGGAACGAGCCCGCCGGGAGCTGGCCGGACTGGCGCTCGGCGGCCGGCGGCCGGGCTTGGTCACGCCATCCGTGCTCGGGCACAACGACGTGCCGGGCGCCTTGTCGTGGGTGGCGATGAGCAAACTGCCAGGCACGCCGCCGTCCGATCCCAGCGACCGCGACGAGACCGGCCTGCTCGGAGCGATGGCAGCGCGCCTGCACACCACAGGCGCGGAGGAGCTGTCCGAGCTCCCCATCTTTCTGCGCAACATCCGCCCGCTACCAGCAGATACCCCCGCGCTGAGCACCCGCCTCGCCACCGTGCTTGACGAGACGAAACACCAGCAGCTCGCGCAATGCCGTCAGGGATTCGTGCACGGCGACTTCTCGGCGCGCAACACGCTCATGGCACCCGGGCGCGACCCGGGGGTGATCGACTTCGAAGGCTGCGGCGTGGGGTGCGTCTACGAGGACATCACCAATCTCTACGTGCAGAACTGCCTCATCGACGGCCGTGACATCAAGGTCATCCTGGCCGGGTACCAGTCGGAGCAAGCGCGGCTGCGCTCCGACGCTGCCGAGATCGACTCAGGGCACCTGCTCTTCCACACCGCCCTGTACTTCCGCTGGGTCCTGCAATGGGCCCCGGAGATCGACGCCCCCCTGACCAGCCAGATCCTCGACCTCGTCGCGCCCGTGCTGGACGCGCTCGAACACGACCCGCAACATCTGCCATGATCGCCCTCGACGGCATGCCCGGCGCCGGAAAAACCACGCTGCTGCGCCGACTGCATGACGCGGCCCCTGGCCAGGTCAAGATCTTCCCCGAAGCGCAACCAGCAGACCACAGCGACGACCTGCAGGTCGCCAGAGACCTGCTCAACGAGGCCGCCGACCGCATCACGACCGCCGGACAGCTCGGCACTGCACAACCCGGCCTGGTAGTCGCTTCCGACCGCTGCCACATCGGGGTCCTGGCCTACCGTTACGCGCTCGCAGAGACCGGCCGCAGCCCGCACCGCGCGTTCGACGACGCCCTGACCCTGTGCCACACGATGGGCCTCCTCACACCCCGTACCAATGTCTGCACGTTGGTCTTCCTTATCGATCCGAAACGCTCTATCGCCCGCCGAGCCGGGTACGCCACCGATCCTCGGTACGCACTCTGGTTCGATCGGTCTTTCCTTGCCGCCTATCACGAGTTCCTGACCCGCCTGGATGCCTGGATCACGCCTCATCCCGAACTGATCTCGATCGAGGCTGACGACGACCTGGGCTGGCCCCAGCTTGCGGCACTGCTCCCACGCCCCCTTGCCGGCAAGCTGACAGCCGTTCTCACACCGGCAGCACGGGAGGGCCGATGACGCACGGGCAGGCACCCACGACCCGACGGCTTCTCCGCCAGCTCGCCACACCGCCGGCAGCATCAGCCGGCTCACGCGTACGCAAGGACATCGCTGGGCTGATCGACGAAATCCGGACCCTCCTGCTCGCCGACGAAGACAGCGATGCGCTGAGCATCTCCGCCAGCACGCTGCATCAGTGGCGCACCAGGCTCGATCAGGCTCTGCATGCATTCGAGGCAGCCGACCCAGACGCATGGGCGCGCGTCCGACAGCCAGGAACCTGGCTCGACAACCACCTCCGGCTGCGGTCCCTCCTCGCGCACGAGGTCGCCAAAGCCTACTGGGACAACACGACACACATCGAATACGCGTCCATTGACATCGAACGCTACTTGTGGGGTGCCCGATGAACCTGAGACCCGGCATAGACGACGTCACACCGAAACACGTGGCCGCCGCCGAGGCGATCGTCGGCGCACTCGGCGGGCCTGCCAACATCACCTCCCTTGAGCATTGCGTCACCCGCCTGCGCATAGCACTGGCCGATCTGCGGCTCCTCGACGACACGAGACTCCGAAGCCACCCCGCCGTGCTCGGCGTACTACGGCGGGAGACGCTCCAGATCGTGGTCGGACCCGCAGCGGTCACCCCGCTCGCCACCGCCATGGCGCAACTGCTCACCGCCGCCGCAGCCGACGACACTCCATGATCACCCGGACCCTTGCCGTGCTGGCACCGCTGGCAGGCGCCGTCCTGCCCCTGGCCGATGTACCAGATCCCGTATTCGCGCAGGAACTCGTCGGGCCAGGCCGGGCGATACTGCCTGGCGTGCTGGAACAGACCGTCTCCGCGCCGATAAGCGGCGTGCTGCGGATACTCACGCCTCACGCGTTCGTCGTCGTGGGGCAGGACGACCGGGCGGTCCTGGTTCACCTGGGAGTCGACGCGCACAGCGGACGGCAGCCCGCAGCACAGGCCCTCGCCCAGGTCGGCCAGCAGGTGTCCGCCGCCGAGCCGATCCTCAGCTGGCTGCCGTCGCGAACCGACCCAGCCCTGCACAACGCGTGCCCGGTCGTGGCTCTTGACGCCATACCGAAAGCGCTTCTCGGCGCGCATCAGGGCGACATTAGCGCAGGTAAACACCTATTTTCCTGGCAAACCGGCGGCTCCTGAACAACCGAGAACAGCATCAACGCTGCGAGCACACCACGGAGGTCGTCGCCCTCTCCATCGGCCGTGCCGCCGAGGAGGTGACGGCAGCTGAGCGTGCCGCGCTATGGGGTGTCTCGTGGATCAACGCGGCCTGCGCCGGGTCCTGGCGGCGGCTCGCGCTGATCCAGAAACACCCCGAGCACCGAAAGCCGTTGCGTATCATCACTTTCCGTGTGGTGGCGGGCGGCTTCGGGAGGTGTGGTCCTGGGCGGCCTCGCCTACGCCGCCGACTTTTGCCAGGGCCTGCTCGCCGCCGCGATGCTGCTGCTGTCGAGCAGCATGTTCGCCTGGGGCGCGGCCGGCCTGGCCTTCGGCTTCGCGGCCCGGGACCGCCGCAGCGCGATCGGCGCCGCGGTCACCGTCCTCACCGTCGCCACACTGGTCTACTACGGCATCATCCTCGTCGACGGCCACCGCTGGCGGGATGCCGTCACCGACGGCGACGCCTTCCCCGGTGCGTCGAGTTTGGTGTCGGTACTGACGGCGACCGCCTTCTGGACCGCCGCCTCGGTTGCCGGCGGGACGGTGCTGGGCCTCCTCGGGCAGGCCATCCGCCGGGCCCGCCCCAATGTCGCGGCGCTTGCCGCGGGCTGCGCGTTCGCCCTGCTGGCCGGACAGGGCGCGGTCGCTGTCACGCGCACCCTCGGCGCCGGCTGGACCTGGCTCGTCGAGGGGGCCGCCGAGGTCCTGCTCGCCGTCGCACTGACCGCCACCCTGCTCGGCCGCGGCCCCGGCCCGTCCCGCTGGTGGACGTTCGCCGGGGCGGCCGTCGCGCTGCTGGCGGCGAGCTACGCCGTCTGGGTCGAGCTCGACACCATCCGTACCACCGGCAGCCTTTGGTGAGGTACTGAGGGCGTGTCCCGTGGATCTGCGGTGAGGTCGCGTAGCCAGGTTTGGTGGTGGCGATGTCGATGGTGGCCAGGTACATGAAGGCGCTCTTTGTCATAGCGGGTGGCCACGGCGCGGAACTGTTTGAGCTTGCCGACCGCGCGTTCGACGGTGTTGCGCTGCTTGTAGCGCTCAGCGTCGAGCGCTGGTGGCTGCCCGCCGGCAGCACCGTGTTTCCGGCGGTTGGCTTGCTGGTCGGCGCGTTCGGGGTTGGTCGCGGCGATCCCGCGGCGGCGTAGGTCGGCGCGGATCGCGCTGATGGAGTAGGCATTGTCGCCCAGGATCCGGGCGGGTCGGGTCCTGGGCCGGCCGTGGCGGCGGGGCATGCGGATACCGGCCATCACCGCCGGGTAGCCGATGCGGTCGTGGCGTTGCCCGGCGGTGATGGTACGGCTGACGGGTCTGCTGCGGCGGTCGGCGGCGGTGCAGTTTGGTGCCAAACCCGCCCCGGGACCGGGCCCAGCGTTTCGGGTTCAGCGACCTGTTCGGGGATTGGCCGCCGCTACGGCTTGGAACAGTCGGCCGGTGGCTGGTGCCGTGCGCCGGCAGCGTGCTGATGGGCGCGGACGACGGAGCTGTCCACGCCGAGGGTCCATCTGGTCACGACCTCCGTGGGATTGCGCCACGTGCGAGGGGGCGAAGAAGGCATACGCCGGTCCGCAGGGCCAACAGGCATGTCCGCCCTACTCAGTCCGGCCCGGACCTGGTGCCGTCCTGTTAGGGGCATCGGCGAGCCCCCATGGCCTCGATCCGCGGTCGGTGAGGGTTGTAGTGCGAGGCGCACACGTCGGTTGACTGGCGCGCGGCGTGATCGGCCCGTCAGCGCTGGTCAACCGACTGGTTCGCAGCTGGCCGGACAGGCGACGGGGGCATGCCGCTCTGTCAGGGGAACCGATCCGTCCGCCTGCTGTGCCGGTCTGGGTGCCGTCGTACCGTGGGATGCATGTCGATCCGCTTCCTACCGCTGACGGTGGCGATCGTTCCCATGCGGTCCGCGAGCGGGGTGCTGCGGGTTGCGGTTGCCGGGGATATCGACGAGTCCACGGCGCCGGCCCTGCGGACCGCGCTTGACGATGCAGCGGTCGGGCATCCGGCCGGGCTCGAGGTCGATGTTGCGGAGGTGACCCACTTCTCCCTGGCCGGATTGCGAGTCTTCGACGACGTGCAGCGCCGGCTCGGCGGTGCGCTGGTGCTGCTCGGCGTGGGCCGGCCGGTCCGCCGGTTGCTGGAGCTGCAGGATCGGTTCGGCCCGACTGGCATTGTCCGGCGATGACGGTCGAGAAGCGGCCCGGGCTGGTCCTGAGGCTCGGCGACGCCGACTACCGGTACGGCACCGGCCCTCTCGTGTTGCGCGTCGAGCGTGTCGACGTCGAGAACCGGTCACCTTCGACGGGGAGCTCTGGTACACGGTGCACGGCGTGCAGTTGAGCAGCGACGGCGCCGAACGCGGCCCGCGCAGCACACTGGTCCGAGGTCGCAGCCTCCCCTCCATGCCCTGACCCGCCGGCCGGCCGAACCGCCATCGGCAACGTTCGCTGGGCCGGAGGTGGCGAAGGTATGGCAATCGAGCCTGCTGGATGTCCGGCGAGCGCGGCGCGGAAAGAGGTGTGCCAGGTCGCTGACCGCTCCACGAATTGCCTACGGAATTAGGCCAACTCGGCAGCGGCGTCGTCGAGGTAGTGCGCGACGCGTGACCAGACGTTCCGTCGTTGTCCGGGACCGATCGCATCTGCAGCTGCCGTTGCATAGAGGTCGGCGAGATGTTTGACCAGTCCGATGGTCGCCTGGCGGAGTTCGATACTGTCTGGTCCGGCCGTGGGCGCATGGTGTACCGCGGACTCGGTGTGGGTGTGGTCGGCTTTCAATATCCTGACCGCATGCTGGATGGCGTCAGTGTAGAACGCCCAGTCCTGTGAGGCTGGTCCCTCGGCGGTAGCGGTTGCTGCGTGTGCGGCGAGCGAGAGGGCTCGCAGAACAGAACTGTCGTCGGGATTGACTGTCGCAGGCAGGGTTTCGGTGATGCCGAGCAGCAGGTCGCGTAGGGTGACCGGTGTGGTTGGCATGGTTGTGCCCTTTCGAAGAGGTTGACGTCCGCCCAGGGGTGCGAAGTTTGTTCGCCGTGCGGGGCGTATGGCTGTCGAGTTAGTCCCACCAGTCCGTTGGCGCTGGTGATACGTCGGGGAGTGCGGGCGACTCGTGTTTGCCGGCTCTGGTGCCTTCGGGCTGGCGACAGTTGCGGAACGGGCCGTCGGCGGCGAGCAGGATTTGTAGGTGGTGGTCGAAGTCGAGCCACCAGCCGGCTTTGGCTTCGGGTTGCCAGCGGGCGGCTTCCCAGCTGGTCCACAGCAGGGTGAGCCGGGCGATGGCTTCTGCGTGGTCCCACCACTCGGCGCACCAGCGCAGTCGGGGGTTGCCAGGGATGCGGTGCAGGAACATCGGGGTGAAGTAGCCGAGCACCCAGGCTTCGAGGCTGGGGTACAGCGGCGGGTGCTGTTCCTGTTCGCTCGCGGGGGCCGGTGCGGTCATCGGGCCAGTCCGGCCGTGCGGCCCGCGGTGTTCGCGGGGACAGCGGTTGCGGGCGTGCGGCGGGCGACATCGCGTGGCATGGCGCCGGGATGGTTCAGCCCGTCGGGGTACCACTCTCCGGCCAGTTGCGCAGCGTTGCGCTTCGCGGCGGCGGTGTCGCGGCTGGCGGCGCCGATGTGGGTCGTATTGTCCGGCATGCCATCGACGGCGTGCTCGTCGACACCCTTCGTGGCTGGATTGTCTGGTGTCGCTGCGGCGGCGAGACCGTGCGCGATCTCCTGGCCCGCACGCTCGGCGAGCGCAGCACGCAGTGCCTCCGCGGCGGCGTCGCCGGCTGGCCCGAGCCGGCGCAGCTCGGCAAGGTAGTCGGCAGGGTCGATGCCAGTGGCGAGGCGGATCTGTTCGTCGGCGACCGCGGTATCGAAAGCGGCCGGACCGACGACCGGCTCATCGCTGGCGTCGAGGGCGCCGGCTCGGGTTCCCGGACCGTATGGCCGCATCACCGGGGTGTGGGCCATCTGCTCTGCGGCGGTACGCATCGCGTCGGCGCGCGGCGTGCCGCTGCGTACCGCCTCGTCGTACAGGTGCATCGGCCGCGGGTACATGTCCCGGAGTTGGTCTTCGACCGTTTCCGCGGCGGCGCGCGCTTCGGGGAACTGCTCTTCGCGGAGCCGAGCGGTCCGCCACACGGTGGCGAGGTCGTAGAGGTCGGCGGTGGCGACCCAGTTCGGGTCGAGTGTCTGGTTGATGAGGCGCCGGTCGTGCGTCGCGCGTTGCCGGGCGGCGTACTCGGCGAGCCGGTCGCTGTGCTCGCGGAGCTTCCCCGCTTGTTCCTGCTGACGCTGCTGCGCTTGCGCCTGTGCTTCCTCCCGTCCTTGCTTGCGGCGGCGCTGTTCGGCGGCGAGACGGGCCAGGGCCTCGCCGAGGGTCCCGAGGACCGCCAGAGCTTGGCCGGCGCGTTGGGTGATCTCCGCAGCGATGTCTGGGTGCTGCTCCTGTCCGAGGTCCATCAGCCTTTCCCCTATCTGCCGTGGCCGACGCCCGGCCCGGGTTGCCGTCGAGCGTCGTTGGGGCGCGTTGGCGGGATGGTTGATGGCCGCGTTGACGGCGGTGCTGCGGTCACGTCCGGGATGTGGCCGCCGGGCATGCTGTTGCGGGTGCCGGCCGAACGCAGGAGCCGGGCTGCGGTACGGGCGGCGCGTGCCTGGTGCAGACGACGTTGGGCGTCACGCAGCTCGGCGAGGGAGTCGGCGAGCATCGACATGTTGCGGATCAGCCGGAGCATGCCGACTATCGCGTTGCCGTCGCTGAGCTCTCCGGCCAGCCGCAGGCGCCGTGACATCGAGCGCAGCGCTCCTCGGCGGCTGGTTGACGGCAGCGGTCGCCGGTAGGGCTCTCGGGTGGCCCGGTCGAGGGCCTCGGCTGCCCGGTGCAGCGGACCGCGCCGATCACCCTCCAGTAGGCGGGCAGCAACGGTGAGCGTGTCTGCCGCGGCGTATGCTGCGGCGCTCGCAGCCGCTCGATCCGTGCCCGGCTGTCCGATCAGGTCGGCAGCGGCGCGGACCGCGCCGGCGGCCTCGTCATACAGCTCGGCTTGGACCAGCCGTGGAGGCGGCGCGACCGAGCCGGTGGGTTGACCCCAGCGACGACGCAGTTGCGGCAGCGTGAGGTCAGGTGCGAGCCGGCCACCGCCGTACCAGATCGGTTGACCCGCAGCTGTGGTGTGGCTCGCCAACGCAACGGCGTACCCGGTGACCTGCCCGGCGTGCACGGTACTCGTTCGGGTCCGAACGAGTAGCCCGGTGTCTCGCAGGAGCGCGAAGAACTGCTCCTGGCTGTCGGCGACGGCGGCGGCGTGGCGGACCTGGCGACGCAACTCGTCGCGGGGGCGTTCACGCCGACCAGTGCGGGCGGCCTTATGCACCTCGCGGGTGGTCGGTCGGGTGTGTGCGGTGCGGTCGGCGGGGCCGACCCGGTGCAGCCCGTAGCGTTCTTCAAGGTCTCGGCACGCTGCTTGGGCGAGCCATCGGTCGTTGCGTGCCCACGCTGTGCGCCGGTCCTGCCGCACGAGCGTCGCGACGATGTGGATGTGATCCGGGGCGTGCCGCACGGCGACCCACCGAACCGCGCGGGAGTCGCCGTGCGGTGCGAGTCCCACCTTGGCCATGACCTCGGCGCCGATCCGCGCCCACTGCTCGTCGGTGAGCCACCGGTCTTCCGGGTGGGTGCGGATCGAGCAGTGCCACACCGGCTGGCGCGGCGGGTTGACCCCGCGCCGGACCGGTTGCTCCAGCAGGTCGACGAGCGTGCGCAGATCCGGTTTGCCGTCCGGGCCGATCGGCGGCTCCAGGCTCGACAGCGGCCCGGCGCCGTCCCATGCGGCGACCAGGTGAGGATCGACGTGCTCCTCGCGTCGCCCCGGCCCGTACAAGTAGCGCAGCAGCCCGTACACCCGACGACCTCGGCCGATCTTGGGGATCATCGCAGGGCCCGGTCGATCCGGGCGATCACGTCATCGACCCGCCGCATCCGCTGCTCGCACAGCGCCGCGGCCCGCACCAGCCAGGCCGGCACATCGCCGGTGGCGTGCAACGCCGCAATGCCCTGGTTGAGGTTGGTGCCGATCCGTCCGACCGCGACCCGGGCATCGAACAGCTCGACCTGGAGCTGCGCGAGGGTTTCACGGCCCAACGTCGTCGGCTGGTCGCCGCGGGCGGCGGCCAGGCCGGCTTCGCCGACGAACCCGGTCGGCGTCAGCCCCGCGGCGGTGGCTGCCGCGGCGATGTCGGCGATCTCCTGCTCGGTGTACCGCGGAGCGATCCGGGCGGGACGCCCAGGGTAGAGGTGGCGCCGATCGCGGCCACGACTGGATCTCGGCGACGCGTCGGCATCCTTCGGCGAGTGCTGCTCGATCACCAGGCCACGGTCACCGACCGCCGTTGCCGACACCGTTAGCGCCGATGACGGGCCCACCCAGCGACGACGCATCGTCGCTGCTCAACGGCTGACCGCGCCCGGTCGGCCGTCGCTCCGGTTACCGGAGCCTATAACTTGCTCCCGCAACACAGCGGGAGTCCGTCCACTCCGGTTCTAGGGCGTTACTGTCCTGTATCGCCAAAGGTTGCGAATGTCAGACCAAGGTTGCGAGTGATCTTGCGAAGGTCAGGATTACTCTGCGAGTCGCTGCTGGGCTGATTTCCAGCTGGGCAGGGCGAGGCGGAAGATGGTTTTCCAGACGCTGGCGGTCTGGTGGGCGAGGGATCCGGTGTTGTACCGCAGCCCGAACCGTTCGCAGAGGTCACGGACTCTCGGGGCGATCTGGGCGTAGCGGTTGCTGGGCAGGTCGGGAAAGAGGTGGTGTTCGATCTGGTGGCTGAGGTTGCCGGACATGAGGTGGAACAGCGGGCCGCCGTCGATGTTGGACGAGCCCAGCAGTTGCCGCACGTACCACTCGCCGCGGGTCTCGCCGTCGAGTTGATCTTCGGTGAACACCTCGGAGCCTTCGGGGAAGTGGCCGCAGAAGATGATCGTGTGTGACCACACGTTGCGGGCCACGTTGGCGAGGAGGTTGCCGAGCAGGGCCGGGACGAACGACGGGCCGGCCAACAGCGGGAACACCACGTAGTCCTTGATGACCTGACGGCGGGCCTTGCGCAGCACCCCGCGCAGCTGGGTCAGTGCCTCACCCCAGCGTTTCTCGCCCCGCCACGCACGTTCCAGCTCGACGGCGTAGATGGCGATGCCCCACTCGAAGACGACGGCCAGTGCGGCGTTGTAGAGCGGCTGGGCGAGGTAGATCGGGTGCCAGGGCTGCTCGGGGCTGACGCGCATCGCGCTGTATCCGATGTCGCGGTCCTTGCCCAGCACGTTGGTGTAGGTGTGGTGCACGACGTTGTGCGAGTGTTTCCACATGTCGGCCGGCGAGGCGTGGTCCCATTCCCAGGTGGTGGAGTGGATGTCGGGGTCGCGCATCCAGTCCCACTGACCGTGCAGGACGTTGTGGCCGATCTCCATGTTCTCCAGGATCTTGGCGACGGCCAGCGCCGCGGTGCCGGCCAGCCACGCCGGCGGCAGGATCGAGACTGCCAGCAGGGTGCGGCCGCCCGCCTCCAGGCCCCGCTGGACGGCGATGACCCGACGGATGTAGCGGGCGTCGTCCTCGCCCAGGCTGGCGGTGACCTCGTCACGGATTCGGTCGAGCTCGCGGCCGATCTCCTTGATGTCGACCTCGGTGAGATGTTCGGGTACAGGCACAGGTGGGTCTCCTACACATCGATCTCGACAGGACCGGCCGCCGCGGTGACGCAGGTCTGGATGAGTTCACCCTCGTCGCCGTGCTCGCGGCCGGTGCGCAGGTCGCGGACCCGGCCGGAGCGCAGCCGTACCACGCAGCTGTGACAGATGCCCATGCGGCAGCCGCTGGGCATGAGCACACCGGCGTGCTCGCCGACGGCCAGCAGTGGCGTGCTGCCGTCCGCCTGTGCCGTGCTTCCACTCGCGGCGAACCTGACGCAGCCGCCCGCACCGCCGGACACCCGGGCGGTCCGGAAGCGCTCGACCCGCAGGCGGTCACCGACGCCGGCCCGCCGCCAGTGCCGCTGTGCGTCGTCGAGCATCCCGGCCGGGCCGCAGGCCCAGGTGTGGCGTTCGCGCCAGTCGGGGCAGATGTCACGGACCTGCGCGATGGTGATCCGGCCGCCGGTGCGGGTGTGCCGCTCGTACAACCGCAGGCTCTTCCATCCTGCGGCGAGTGTCCGCAGGGCCGGGCCGAGGATGACATCGTCGGGGGTCGGCGCGGACAGCACCAGTACCACGTCGGGCACTCGCTGCAGGGCGGCCAGGCTGTGCAGCATCGCCGCCACCGGCGTGACCCCGCTACCCGCGGTCAGGAACAACAGCCGTTGGGGTATCGGTTCGGGTAGCACGAAGTCACCCTCGGCCGGGGTGAGGCGCACGATCGTCCCGGGCGTCACCCGGCGCACCAGGTACGGCGACACCAGCCCGTCATGGGTGGCCTTGACGGTGATCGTGAGGCGCCCGTCGGGGCAGTGCGGTGACGAGGACAGCGAGAAGGGCCGCCAGTGCCGGACACCTTCGATGTCGACCCCCACCCGCACGTACTGACCGGCGCGGTGACCCGTCCAGCCGATCCCCGGACGGATCACCAGGCTCGCCGCGGCGGCGGTCTCCGGCCGCACCTCCTCGACCCGGCCACGCAGGCCCCGCAGCGACCACAGCGGATTGACCAGCCCGAGATAGTCATCGGGCAGCAGCGGCGTGGTCAGCCAGGACACCGCGTCCAGCACACGCCGACGAACGGTCATCCCACGACTCCACCCGTCGGCGGTGGCCAAGGTGTCAGATGACGTCAACGGCGCACCCCCTCAAACAGCGCGCAACCTACCCTGGTGCACCCGACGCTAACCTCGTTTGCAGCCCGACCAGCCATGCCGGCACTGCGCTCGACACCCTGACCGCGAGGTACACGAGCACGACAAGCAATGCCCATCGACGATCGGTGTCATCAGTGCGCTCGCTTTGCCGATCATCACGTTCGTCGCCTACGACTGCGGCGGTTACATCGCCACTCGGATGGCCCGGTTCAACGGCGTCAAAGAGCATCGCCGCCTGGGTCTGGGCCGTGGTCATCACCACCGTCCTCGGCCTGCTGGCCGGCGACCAGTCCGCTCACTCACCGGGCTCGACGGCGCCATCTCCCGCATCCGCCGCTGGCTCGCACAACGCCGGGGGTGCTGCCCGTCCCAAACCCAATCACGACACTGCCGGCCAACAATCAAGATCCACTGAATCCGCAAGGTAAGTCTGACCAAAATCCGGCTCCATCGGTCAGACCTACTCTGCGAACCGCAGGTCCACGGACAGACCGTTTGAAACCTTCGACTGGATCGGACAGTTACGGGTCGGCTGCGCCGGCACCAATGGGCAACCGCACCGCGGCGCCTCGCGATGGCCGGCGGCCGTGAGCCGTCCCGCCCGGTGCGGCGGTTCGTGGATGCGTCGGCTAACGCGGTGCGGCTTGGCTACGCCTCGTCGGCGTGCTCCTGGTCGTAGCGAGCAAGCACGTACTGGACGCTGCTCTTCGTCCACTGCCCGCGGCCGGACGGCGTCGCGACCTGTTCGGCGTTGAGGGCGGCGGCGATCTGCGCCAGGGAGTTGCCGGCGGCGCGGAGCTCTGCCGCTCGCGGCGCGCCCTCGGGCAGTGCTGCGGGCGGTCGTCCGAGTCGCACGCCACGGTCGCGGGCAGCAGCCATTCCTTCGGAGACCTCGGGTCGGGACGGCCGGGGCTCGTTCTGCGGCATCCCTGCAGCGTACAGAAAAAGGTCTGAGAAAAGACAGCCCACCCCTAGACTTTACTATACCATTTATTATACGCTTGTGGTGAAGGCGCCCGGCAGGTGCTGGAACACCGGCCGGGCTGCGGAAACAACCACCACTGCGAAAGGTGTTTCCAATGACCAACCCTACGTCCTCCGACTCCGGTCAGAGCCGTCAGACGACGCCGCCCATCGAAGACCTGATCCGCCTGGTGGCGTGCTACTCCAACCGCGACCAGGTCGAGGCGGCTGGCTTCACCTTCGGCACCGACCTCAAGATCGGCAATGTCGCGGCGATCGACTCGCGGGGACGGTGGCGTGTCGGGGTCGTCGTGCGGATCGGTCGACTCAATGCCGCCGTGGAGTACACGACCGAGGGTGCCATCCGCGACGCGGCTGACCCGCGCAGCTCCTGGACGGAGCCGTTCCGGTCGATCAAGACGGCGCGGTTCGCGGACATCGCGGTCCGTCCCGCGGCTGGGCCCGCCTTGTCCGGCGATGGCGCCACGGCGTCCGCCCGGCTGGACGGCTGACCGCTCGCGCTTCGGCTGGCCGCGTATGCGATGAGGTCCTGCGCGGCCAGCCGGCCACCCGATCCCGCGTTCTGTCTGGAGGAACCCATGTCGAACGAAGCAGACCCGGCGGCCGGCGACGCACGTGGCGCTCACCGGGCCAGCAGCCACGACGGGCAGCGCGACACCGCTGACGTCCTCCTCGATGAGGTGATCACCCGGATCCGCCGCCGCTTTCCCGACGCCGTCATGGCGTACCTCAACCATCCCGGCGACGGGGACGACGACCGCATCATCCTGTGGGATCTCGCCAGCGCCGAGGGCGTGCTGTGGCCCGACGAGGACGGCGAAGTGTTCCAGGGCGCGGACGAGCCGGGGGAGCGTCTGTGGCTCGGCGAGCGCGACGGCGACCCCTACGCGGAACTCGCTGAGATCAACCGGCTGCTCACCGCGGTCTACCGCGAGCGCGGAGCGGACCTGTTCGAGCCCGGCGAGCTGGGTGGCGGCTGGTACCTGCCCTTGGACCGCACCTAGGCACCAGCCTGCGAGAAGTGCTGCCGCGCGGCACTTCCACAACCAGTCACACCCGGTCCTCAGCGTGAAAGGTGTCCGGAAATGCCCGAAACCACAACTCACGGACCCGAACGCTCCAACGGGCGGGCCACCACGCCCGTTGCCGAGTACGACCACAACGGCAACTGCGTCGGCTGCGGCACACACCGTAACGCCCCGTGCCGCCCGGCGTGCCCGTTCCAGACCGGTGTCTTCGGCGAGTCGACCATCCTGCGGGCGACGGTACGACGCCTGGCGGAACACCGAGTCACCGACGGTCAGGCCCGACGTCTCGTCCTGCGTGAGCTGGGCTTTGTCGAGTGGACCGTCCGCCGCGATCGGCGTCGCAGTGGTTACCATCTTCGATCCGCCATGGTCGCCGCCGCAGTCGCGCTCGTGGGCGAAACACACGCCACGCCGCTGGTCGAGCAGGCACGCGAGTTCCTCACCGACTTCCTCGTCGTGGAATGGGGCGCCGCGCCACAGCCGATGCGGGCCCTGGTCGTCTACCTGCACGGGATGACCGTCGATCTCCAGGACATCGGCCTCTCGCTATACGCCGCAGCCGCACGCCTTGACGGTGCCGACTTCAACGCCGAGGACTTCGGCGAAGTCGACAGCTGAGCTGCGCCGAATCCACCAACTCTTCGTCACCCGAGCCGAACCCGCCAACCCACTGACGCATGGGTCCTCCACGACGTGTCAGCTGCCGGCATCGCGACGGATTCGTTCGGCTCGGCCCACTCTGCGACCACAGTGAAGGAGCCCAGCATGACCAGCGCTGACGTGTACGGGCTGCGGCCCGGGGACCGCATCACGGTATCCCCTGGCGCGGCCAAGAGCGGCCACACGTACCGCACCCTCGCCGTCGGCTTCGCCCTCGACGTCACCTCGGTCCGGCCCGATCACCAGGGTGACTTCGAGGTTAGCGGCATCGAATTGACGACCCGCGGTGCGTGGCGCAGCGGCGTCCCGAGCCGCTCGGTGATCCTCCCGCGTGGCGCGTACAGCATCCCCGTCCGCGTCGGCGACAGCGTGGCCGCTGCGGGCATCAGCGCCGCCGCGACGGTGACCGCACTCCACGTGCGCGCTGACGGCACCGCGGTCGCGGACCTGCTGCTCCCCGAGGGCGAAACGAGGTGCGGGTACAACCTCGTCGACCTGCAGCACCGCGCTCGGGCCGCGCAGGAGCCTCTGCGTCAGCCGTGCCTGCGCGCACACGCTCCCGAGGCATGGTGCCAGCGATGCCTGGACGCGAACGAACCGGCCATGATGCCCTGCGACGCGGAGGAGTGCTCGGTCACGGCCGTCAACGTCGTGCTCGCCCGCCGCGGGCACACGCTCGCAGCCTGCGGACCGCACACCGAGCAGGTCCACCGCATCCTGCAAGACAGCGCTGCCACCACGATCGCGCTGCGGGCGGGCACGCGCGAGTGCTACGCCGACGGCACCCAGGTGGCCACCTGCCGGCACTGCGGGCACCCGATCTACGCCTACCCGGCCTTGGCCGGCTCCCGGCGCCCGTGGCGTGGCAACCAGTGGGACGAGACCGGGCGGTGCGGCGCGGCGGAGGACCGGACCCGGATCCGCACCCTGCACGAGCCGGCCGAGACCTGCGCCGAGCTCGACTGGGCGATCGCCGGTGCCGTCTGCGGCCCGACTGCCGAGCGGCACAACGAGCTGGAC
Source organism: Dactylosporangium sp. NPDC000244 (assembly GCF_040300725.1). NCBI lineage: Bacteria > Bacillati > Actinomycetota > Actinomycetes > Micromonosporales > Micromonosporaceae > Dactylosporangium > Dactylosporangium sp. NPDC000244. Next base: position 55,358 of record NZ_JBEPEH010000019.1, read on the forward strand.
TGCCCCGCCCGGAACCTCCGGTAACCGTCCTGCTGTCGGCCGGCCCCGCTGCCGGGGCCGGCCCCGAGCCCTGGAGCGCCAACCGTGACCAGCAGCCACCCCGAGTCCGCCCAGCCCGCCGTCGTGGCCGAGGAGCGGCTCGCGCACCCGAACCCGTACGCGTGCGCGGCGTGCTCGAACCGGGCGACGCTGAAGCTCAGCCTGTCCGGCGGCGTGCAGGTCACCGTGTGCCGGCCGCACGCCGCCGCCTACCGCAACGGCACCGTCAACCGTCACGCCCCCGTCACGCCCGGCTGGCAGCCCACGACGCTGCTCGCGATGCCGACCGAGACCTGCATGGGGGTGCCGCTGCCGACCGGGCCGGGTAGGGTCACGCCCGGCCAGCGGGTCCACTGCATGTCCGGCTCGCTCCCGGCGCGGGACGGCGGTCAGGGCGGCGGCATCCTCCGCTCGATCGGGCCAAAAACCTCCTTGGTCGACGTCGACGGCGGCGGACCTCGACGGATCCGCAACGACCTGCTGCACCCTTCGGCCGGCCCTGCGGTCGCCGCCTGGCGACACGGCCGGGGATATCGCACCACCTTCCCCGACGGCCGCACCTGGCTGCCGAGCTGGGCGTGGCTGGGCTGGACCGTCGCCGAGCACCAGCAATACGCGGCCGGCCAGCGCAGCCTCCCGGAACCGGCACCAGCGCCGCAACGCTTGATCATCGTCGTCTGCGGGGCCCGGAAAGCGGACCGTATCGAAGCACCGGCCGGGGAGCTGTACGTCGGCAGCTACCACCGGGCGGCCCGCCGCGCCGCCGACGCGATCCGCACGCCGGGCACCAGGGTGATGATCCTGTCCGCCTGGTACGGCCTGGTGGAGCTGTCTGACATGCTGCTGCGGTACGACGCGCGGCTCGGTCAGCGGCACACCATCACTGCCGACGGGCTGCACGAGCAGGCCGAACAGCTCGGCCTGCTGGACGTCACCGACGTTGTCGTCCTCGCCCCGGCGCCGTACGCACGTCTCGCCCGGTTCGTCTGGCCGCACGCGACCTGCCCGCTGGACGGCACCCGCGGCATCGGCGACCAGATGCGCCGTCTCGCGACCCTCGCCTCCGCAGCGACCACCATCGCGCCCGCTCCCAACGTGCGGCCGGCCCAGCAGCACCACAGCGTGACCGGCGAGCGACACGTCACCGGCGCCCATGACGGCCGCATCCACCTCGACCTCGCCCGGCTCACGCCACCGTGCACGCCGATCCCGGCCTGCCGGGCGCGGCGGCGCCAGACCAACTGGGTGACGACCCAGGAGACACTGAGCTGCCCGCGGTGCGCGGTGATCCAGGCCCGTCGCCAGGAACTGCGCCGTTGGTGCGCGATGGTCGAACGGCTCGCCCGCAGCCGCACACCAGGCCCCGCCAGCCGACATCCCAGCGGACCCACCGCCGATCGGCCCCGCCCAACCCGGGGCCCAGCGACCGGACCACGCACACGACGGAGGACTGGACATCCGCGCCAACCCGGCCGTACGGGCCGCTCGCGCGGCCCTGTCGTTCAGGTTCGACGTGCTGATCCGGCCGCGACCAGTCGGTTCGGGCCGGCGCGCCCGCGGCCACCCGTCGGACGAGCTCCACCCGCCGGTACGGCCGAACACGGCCGACACCGTCGGCGGCGCGCGCACCGGGGCAGTACCTGGCCTGATGCGACCATCTTGGGCCCCACCAGGGCAAATGCCCCGACCCGTAGCGGGTCCGCTAACGGTTCGCCGACACCATCACGGTGCACCACCAGGTCCGTAGCACCGCCAGCGTTGACGGAAGCGCTACGGCCAGCCGTACCAGAGCCTCCGCAGCTCCACAGCACGCCAGAGCACCGCAACCCGGACACCGCGCCGAACCGGAAGGACCACGCCGTGACCACCCTGACCAGCCACCCCGCCGACGCCGAGTCGAGCGACACGCTCCAGGCCGCGAAGACGGTGCGAGCGGAGGTCACCGACGCGCGGACACTGCGCCAGATCAGCCGGGCCGAACAGGACCGGCTCAACGCCGACGCCGACGTCGAGCGGCGCGCTCGCGCCGCCAAGCTGGACCTGGAACTGCAGGACGCTCGCCGCGCAGCGGCTCGCCGCGAACGCGACGCCGCCGAGCGGGAGAAGCGCGAGCGCCGCAAACGGCGGCAGGCCCGCCGTGCCGCCCGCTGGGCGCGGCTGACCACCGCGGTCCCCCAGATGGCGGAGTGGGCGTTGTTCACCCTGCCGATCATGTTTCCGATGGCCGTCGCCTGGGTCGGGCAGATCCGCTTCGCGATGGACGTCATGCACTGGCCGCTCCCAGCCGCGATCATCTTCGCCGCCGGGTTCGAGCTGTCCACCGCCTACGTCGCCCGACTGGACTGGCGCGCCCGCGCAGCCGGCGACTCGTCGCTGCTATTCCGCGCGGCCACCTGGGGCTTCGCCGCCGGGGCCGCGGTCATGAACTACTGGCACGCGGCCGGCCCGAACTTCGCCCCCACCGGGGAGGCCGTCTCCTACGGGCTGATGTCGCTGACCGGCGTCATCCTCTGGGAACTCCTGTCGACCTACCGGCACCGCACGCGGCTGCGCGCCGAAGGCAAGCTCCCAGCCGCCCGGCCCCGCTTCGGGCTGGTCCGATGGCTGTACATGCGCCCAATCACCCGCATCGCCTGGCTCTTGACGGTCCGCGACGGCTACACCACCACCGACCTTGCCTGGCACGCCGCTGTCGACGCCATCGAGCAGTACGGCTCGGCCAAGCTGGCCCGAAAGGCGATCCGCCGCGGACGTCCGGCGTCGCGCCCAACTGCGGCCGGTCCCGACAGCCCGGAGCAGGCACCACACGAGGAAGCCTCCCGAACCGTCGTCCCGCCGCGCGACAGCGCGGACGAGCCGGACGAGACGACTGCGAGCCGCGAGACGAACACGCGACAAGAGACGACCGGCGGCAGCGAGACGGGCCAGGGAGACGAGACAGCCATCGGGAACGAGACGGAGCTGGAAGACGAGACGGCCATCGGCAACGAGACGCAGCCGAGAGACGAAACGACTGCCAGCAGCGAGACGGCTCACGCAGACGAGACAGCGATCGGCGACGAGACAGAGCAGAGAGACGGGGCGCCCGTCGGCCGTGAGACGAAGGTGGGAGACGGAACACCTGCCGGCCGCAAGACGAACGCCCGAGACGCCAGCGGCAAGCCCAGCGCGACCGCCCGCCGCGGGACTCGTGGCCGCAGCACCAGTCAGCGGGGCAGTGCTGCTGGTACCGGCGGCGCCGCTGGTCCAAAGGCTCGGCGGGGTGGGTCAGGTGCGTCGCTGCGGGCGCAGATGCTCGCCTACGCCCAGGACCGGATCGCGCAGGGGGCGCCCGTTACCGGCAAGGAGCTCGACGTCGCGTTCCACACCAACAACTACGGCTCCCGAGTCCTGCGAGAACTCGCTCGCACCCGGGTCGATGGCGCCTGAACTCGCCGCCCGTCGCGGCGAGACCACGCGGCAGGGCCAAGGGGTCTCTGCGAGTCGTCACCGCACGAGAGCGAGACATCCATGGGCATGATCTTCTATCCGGCCGGCTTCGAGCTGTACGTCGACAACCCGGGCCACGGCGAGCTGTCCGTCGTCGCGGCGCCCGAACCGTGGAACGGCGATCCCCTGGTCCACCAGGAGTGGCAGCTCGACCTCTATGGGCCGCAACTGGGCGAGTTCCTCGCCCGAGTCACCGACCGGACCCTGGACACCGACCAAGCCCGGCCAGGCCGGATTCGGTTGCCGGCATTCATCACCAGCGCGGTCGCCGCCACGCTGCTGCCCGCCCTGCAACGGGCGACCATGCTGGCGGTCGGCGGCTCCGACCGATACGAGCGGACCTTCCCCGAAACCGACGAGGCACCCGCCGGGCCGCTGTGCGTCCGGTGCAACCTTGGCACCCACTACTCGCCGGGTGCGCTCCCCTCGACCTGGTGCGAGCAGCACGGCCACCGCGCATACGGCGTCCGGACCGGCCGGTGGGACCTTGCCCAGGAACGCCACAGTCACGACCTCGCGATGTGGAAACGGGAACAGGCCCGCGAGCATGAGCGAGCAGCCTTGGAATCGCGGGGTTGACGGAGACGCTACCCGTCACCGCCCCAGCGTTACGGGGCACCGCTGCATCCACCCTCGCCGAGCACGCTCGGAACGACATCGAGCGGTGCTGGCCAACAGCCGGCGGCAGGAGGAACGACCACCATGACCGTCACGACCCAGAACCCCGGCGAGGTATGGACGATCGACGCCGTCCGCAAGCTGCCCGCCACGGTGGACATCGAGACTGCCGGCGCCGTGCTCGGCATCGGCCGTTCCAAGTCCTACGAACTGGCCAAGGCCGGGGACTTCCCGGTCCGGGTGCTGCGCATCGGCCGACGCTATCTGGTGCCCACGAACCTGCTCCTCAAGCTGCTCGGCGTTGACCAGGACACTGAGAGCAGCCGGCAACCCGCGGCGGCCTAACGAGAGCGAGATTGAACGGCCACAGATGACAGCTGCGCCCGGATGGTTCGCCCATCCGGGCGCAGTGCGTTACGAGGTCGCCGCCGGTGACAGCTTGGCCGCATTGTGTCGGGGTACTCGGCCGTAGAGGTTCCAGATCACTGCGCAGCGTTTTTGACATCCCGGTGCACGTCGCCGTACCGCCAGGAGCCCTCGGCGGTACGAACGGCGGTCTGGGACAGTTCTGCCCAGTGTCGGAGGGTGTCGGTGGCTGTGGGTTGTCGGTTCGCTTTCATGCCGACGAGCAGTCCGAAACCTGTACTGCGGAGACGTTCGTCGAGCCAGTCGGTTCGGACCAGGAGTGTGTTGATGGTGCCGGTGGGTCGTCGCGTCCTGCGGTGGGTGGCGACGCACTGTCCGCTGACGTCATACCAATCCGTTCGGTCTGGGTGTTGGGTGAGGTCGGCGCCGTTCAGGAGTACATCGGAGGGTAGTGTCACGTTGACGGTGACATCGAGTGAGCAGTCCGTGGTGACGGCTTCGCCGACGTATTCCTGCGTTGCCGGGATGAGCCGTACTGGCGCGCCGTGGGCGTCTCGGCAGAAGTACACCAGGTCGTCGGTGCTGTCGTTGGCGTCGTTGTTTGCCCGATCCAGCACCAGCCCGTACAGCTGGCTGATCGGATCGAAGTCGTCGACCTCTGCATCGGATGCGGCGCCTGCGTGCTCTTCCCCGGTTTCTCCCGACCACAGCTGGGCCAGCCCGATGAGTTTCGCGTCTTGTTCGAGGTCAGATCGCACAAGCTTGGCGACACGGTGCCCGACTGCTCGCGGACGCTGGCCTTCCGCCTGGGGTGCGTCGTCGTAATCGACGACACTCTGGGGTGTGGCATCGTAATTGACGAACCGCAGTTCGCTGTCGATGTCGTCCACGTTGCGGCCGTCCGAATCGGGCTTTGGGAGTTCGCCGAGGTACCGCCGGTACGTGTGCGATGCGTCGGGCATGCGAGCGTCGAACAGCGTCCGTTTCCTGAGAAAGTCAAAAGCAAGCTCAGCGTGGTCGGCGGCGACCAACCAGCTGTCGATGGAGTACGACTGGTCGGCCTGGCCAGTCTGCCCGCGGAATCCGAGCCCGTCCGTGGTATCGCTGGCATACTCGCTCAGGACCACCCAGGGCGTTCGCTGTTCATCGTGTCGCTCAGCGGTGTCCTCGAGCGGTGGGATCGATTCGGTGCCGGTGATCCAGTCGTCGACGGCGTGCACGTCGGGGAGCTCGGGCTGCGGCGGCAGCCAGAAGCCTTCCGGCTCGGCCAGAGGGAACGTGGCGCGGTGGTCCGCGGGATCGGGCCCTTGGTCCTCGTCGAGGTGCATCGGGTGAGGTGCTGGAGGAAGGCTTGGGTCGAGGTCGCGCTGGTCGCGTTGCCACGCGGCAACCAAGTCCGGCTCGGCGGCGTTGTCGAGCCCGTTGACGTGGTAGTGGTTGATGAGTCGTTCGCCGAGTTCGTGCAGGGCGAGCCATTGGTACTTCTTGCCGATCCGCTCTGACTTGTGCGCGTCACGTCCACGGTGCCCATGGATGCTGTCGAACACGCCGAACTGGTGTGGGCTCCAGCCGAGCGAGGCCACCCTGGCCACGATCCATCGGGAAGCGGAACCGACATCCTGATGCGCGTCGAACAGCACCTCGTCGTGTGGCTGCGGGACCGGGCATGCCTTGAGCAGTTCGTATTGCTCCCGGCTGAGGACATCGCGGGCGATCCAGTCGCTGCGGAGAAGGCGCTCTATGCTCGCTGGCGTGGCTGCATTCTGGGCAGCGATCGGCAGACTGGTCTGGAACGCACGCACGGCGTCAGGACTGAGCTGGACTGTTCGTAGCCGTCGTTCGGCGCGCGGGTCTGGGCGAGATCGCTGGATCGGCAGCCGACTGATCTTCCGGACCGTGGGCCTGACCACATAATTCCCGAAATCACCCTGTTTGTGTAGAGAGAGCGTGATTCTGCCCCAGGAGGTTTGGATGTCGTCGGTGCTGGGGAATCGCGCCTCGACGTCGTCCTCGGTCGGCGGCGTCTCGACCGTCTCGGCCGCGTGGGGATGTGCGGCTGCGGTTGCTTGTTCGCGGCTGAGCACGCCCAGGTTCACGGCGCTGGTGATGACGCCTCGGGCGGCGTCGCAGAGCAGCGTGTTGCGCGATGCGTGCGCTGGATGCTTCGGGTCGCTGTAGACATGCGTGAGCAGCTGTGACGCCAACTGCTCTACGGCGGTGGGGTAGCGGGCGCCGGCCCGCATGACGACGCCGTAGGTGGTCAGTGCGAGGCGCTCGAAGAGGTACGGGTCGTCGATGCGGCGTGCGTCTTCGCCGAGAAAGCGGTTGATGAGCATGCTGAGGACGTCGGGGTGGCCGAGGAGGAGTTGGACGAGTGCCTTCGTCGCGCGGTCACGCAGGAAACGGTTGGATGAGGTGAGGGTCCAGATCAGCGTAGTGGCGGCGAGTTGGACGACCTCGGCTGGCGGCTCATCGGGTTCAGGATCGACCGCATCTGAGGTGAGGATGCCTGCTCGGTGAGCTCGTACGCGGGAGTTCCGGCGGTCCGCTGCGTCGGGGGAGAGTCGTCGTGGTGTCGGGAGCTGTTCGGCCCAGCGCACCAGCCGATGCAGGGGGCCGTGTTCGCTGAGTGTGTCGTAGATCCGGGGTGCCCACCAGACGTCGCGGACGGTGCGCTCCATCGTGAGGAGTCTCGTGTGGAGCCAGTCAGCGTTGAGTGGGTGATCGGGCTCCGTCGTCACGGCCAGGATTGACCGCATCGCTGCACGGTCGAGTCCCGGGCTCGCGAGACCATGTTCCACGAGGGCGACCGTTCGTGCGGTGACGCCGTCCGCCGCCCGTAGCGGGAGGGTGTCGCACAGGCCGCGGAACAACCCGTACGGCCGGGTAGGGTCAACGCTGACGTCGAGCACGTCGATCAGCTCGACACCGGTCCGTTCCGGCAGCAGGACCGTCGCGGCCTCTTGCAGCCCCGGTGCCGCGTCCTGCAGCCATCGGCGCAGCAAGGAGTCCTCGGGGAGGCGACCATCTGCCGTGAGCGCGTCGACGTCGGACGCGTATCGGTCCAGGATCGCCCGGACGATCTGGTCATCGCTGAATGCCTGGTAGGAGAACGCGACACCGAGCCGCGGGTCAGCGTCGGGGACGTAGTACCGATCGGCTGCGAGGATTCCGTGGGACACGAGCTTGCCGAGCATCGTGTCCGGCCACTCGGTCTTGCCGGGCGCGTAGGCGTCCACGATCACCCGGGCCTCGTCCCGGTCGAGCACGTCGCGGCCGTTGTCGGCCATTCGGGTCGCCAGCGCCGACACGGCTCGATGCACGGGCCGGCCAGCCCGGTCGATGCGCAGCTGGTCGCAGATGATCTCGGCCCGGGTGTCCAGAAACAGCTCGAACACCTCGCTCCGGTGCTGGGAGCCGCTGACCGTCACCGGCTTCGTGGACCGTGCTGCACGGGCCCGAAGCCCCTCAGCGTACAACTTGACGAATAGCGGATTCGAGAACGCCGGAAGCAACAGCGGAGTCCGTGGCAGGGCATGCGGCACGTTCCGGAGGTACTGCTCCAGCGCTTCGACCTCGACGCCGTCGAAGCCAGGATGCTCGGTGACAGGCAGGTCGAGCGTACGCAGATCGGGCAGCACCACGTCGCGTACGGTGTCCCGGCAGGATACGACCACCGCTACGTGTGGATACTGCGCAACCCGCGCAAGCAGGCCAGGTAACTCAACCTTCCACCGCGCTGCCACGTCGGAATCATTGATGGCATCGACAATCATGAGGAACCGTGCGCTGCTCGCTGCGCCGGCGGCCTCCATTGCCTGCAACAGCACGTCATGGCCGAGATCGCCAAGGCCAAGCCGGCGGCTGATCTCGGTGAGGGGGTCTTCACCTTTCAGCTCCTCGCCGAGGATCACCACGGCGAGGCGGCCTTGGTCAAGGGCGCGGCGGGCGCCGTCGAGCAGCAGATGGGTTTTGCCCTGGCCCGGAGGGCCGATCATCAGCCAGGCGCCCGCTTCAGCGGCGCGGGCCTCGTCGCTGCGCAGCGACTGCAGGAGGTCGTCGGTCGCACGGGCCGCACGCCACCAGACGCCGCCGTCCTTGAGGAGGCCGGCCAGCGCGTCTGAAGGCGTTTGCTTCTGGGGTGCCCCGAGTACGTCAGTCTCCTGTTGATCGGCGGGCACTTTGGCGCGCTGGTCATGGGCCGGGTCGGTCGAGGAACCCGAGTCGAGGGCGTCCGCCAGGCGCTGGATACGATCGAGGAGGCCCTCAAGGACGCCGCCGAGGTCGGCGGCGTTTCGGCACAGCTCGGTGGTGGCGAGCTCCGCGGTGATACCGCACTGGGCCACACCCTGCTCGAGGGTGCGGACGAGGACCTCGGCGTCTTCGCACGCCTCGCCTACCGCCGTGTGCAGTGCGCTCGTGGCATGCGTCGAGGAGTGCCTCATGAGCCAGGACTGCCACGAGCGGACAAGATCGCATACCTGGTCGTGAGCTGCGCGCACACGGTCGCGGAGCCGCTGCAGGAACTGCTCACTCAGTACAACGCCGCCAAGCACTTGCGAGGTTGGCAGTGCGACGTGCCGATCGGGGGTGTAGCGCTCCTGCGCGGTCCGCTCGGCGATCCGCCATCGCTGATCGCACCAGTCGCGCCCAAGTGCCCGTTCGCCGAAGAAGAACCACCGCCGGCCCTCGTTCCCCGGACGGGTCAGCCGTTCGAGCAGTTGCCCACCGCCGATGAACTGGACGTCAATGCCAGCGACGCCGGGAAGCTCGGACTGCCAGCGCTGCAGAGCCTCGTCCCAGCGCTGGCGCGCGGGGCGCCGAGACCTGCCCCTGCTCGATACCGGCGCCGCGTCCGGCATGTCGAACGGCGCGTAGAAGGTCATCCGGACGACTCTGCGGAATCGCATGTTCGCACCGACGGTGCGGAGGCTCTCCCGAGCCAACGGGATCAAGTCGTCAATGTCGGCGACGAATTTCGCCTGGCCGCCGTGGGTAGCACCGTCGGTTGCCTGGTCGTACCATTCCAGGCCGCCGTCAGGGTTGCCCGTTTTGACCGTCCGCCAGCCCGACGGGGCTGGGTCGCGCAGTTGGAACGTCAGCTCCTCGAACGCGCGATGTTGACTACCGTCCCACTGCCGCAGCCGTCCCCAGTCGTGCGCGGGGCCGAACACGTCCCGCGCTGGCTGCCCAGGCATCCCGCGCTCCCTTCACCGTTACGTGGCGCAGTAGAGTACGCGTCCGTGGAGGCCGCCCAGTATCGACACGCCGGTACCCGGTAGCTGCGAGTGGCTCGGAGCTACCGTTCCCAGCGTGTCGGCGCCAGCGGATGCAGGGCTCGATGCGCTCGACGGGACATCAGAGTCTGATCATCTCAGTGCGATGACTGTCAATTTCTGCGCGATGCCTGCGAGGTCATGGGAGGGAGAATCCGCCGAAGTCCATGCGATCACGGCCGAGTTGCCACCGGCCTCGGGTTGCCTCGTGGAATGCTGGGTGGTGGCTCAGCAGGTCGGCGAGTGCCGCCATGGTAGCGCGACGAGCAGGCTGACCGAGTTCGTGCATCAACTCGGTGCGAGTCATGGGTGCGTCAGCCACAGCGAGCACTCGTGCCAGCCGATGGAGCAGGGGTGCGCCAGCCTCGCCGCGCTCGGCGTCGTTCCAGGTCGCCTCGGCACGTCGTACCCTGCTCGCGGCGATGACCAGCATCCTTGCCAGGGCTTCGCCGTACTCGCGCCGGCCGGTGACGCCCTCGCGCCAGGTCGTGCGCAGCTGCGGCACCCAGCCGTTCGCATACCTGCCGAGCAACAGTGTGCAGAGCGCGGCAGCCGCGACGATCCAAGGGTTTCGGGCAGCGCGGGCTGCCATCCGACCGGCGCCGACGAGCCCGTGGCCCGCGAGGACGACGAGTCCAGTTGCGCCGGTCAGGTAGGAACGGCCTGTAGTGATGGTCTCAGCAACGTTGTAGAAGTCGCGCCACTGCTCATAAGCCAAGCCGCTGGCAACGATGTCCCGGTCCTCGGCGATCACCACCACTGGTGCGATGAGACCGGCGAGGACGAGGGTGTTCGCATCGCTCGGGTCGCGACGCGTCAGGTTCGTGGCCTGATCGGTCGTGGGCAGCCCTGTGCAGTCGACGAACTTAACCAACGGTACGTATTCGTTCCACCAGATCGCCTCGAGTACCTCAACCGGGATCCTGGCGCGACCGGCTCGTCGGGCGAGCACACGAGGCACCTCCGCCCACACATGTGACGCCGCGTATCCACGGAGCACACCAATCCGCAAGGCCACGAGCAGCGGTGACGGCATGCCACCACGCGTGCGGGCAACGCTGATCACATCGCAGGTCAGGGGACTGGTGTCCAGCACGACCGGGCGGACGCGGAGCAGACCGGAGAGCCAGTCACCGGTGGGCAACTGGCTCAGATCCAGGTCACCGCTGATCGTCACATCGCCAGCGTACGACGACATCGTCCCCTCGCCTTGGGATTATGCACTGGTGCGGCTCGCCGCGTAACGTCCCGTGTCTGCTACGGCGCTGACGGCTTCCGGAAGGGGTCACCGAAGTCGATGGAACGCAGCAGCGGTCCAAAGAGGCCGTCCATCGGCGTGGTCAGGTCGGTGGCGAGCGTGGACTCGTTGACGATGGTGGTCTGGAGGTACTCGTCGTCGCGGTAGGGCGTCCGGTTATCACGGATCTTGCCGCCCGGTGCCCAGAAGCCGTTCAGCGGCTTGGCGTACGCTCCGGCGAGGTCGCGAACGAGGACGCCAAGGCCGTAGGAGGTTCGCGTGTCGGCCATCTCGGCGACGACGGACGCAATGGCGAGGGCGTGAACAGCAACCGTCATGAGTAGCCGGGGCGCAAACTCCGGTTCTGTGGTCTCGCTGCGCAAGACGATGCCGTCGGTCGCTACCCGCACCGCCCCCGACTCGTCCAACTCGATACGGTGGGCCTGGGACTGGTCGCGCCGGATGCACCACAAGGAGACACCCCGCGGGATTCGTCGCGGGCTTCGCGTCTCCGCACCGGTGGAGAACCAACCCCACCCCGGCGAGACCACGTTGGCGACCTCGGGAGCGGTCTCCAGCAGGCCCCGCACACGTTCCGCAGCGGTGTCAACGAGCCCCGGAAGGCGCTTCGTGGCCCAATCGACGTCCGTCACGAAATCGCGCAGCGCGTCCGGCCGCAGGGCCGGGATCGGTGTCGCGGTGATGACCGCGCTATCCGGGCCGAATCCGTGCTTCCTGAACAGGTCGTACGCCTCAACGACGTTCCGCTGGGCGATATCAGCGTCGGCCTCCCGGCTGGCGAGTAGCCTGGCCACCTCAGGGTGGTCGAGGTACCGGACAGTTCTGTTAGCACGTCCGAGATACCGGTTGTCCACCATGTGAGGGACGCCGGTCGCGGGGACCTCGATGGTGATCAGTCCCTGCGTGTCGTCATTGGGATCAACGAGTCGATCGGAAACGGTCAAGGCCAGCGGAGGCTGAATACGGGCGCCGCAGACCTGGTCGATCCGCTCGATGGCGCCCTTCAGACGAACCGAGGACAGACTAACCGCTCGCCCAGACTCTTTGTCTTCCTCGATGCCGAGGACCACGACACCACCATCAATGGCCATGGCAGCGACATCCTTGGCGAGTTCCCTATTCCCAGAATCGCCAGCGTTATAATCGTCTCGCTTGAACTCGATCGTGTGACTTTCGCGAAGTTCACCCGAGCTGACGTGCTGTTCGATATCCTGCCAGGTCTGCCACTTGCCGACCCGCCATTGATTCACCATCGGTCGATGATGACATCCGGTGCTCGGGAGCTGGGCAACACCTCCAGCGTACCGAGGCGACCCACAAAGCCTTACACCCCGCGTCGAGGACGGTCCAATGATCACGCAGAGCCAAGGCAGATCAGCGGGCACCACGCGCCCTATCGGTGGGGCATCAGGTCAGCGACTCACGGACGTGCTTGCCGGTCCCGGCGGCAGTGCCAGACGCGCATCGGCGTGACGAGCGGCGGTATGCGCCTGGCGACGGGGCAGGTAGGCACCCGTCTGGTCCTGGCGGGCCAGCCGGGCGGCGGTCATCACCTCGCGCTGTCGCGCAGCATCGGGGCGCACGACGATGGCGATGGTCTGCGGGCCGGCGAGCTGGCGAAGGTTGGCCAGGGTGACGTCGGGCCGGCGCGGTTCGACGGCGGTGCGGAGGAGTTCGGTGTCGACAGCGGCGGTGCGGCGGCCGGCGAGCACGATGCTCGTGGGCGGCAGATCGAGACGGTTGACACCGATCGCGCCACCACGGACTGACGCGGTCAGCAACTGCCCGCCCGCCGGAGTGTGTTGACCGCGCGGTTGCGGCGTTCGTGGCGCAGCAGCGCTCGATGCCGGCCGCGGCGCAGTTGCGGCGCTGGGGTGCCGAGAGCTGACGGCGTGGTCGACGGTCACGGCAGCGAACCACCTGCGTATCTGGGCGGCGTCGGTGACCGCCCTGGCGTGTGGCGGGTTGGCGGTGGCGTAGGCGCGGGCGTCGCCGGCCCAGGCCACGGTGAACTGCCCGGAGCCCGGCTGCGGCCGGTCGCCGTCGAACGAGCAGAGCACGACGATGCTGGCGTTGCCCTGCCGGGTACCGGGTTCGGCGAAGGCAGCGTTGACGGCGACCCGGGCGATTTCGACGGCCTTGTGGGCGCCGACGAGGATCGCGGCGCGCCCGGCGACTTCCGCGGCCAGGCGGGCAGCGTCACAGTCGGCGGGGTCGGCGCCGACACCTTCGCTGAGGACCCAGGCGGTGTGACCGGTCGTCGGGTCGTGCTGGACCCAGGTCGCAGCGGCAGCATCGGCAGGGCAGATCCGTGCGTATCCATGCCCCACGATGCTTGGGTCGGGGAACCCGCGAGTGCCCAACGCGACGGCATCCCGCCCCGGAGGGGCCGGCACGTCGACCAGGACGGCGTCGTCGTCCTCGTGCGGCGGGTAGATGGCCTCCAGCACCGTCAACGGTTCGACCTGCAACCGCAGGGCCAGCTCCACCGAGAGCCGAGCGGCGATGTCGGGATTGTTCTGGGCAACGTCGCCGATGAACGGCGCTACTGCCCGCACGGCGTTGAGGCGGATCAGCAGCGACTCCGACGCCGGGTCGCGACCGATCCGCGTGAGCTCGTCCAGCCGGGTGTCGAGCCGGGCGAGGTGCGGCCTCAGACGGTGCTCCAGGACGACGTCGACCAACGGCCGGCGCAGGTGGGCGAAGGTGCCGACGGCGGTGGCCGGGCTGTCGGCGACGAGCGACGCAGGGTCGGCGCGGCCCTCCAGCACGATTGCGTCGACGGGTCCCGGCCAGTCCCGCAACAACTGGTAGGAGTTGTCGATGGCGGCTTGTCCGGCGTCGTCGGCGTCGAACGCAGCCACGATCGGGGTTCCCGGCGGCAGGGCCGCGGCCAGCAGCGCGACCTGTTCGGCGGTCAGGGCGGTACCGCAGGGCGCGACGGCGTAGTACGGGTCCGGGTAGAGGGTGTCCGGCAGGCTGTTGCGCAGCCGGTCCACGGCCAGGACATCGGCCGGGCCTTCCACGAGCATCACCGCCGCGGGTTGGGCGGTGACATCGAGCTGCTCGGCGAGCCCGTAGAGCAGGTCGCTTTTGCGGTAGATGGGAGTGGTGGTGGTGTTGCGGTATTTGGGTGTGCCGGCGCGGCCGGATAGGTCCCGTCCGGTGAACGCCACGACGTCCCCGTCGGTGTTGCGGATTGGGAACATCACCCGGTCGCGGAACACGTCGATGCGGTTGCCGTTGCGGGCGGTGGTGATCAGCCCGGCCTTGAGCAGTTCGTCGTCGGTGAAGCCTTTGCGGCGGAGGTGGTCGCGGAGGATAGTCCAGCCGTGGGGCGCGTAGCCGATGGTCCACGGCGGGTCCGCTGCGCTTGCGGCGATGATGCCCCGGCTGCGCAGGTAGGCCAGGGCGCGAGGCTCGTCGAGGAGGTGGCTGCGGTAGAACTTGTTGGCGACCTGGTGGGCGGCGATCAGCCGGTCCGCGTCAGGCGGGCGGGCGGCGGTCACGGCTGCCTCGTCGGACCGCGGAACTGCGGCACGGACGGCTTCACCGTGCGTCGGGCTGCCCCTGGGCCGCCCTCATCGTCGTCGGACATTTGCGCATCCGGGAACCGTGACGCGGTCCCGGGGGGCTGGGACGCGGCCGGCGGTGTGGAGGTCGGTGGCCGCAGCACCGGCGGTGCGGGCGCGGCCGGCAGCTGCACCCCGTCCTGGGTGAGGTCAGCGATCAACCGTTCGCGTTCTGCGGCGTCGCTGATCTGCGTGATCGCCTTCGCGGTTGCCAACTGCAGGGCTGGCGCGTCCGGCTGGCGGAACCACGGGTTGAGGCGGAGCAGCGCGGGCCGGGCCCCGGAGGCGAGCAGGATGGCGGTGCCGCGTTTGATGGCGCGGACGTCCTCAGGTCCCATGATCCGCTGCCGGCGGACGCTGACCTGGCGGGACACGCTGCCGGTGCCGTCGCGGGTGAGCGACATGGTGGCCACGTCGTGTTCGCCGATGAGCGAGGACACGTCGGCGGCGAAGCGGGGGTCGTCGCCGCCGGCGCCGATGAGCTTGACGGTGGCGGCGCCCCACAGGGTGCCCATGCCCTTGTCGCCCCAGACGGTGCTGCCCTGCTGGTAGGTCTGCAGGATGGTGACGAGCACGATGGAGCGGCTGCCGTAGTGGCTGTACAGCAGGGGCAGATCCGCTAGGGGGCAGATGTTGGCGGCCTCGTCGAGCATGGCCAGCATCGGTGGGTCGAGCCGGCCGCCGCGGGCCTCGGCGCGGCGTACGCCGTGCCGCATGACCTGGTCGGTCAACGCCGCGACCAGCGGCCCGGACGAACCGGCGCCGTCCTTGGACAGCAGGAACAGCGTGTCGCTGCTGACCGGGAAGGCATCCGGATCGAATCGCTCGAGTTCGCTGTCGGTGGGTTCGTTGACCCAGGCCATGATGCGCGGGTCCTGCAGGCACCTCGCCGCGGTGCGGGCGGTCTCGTAGATGCCGTCACGGGTTTCGGGCGCCCCGTGCTGCCGGCCACGCAGGGCCCGCGCAACCTCGGGATAGCCGTGGGCGAACAGGATCCCGACCGGCTGGTCTTCGCTCGCGTCGGCCAGCCATGCCTGCACGTCGCTCATCGAGCCGTGGCTGACCCCGGCGGCGAGGAAGAACGAGGTGAGCAGATCCTCGGCGGCCAACAGCCAGAAGTCCTCGCCACGGTCACGGCGCAACGGCTGCACGAAATGGCTGGCCACCCGAGCGGCATCCTCCACGGAGGTCACCGCAGTCAGCGGGTCCCACCACCAGCGCTGCCCGATCCGCGTGATGCCCTGCGGATCGAACACCCACACCCGACCGACCCGAGCTCGGGCCGCGCTGGTGGTGGCCCACAGATCCGCCTTGTTCGAGGTGGCGAGGACGGCGCCGGGCGCGTCGAGGATGAGCGGGACCGCGAGGGCGGTGGTCTTCTGGGCCCGTGGGCCCATGATGGCCAGGATGCCCTCTTCCCACGAAGCACGCAGTTGCGGACCGAACCTGCCGCGCGGTCGCTGCATGGTGCCCAGCGCCAGCCCGGTCTGCGCAGCGGGCAGCTCGCTGGCCGGCGTACCGGCCAGACTCGGCCGCAGCTGCAGGGCCCGTTCGGCGACTCCCGCGGGGGTGAGATCGGCAACCTCGTGCGGGCGCGCCAGCGAGGGCAGCGGGTCATCGGCCTCGGTGCGGTGCCGTTCCCACCACACCCACCCGGCGATCACCGGTGCCAGCACCGCGACCAGGAACAGCCCGAACACCACGGCGACCACCGGGTGATTGACGTCCGGATACAGCACGCTCCACCGGCCGTGCAGCAGCCCGGTGACGAACTCGGAGCCGTAGCCGGGTCCGGGGTGTCCGCCCGTCGCGGCGGCGGTCAAGGCGCCGGCGGCCCAGGCCAGCCACGTCACCGCGATGGCGCCCCACGCGGCACCGAGGATGACGAACGGCGTCAACGGCATGGTGCCCGCGCTGGCGCGGGGCTGCACCGGCTGTTGCGACAGACTCATCGCAGACCACCCCGAGCGGACAGTCGGTGTTGGCGACGGTGCCGGCCGCCAGGGCACAGCGGCCGGTGGTGCGCGCCGGCGAGGACTACCAGCAGCGCTACGGCAGCGCCGCCGTCAACCAGTGACGGCGGTGTCGAGACGAGGCCGCATCCAACGGTCACCGCCAGCGTGCCGGCGGCAGCGCGTGCCGTGAACCGCCGCACCACCTGCCGGGCCGGCCGCGCGGCCCGAGCAACGCGTCTACGAACCGGGAGCCGCGTCATGCGAAACACGCCCCGTTGTCGCAGCCGCCGTCGTTGCCGTCGGGCTCGAAGCCCGGCAGCGGGTCCTGCGCCGCGTCGAGGGTCCGCAGGGGCCGATTCCGGGCGGTCAACCAGACCGGGTCCCTCCCGAGCCGGGCGCGCCGCTCATTGAGCAGATCCTCCAGCTGGCAGGACCGCTCGAACAGGTCGGGGCGATCCCGGCGCAGCTCAGCCCAGTACATGCGTCGGTGCAGCGGAACCAGCACGCGCTCTTCCCGGGCACCGGCAGTCCAGCTGCGGTGATGATCCGTTCGCAGTCGATGCGCCGCAGCGGTGGCTGGTGATCCAGGAGCGGATACACCGGCTGCTCGTACGGCATGGCGCGGCGGTTGTTGACCCGGTGGATCTCATCGAGGCTGATCCCGATCCCGACCTGAGCGGGTGTTGCCGGTGCGGCACCGTGCGCCTTCAGCCACCGACCCATGATCTTGATCTTGAAATCGCTCGTGCACGACCGCGTTCCCGGCGCTCCGCTGGACATCCGGACCGGGATGGGCAGTGACCGTGACTGCGGCCGGGTCAGCCGCCCGTACAGGGTTTCGATGGACCCGTCACGCCGGATGCGATGCAGCTCGTGCAGGGTGATGCCGTGCGCGGCGGCGTAGGGCTTGGCGTAGCGCTTCAGATAGCTCAGCGTCGCCGGGTCCTCGGAGTCGGCACCGACGTTGGCGAACAGGAAGACCGGGTAGTCGATGCGGCCAGTCGCGGCCAGCACCAGCAAGGCGGTGGACTGGACACCCCCGCCGTACGCGATGGCCCTCAGCCGGCTCGTCGGCGTGCTCATGCGGCCACGCCCCGGACGGCTCGGTCGGTGTCATACAGCCGTGCTTCGTCACCGACCAGGCGCATCGCGACCGGCAGACCAGGCCGCTCACCCGTCTTGATCAAATATTTCCCGCGCCCAGGGTGGACGCTGCCGGGGAACAGCGCTTCTGGCGCCGCCCACGAACTGACCATGTCCCGTTCCGGCCCGGAGAGCCGGGTGATGCGGCTGATCCGGTCCAGCTCCCGGCCCGGCAGCGCACCGAGGATCTTGATAGCGGCCCGCTCGAAGAAGCCCCTCGCCTTCGCGCGGTCCTCCTCGGTGGGCAGCGCCTCCAGGTCGTCGAGACTGTGGGTGATCATGAGGCTGGCCATGCCGCGCTGCCGATTGAGCCGGGTCAGCGCGTCAGCATGATCGACGAGGCCGGGCGCACCGCGTAGCGCTCGCCACAGCTCGTCCATCACGCCGATGAACTGCCGTCGCGGCGCCAACCCCTGCTCGGCAAGGACGGCGGCGGCGTCGACGGTGCCGAAGGCGTAGCTCCAGGTGCACAGCATCGCCGCGGCGACGAGCTGGTCGCCGGCCGCCGACACGTGGGAGATGTCGACCGACACGGCGGGCGCGTCGAGGTCGATCGGGGTGGTGGTCGCCTGGTCGAACACCCCGCGGAGCGACCCTTCGCACAGCAGGGCGAGGGTGGGGACGAGTTCGTCGACGCGGCGGCGGTAGTCGGCGTCGGTGCCGGCTCGGGCGGCGGTGCGGATCTCGTCCGGGCCTTCCTCCAGCAGTGCGAGGACGTCCGGGACGGTGGGTTCGCGGTCGAGGCGGTCGGTGAGGATGTCGACGGCGCGGCCGAGGATGATTTCCTCGGGGTTGGTGACCCTCCCGGCCCGCACGAGGGTGCACAGGGCCAGCAGCAGCGACAGCCGGCGCCCGCGGATTTCGAGGCGGAGCCGCAATGCGTCGGGTCCGCTCATCCGGGCCAGTGCGGCGCCGAGCGGTCCGGCGTCCAAGGGGTTGATCCGGTCCATGCCGCGTCCGACGGTGATGACCTGCCCGCCGAGCTCGCGGATCAGCGGCGTGTAGTCCGGTTTGGTGTCGCCGAGGACGAGGCCGTGCACGCCGTAGCCGACCAGTCCGGTGAGCAGCCGTTTGGCCAGGCTGGATTTGCCGATGCCGGGCTGCCCGAGCTGGAACATGCCGGGGTTGGTGACCAGGCCGCTGGTCAGCCACTGTAGGGGGTCGAGGCAGACGACCTCGCCCCACAGCATGTGCCGGCCGATCGGCACCCCGAGCATCGGGGAGCCGGACCCGGCGACGAACGGGTAGAGGCCGCAGAACTGCACGGTCGTGGCCTGGTATTCCATGCCCGGTGCGAGGTGGCTGACCCGGCCTGCGCCGGGGTTACGCCATCCCCACGACGGCGCGACGGGCTCGGTGCTGAGTCGCGGGTCACGGTCCTGTGTGGACTGTCGTTGCACGATGGACTCCTGTCCGCGCGTCGTTAGCGGGGCCACTGGGTGGCCAGTTGGGGAGGGCAGATGCCGCACGGCAGCGTGACGGCGAACCCCGCGGCCTGGCTGGCGCGTAGTCGCCGGAGCCGGATCTTTGCCACCTCGGCGCGGCTTTCCGCGTCGGCGACCGCGCGCCCGAGGTCGTCCTCTTCGGTCACGGTCACCGTGACGAACATCGACATCAGGCCCACGCCCGCGCCAGACGCTTCCTCGCGGGCGGCGCGCAGCGCCCGTTCCTTGTCGGCCCGGTCCCGGGCGTTCTCGTCGCGTTTCTGCGCCGCGCGCAACGCGTCGCGGAAGCTGGCCGCGTTGACCTCGCGCTCCACGATGCGTGACGCGTCGGCGGCCGACGCTGGCCGGTATAGCAGCGTGACCCGCTTCGGATGGCCGCCCGGGGCCAGGAGCCGGCTCAGCACGTCCGCGTGGACGTTGGCGCGGGGTGCCTCGTGCCAGGCCCAGGACACCGACCAGCCGGAGTCGTGCTGGTAGCGGTCGTAGAATTCGTTCGCGGCGATCGGCCCGGCGGTGTCCCAGTCCAGGAAGCGACGCAGGCCGGTGCCGTCGCCGAGCGTGTTGGCGACGTCGCCACGGGCGGCCGGATCGTAGGCGGCCCGGACAACGCCGAGCAGGTCCGACGCGGTGGCGCGGCCCAGGACGGTCAGCCCGCAGGAACCGAGCGCGTCGGTCAGTCCGGGCAGCGCCCGGCTGACCTCGGCCAGCGACTCGTCCAGGTCCCGCGGCCGGGTCGGGGACAGGGCCGGGTCGAAGGTGATGCTGACCCGGGTTTCCACGTCCGCGGCGGCGGCCGGGGACACCTCGACGAGCTGCGCGAGGACCCTGCGGGCCGCGGCCGGGGCGTGCGGCGCGACCCGTCCAGCCACGTAGTGCGCGAGCCGCGACCCGGACGCGGGGGCGGTGTCGACAGTGACCGCGACCCACCGCACCGTCGGCAGGTAGCCGAGCCCGGCCAACCAGGAACCCCAGTTCGCCACCCACCGCTCGGCCTGGCCGGGATCGACCAGCCAGGTCGAAGTGGCGGCCACGCGCAGCGTGACGGTCAAGGTGCCGAGCCGGCGGTGCCACACGACGCCGTAGTCGCCGGCCGGGTCCTCCACCGAGAGCAGGGTGGTCGGTGCCAGCACGCCCGGCAGTTGCCAGCCGTGCGGGTGCGCTGCAGTCACCCCGGATCGGTAGGCGGTGTAGCCGCGGGTGGATCCCCAGCCCCACCGGATGCGTTGCAGCAGACCGTGCAGCAACGGCACACCGTCCCAGCGCAGCACGGTCCCGCCGATGAGCAGCAGCGCCGGTCCGGCGACGAGCATGCCGATGGTCCGGTCCACGGAGATCGCGATGATGAGCACGGTCAGGGCGATCACGACTGCGAGCGTCTGCGCCGACCCCAGGCCCATCAGCCCGATGCCGCGGCTTCGCCGCCAGCCGCCGTAGGTTCGTACCTGGCTTTCGGATGCGGCCACGACGCTCACGTCTCCTTCGTCGGGTTGTCGAGGGCGTTGGCGGCAGCGTTAGCGGCAGCCTTGGCGGTCTCGGTGACCGTGCTGACCACTTCGGTGGCGCCGACAACCGCCAGCCCAGCCGGTCCGGCTGCGGCAGCAGCACCCGTCGCCGCGCCGGTGGCGGCACCCGTCGTTGCAGCGCTGCTCGTGGCACCGGACGCTGCTGCGCTGGGAGCGGCAGTCGTGGTGGATGCAGCCGCACCCGGCGCACCGGCGGAGGTGATGTTGGCGACCTTCCCGGCACCGGCTTCACCGACGAACGCCGGTGGTTTGAGCCCCCCGCCGGGACCTGGTGCGCCGCCCGAGCCGGGGCCCGGACCGGACGTTGGGCCGGGACCGGTATTGGGCGGGTCACGATCGTCCGGACCTCGGCCAGGACCGGACGGCCCAGAACCGGGATCGGCACCACCCGGACCGCCTGCCGGACCGGGCCGGTCGAACGCGTCGGCGAGGTAGCGGGCGTGCATGCCGGCGTCGAACCCGCCCAGCACCGACGATGCAGCGTGCATACCGGCAGCGCCGGCGGTGGCGAACATGCCGAGCCCGCCGTTGCCGCTCTGCAGCGAGCCGATCGTCCAGTTGAAGAACTTCATCAGCGCGGGGAGCGCGACCAGGGCGATCACCATCATGGCCAGCCCCACGAACAGCACCCGCGGATCGGTCGACGTGTTCTCGCCGGTGACGTAGATCGCGGTGGCGTACACCATCGCCGCCATCGGCTTGTAGAAGATCAGCGCGAGCTGCCAGGCCAGCAGCTTGTTCTTCCAGCCGTTGGTGGCGTTGGTGAAACTGCCTGCTGCGGCCAGTGGCGTGAGCGCGGCGAGGATGATGACGGATCCGTCGCGGAACAGCATCAGGAACGCCTGGATGAGCGAGGCGAGCAGCGCGAGCGTGGCGGCCAGAATCACCACGACCTCTGGCAAACCGCCGCCGGAGGCGGGTACGGCGATGGCGCCGAGCCGTTTGCCGAGGCTGGGATTACCGACCGACTGCAGGGCGGCGGCCAGCACGGCGTTGCTGAACTGGTCGCATCCGGTCAGCAGCAGTTGGGTGCCGAAGATCCCGACGGCCGCCCACAGCGCTGTGTTCCACAGCCCCCGCAGCACGTTCACCAGCGGGGCCGGCTTGCGGGTCAGCACCATCATGATGGCCTGCCACAGGATGCCGCCGACGGCGACAGCCGCGGTGATCGGCATGATGAGCGCGCGCAGATGAGCAACGGCGTCGATCGGCGTCGACGATGCGGTCACGTTCTGCGGGTCGGGGTAGAGGCTGAGCGACGGCACCGCCACCCACCAGGTCGCGCAGATGTCGATCCCCCACAACGCCGCGGCGATCATCATCTGTTCGAGCCGGCCGAAAAAGGTGTCCGCGACCGCCGTCACGACGGCGTTGGCCATGCAGTTCGTGTCCCACGGGGCACACACGGCGATCAGCCCCCCGCCGCGAAGCCGGTGTAGCCGGCGGTGGTCGGCACGAGGACGGCCGCGGTGTTCCAGTCGCCGCCGCTCGGCGCCTGCAGCGCCCAGTCGTCGCCGCTCCACCGCATCTGGACCGACAGCGCGACCCTGGTTGGTCCGGACTGGCTCGGTCCTTCGATGAGCAGTCCCACTTCGACGGCGTCGGGGGATGTAGTCCCAATCCGGAAGCTGGTGACGGTCGAGTACAGCTGGCCGGCCGGCTCACCGGCCATGACGCCGAACTGTGCCCGCAGCTGCTGGTACTCCTCGTCCACGGTGGCGAGCAGCCGATCGGCGTCCGGGCCGACTACCTGCTCGCGCAGGGTGGGCTCGAACACGGCCGGCCCGACCTGCGGCGACAGCCGCACGGTGATGTGGGCTGCAGCGAAGACCGCGCCTATCGGGGTGCGGGCGAATCCGCGGGCCCGGCCGCCGCTCGTATCACGCGGCCCTGCTGCGCCGATGGGAAGGTGCGCCCCGGCAACGGTGACCCACTGCAGCGCGGCTGACGGTGCGACCTCGGGTAGCGATCCTGCGGGGGTAGCGGTCTCGTTGGTGGCCGATGGTGGCGCGGGCGCCGGGTTGCCCCGGCGCCCTACCGTCGCGGCGAGTACGCCGACGACGGCAGCCACGATCAGTGCAACGGCCGCCACCGTGGCTACCAGGGCGCGGGTGCGCCGTCTGGCCGCCAGGGTGATGTCGTCCGTCATGGCCTACAGCACCGCCCCGACGACCGTGGCGGCGACCGCGCCGAGCGTCAGACCGCCCAGTACCCAGGGAATGCCGGTGGCGCCGTCGACGGCGGTGGAACTGCGGTTGCGACGACCCATGATCATCATTCCGGCGCAGATGAACATGCCGAGGATGCCGGCCACGATCAGCGCCCACTTCGCCCAGCCCAGCAGCTGGGTCACCAGCACTCCGAGTCCGGGGATCGGCTGCGAGGCGGGGTCCAGGTCTACCGGCGCGCCGGTGGGGTCGGGGGCGGCCAGCACGTTGAACGCGACGTCTGTCAGATGTGTGAGCACGCGTGCTCCTTCGTCCAGGTGACCCACCTCGGTGGCGGGCTGTGACCTGGACGATCAGCCGGCGGTGTGGACGAAAGCGTTGACGCACAAGGTGATGCGGGCGCTACGGGCGTTACGGGTAGCGCCACCACCCACCGTTGACGGGTTCGGTGGAGCAGTCACCGATGCCGAGGAGCTGCCATGCCCGTCACGTCACGATCGCGCACCCGAATGCTGCATCCCTTCGCAGCGCAACGAGCCGGCGCCGGCACCGGCGGTCGCCACGCCGATGTGACTGGTCGGGCAGCCGCGGCTTCCGATGCAGGCCGGCACTGCGAGCGCCTCGGGCGGGGGCTGGGCGCCGGCTGGGGTGCTTGGCGGTGAGCGGACTGGAGCAGTCGGGAGGGACCGCAACACGGTGGGTGGTCATCGCGTGCGTGATCGTGCTGCTGGCCCTCGGCGGCTGCTGCTGCGGCGGGTTCGTGCTGGCGGCGTCGGTAGGCTCAACCCAGGCCGCCGCCCAGGCGGATGGCGCCAGAGGTAACCAGCTTCGGCCCGACGCGCCGGTACCCGCGCAATACCTTCCCTACGTACGGGCGGCCGGAGCGTTGTGCCCGTCGATCGGACCGGCAGACATCGCTGCCCAGCTCGACCTGGAGTCGAGCTGGAACCCCAACGCCTACACCGACATCGGCGAAGTTCCGGCAAAAGGCATTGCACAGTTCACCGATGCCACCTGGCAGACGTGGGGATACGACTACAACCACAACGGCACCAGCTCGCCCTACGACCCTGGCGACGCGATCCTCGCCCAAGGGCACCTCATGTGCGACCTGATCGCCTGGACCGAAACCAACCTTGCCAACGGTCGCCTCGTCGGCGACCCGCTCGACCTGGCATGGGCCGCGTACTTCGCCGGCCGCGGCGACATCCTCGCCGCAGGCGGTGTTCCAGCCTCTGGCCTGGCGCACGACTATCCGCAGCAGATCCGCAGCCGACTGCCGAAGTACGCCGTCGACACCGGCGGCGACGGACTACCCAACGGCGGCGGCGGCATCCCGCCCGGCTACACCCTGCCGTCCGACGCGCAGCAAGCCGCCGCCGTGTCCTTCGCGCTAGCCCAGCTCGGCAAGCCGTACGTGTTCGGCGCGGAAGGACCGGACAGCTACGACTGCTCGGGCCTGATGATGCAGGCGTGGGCGCACGCGGGCGTGCGCATCCCACGCGTGACCGGCGATCAGGTGCACACCGGCGTCGCCGTGGCCGGACTCGATGTCATGCAGCCCGGCGACCTGATCCTCATCCCCGGATCCAACGGCTCGATGCAGCGACCGGGACACGTCGGCATGTACATCGGCCGCGGCGGCGACGGCCGGCAGTACCTGGTCCAAGCACCGCACACCGGCGACTTCGTCAAGATCACGCCGGTTGCCAACTTCAAGCCGGTCGCGGCCATCCGCCGCCCGGTTACCCGCTGACGCGGCAGCAGCGGCAACAACGACAACCGACCTACGGGCCACAGCTTCGTTCCGCTGTCCAGGAAGGACTCAGCGCCGTGGTATCACCAGATCACCGCCAGCAGCCGTCCACGGACGGCCTCGCCCTGCCTGCGGACCTCGCACGCGTTGCCCGTCAAAGCTGGTTCAGCGCCCCCGCGAGCCAGGCCGACATCGCGGTCGCGGACACGATATGGGACCGCACCTACACCTCCTTCTACCGCGCGGCGTACATCGACACCGCCCAACGGATCGGCGAAGCCGCGAAGCAATGCAAGGCCGACGGTAAGGGCTGGGTCCTTACCGCCCCGATAGCACGGGCGGCCAATGAGGTCGTCGCGCACGCGCACCGACGGCCCGTGCCAGTGCCCGAGTTCGATGAGGAGGCGCTGCACTACGCCGCCGAGGTCTCCGCCCGTCGCTTGAGCCGTGGCGCGAGCTGGCCGAGACCGTGTGGAACACCGCACGGATCGAGGCAACCATCGCCGGAGCGTACGCAGCGGGCATGTACATCACGACGCACCAGTCGGTACGCACCGGTCGCAGCGTCGCGCAAGCAAACGGCATTCAGTTCGACGGCCAACCAGCCGAACCGTGGTTCCACGCGGTCCTGCTGACCGCGAACCGGGCTGTCATCGCGCCCAGTGGCGTCCCGGTCACCGCTGCGCAGCTTGCCCGGCAGAGCCAGGCCCCCGGGGCAGCGAGCAACGCACCGCACGCGCCGGCCGATCGCCCGAACCGAGCTCAGCACATCCCGGGCACTCCAGCTGCGACGGAGCCCGTCACGCGCCGCTGACCCGCCGTCACCGCTCGGCGGAGCAAGCCCCATCCCACGGCGGCAGGACACCGCATCGCTCGCTCGGCACCGGCCGGCTGCCGCATTGCCAGGACATACCCGGCCCCACTGGCGCCCCCCGATCGGCGCTCATCCGTAGCAGAATAGGAGGACAGCAGATGGCCCGGCGCCGCCGCGATCCAAGCCCTGACCAGCTTGCGTTCGATTTTACGTTCGGTCTGCCTGGCACGCACGCGCCGCAGCCGGAGTTGGAACCCGCACGCGAAGCACCGAAACATGAAGCATCGGCAGACGAGCCGATTGTCGATGAGCCGCGAGTAGACGAGGGAGCACGACGTGAACCGGTACGGTCAGCAGGCGGAGCGTCACTGGCGCCAGGCGATGCCGGCCCGCGTCCGGGATCTGGACGATCCGGAGCGCTTCTTCACAGCGATGGGCGAGGAGCTGGAGGCGGCGATCGAGGAACTGGCCCGGACGCTGGCCGGACCAACTCCGATCGACGAGCCGTACATGGCTCGGGTGCAGCGGCTGACCACGGCCCGGTTCGAGGCCGAGGGCCAGGTGCTGCGCCAGATGCTGCTGACCGTCGGGTAGCTCCGCCAGGCCCTGCGCCCGCCCCCTCGGCGGAAGCAATGCCCGGCGGCCCGACGCGCGACCGGCTGTTCGAGAAGCTGCTGCAACCCCTGTTGGCGCACGCTGCCATTGCGGATGCTGAGCTGGGCACTGTCCCTTCCGCCGAGGTTGCCTACGGCACGTACGGCATCGTGTCCGGGCAATTGCCCGACGGCCGCAACGCCCGGCTGACCGGCTACGTCGTGGCGACCCATCGGGCGGTCGCTGGGTATCAGGGCTGGACGCCGGAGCCGTGCCTGGTCGTGACCGTTGCCACCCGTCCCGAAGCATTGGACGGCGTCGCCGTCGCCGTCCCTACGGGTGCGGATCTCACGGTCGTGACGCCACCAGCGGATGCGCCGGCTGGAACTGCCGCACCATGGCGGCAGATGCCGGTCGTTGAGCAGGTCAGCGCCGCCCTTGCCGAAGTCGGCCTGAGGCTGCACGAAGACCTCGATGCGCAGGGTCGGACTCGGTGGACGATCCCCGGCGTCGGCCGCGAGTTCCGCGAGATCGAGTCGATCGCTACCTACCTGTTCGGCGACGACGTATGGCGTGGCCGAGTCGACCCGCTGCTTCGGCAGCCCCTGATCGACCAGGCCGTCATCGAAGACCGCTGGGACGGCGCCACGACCACGGGGCCGACGCCGTTGCGGTCGGTACGCCGGGGCGCCTACGGCATGATCACCGGCGTCGTTGACGGCGCCGAGGCAACCGTGACCGGTACGTACGACCGGTGGTGGACACCGAGCCACGGCATGCAGCGCAGCGATGTGGCACACGTGGCCGTGCAGGTGAGCGACCCGGATGGCCAGCCCAACCGGTATCGCGTTGTGACAGTGGGCGTGCCTGCGGCCGGCGCCCACTTCACGGTCATCGACCGGCCCCCGCTCTCCGAACCCGCGCCTGCCACACCCGCGGTAGCGGTTCCGCTCGCGGTCTCTGACGACATGCTGCCGCTCGAGATCCTGTCCCGGCCATCGTCTGCGCCGACGAGGCTCGCCCCGGCCGCGCCGGGACCGGTTGTCGCGCCCGCTCCGGTGGCGGCGCCGGTCGTCAACGCCGGCAGCGAAGCCGACGCCGACGCGGGCATCTCCGAAACGAGCACCGCGAACGGCAGTGTCGCTGCCGGTGCGGTGTTGCCACCGTCGGGTGAAGCGGCGCGGGTGCGGGCCAATCTCGATGCCCTGCGGGTCCTGGTGCACGGCATCGAGGCCGAACAGCGCCCGGCAACGAGCGAGGAGCAGGCAACGCTGGCGCGGTGGTCCGGGTGGGGCGCCACGCCGGGGCTGTTCGACGAACGACCCCGCGAAGCCGCGCGGTTCGCCGCCGAACGTGCCGAGCTGCAGCAACTGCTCGGTGATGACGCGTACCGAGCCGCTCGTGCCACGACGCTGAATGCCCACTACACCGACCCGCGCCTCGCGGCGGTGGTGTGGGCCGCGCTCGGCACGCTTGGCTTCGACGGCGGCTCGGTCCTGGAGCCCGGCTGCGGCAGCGGCAACTTCCTGGCTGGTGCCCCGGCCGGTACCCGGCTGCTGGGCGTGGAGGTCGACCCGGTGACCGCCCGGATCGCACAGGCTCGGTTCCCGCACGCCGACATCCGCTCCGAGTCGTTCGCCGACACGCAGCTGCCCGATCCCGGGCTCGATCTGGTGATCGGGAACGTGCCGTTCGGCAGCCACAAGCTGCACGACCCCACGCACAATCCACGCCGCCGCCACAGCATCCACAACCACTTCATCCTCAAGGCTCTGGCCGCCACCCGCCCCGGCGGGCTCGTCGCGCTGATCACCTCCCGATACACCATGGACGGCCGCGACGATGCGCATCAGGAGGCCCGTCACCGGATGGCGGCGCTGGCCGACCTGGTCGGTGCGGTCCGGCTGCCCAGCGGCGCGCACCAGGCCGCGGCCGGCACCGACGTCGTCACCGACCTGTTGGTGTTCCGACGCCGCGAAGCCGGCCAGCCGCCGTCCGGGCCGGCATGGACGGCCGTGCGGTCCGTCGAGCTGCCCGCCGCGGCCGAAGGCGTGCAGGCCGAGACGTTCGACATCAACGGCTACTTCCTCGACCGGCCGGAGCTCGTGCTCGGGCGGCAGCTCACCGGCACCGGACGTGCCCGCCCGACCGTCGTCGTCGAGCCCGGCGACACCGACGTCGCCGCCGCGCTGGCGCGTGCCTTCCAGCAGATCACGGCGGCCGAACCGGCAGCTCCGGCGGTGGTGCTGCGCGGTCCGACCCCCGACCAGGAGGGCCTGTTCATCGACGCCGGGGACGGGCGGTTCTGGCAGGTTCGCGACGGCCGGCGGGCCCGCCACGAACCGCCGCGGACCCAGGTCGCCGAATTGCGCGCCCTGATCGGTCTGCGGGAGACGATCCTCGGGCTGCTCGACGAGGAAGCCGCCCAACGCGCCGACACCCCGCAAACCCAACAGCTGCGAGCCGACCTGAACCAGCAGTACGACGCATACGCCGCCGCGTTCGGCGCCATCAACCGGTTCCAGTCCTCCGCCAGCACCAAGGTGGACAAGGAGACCGGCGAACTCGTCGAGACCGAACGGCGGACCTACCCGCGGATGGGCGGGTTCCGCGACGACCCGTTCTTCCCGTACGTCGCGGCGTTGGAGAAGTTCGACGACGACACAGGCACCGCAGAGAAGGCCGAAGTGTTCCGGCAGCGGGTCATTACCGTGCCGACCCCGGTCGAGCGGGTCCAGTCGGCCGATGACGCTGTCGTGGTGTGCTGGGACCGGCACAATGAGGTCCGGCTCGACGTCGTTGCCTCGCTGCTCGGCGTGGACTCCGAAGCGGCGGCCCGCGCTGCCCTGGGCGGGCTGGTGTTCGAAGACCCGCAGTCCGGTGCGCTGATCCGCAAGGCCGAGTACCTGTCGGGCAACGTCCGCGCCAAGTTCACCGCCGCGCAGCAGGCGGCTGCGACCGACGACCGGTTCGCTGGCAACGTCGCGGCACTGCAGCAGGTACTCCCGCGTGACCTCACGCCGGCCGAGATCAGCGCCCGGCTCGGCTCGCCGTGGATCGCCGCCAGCCACGTTCAGCAGTTCCTGCGCGAGATCCTCGATGACCCGGGGGTGACCGTCACCAACGTCGGCGCCGCATGGTCAGTCAGCGGCGCCGCCAAGACGGGCGTCCTGGCGACCACCGTGTGGGGCACCCGCAGCCGGACCGCGACCGACCTCGCCGCGAACCTCCTGAACAGCCAGAGCATCGAGATCACCAAGACGATCGGCACGGGCACGGACAAGCGCACCGTCCGTGACCTGGAAGCGACCGCGATGGCGCAGGCGAAAGCCGAGCAGCTCGACGGCAGGTTCCGGGCGTGGCTGTGGGAGGACCCGGACCGATCCGCCGAGCTGGCGCGCACCTACAACGACCGGTTCAACGCGCGGGTCGTGCGGACCTACGACGGCGAGCACATCACCGCTCCAGGCATGTCCGCGGCGTTCACGCTGCGCCCGCATCAGATGGCCGCGGTGGCGCGCATCCGCAACTCGCGCGGCGTCGGGCTGTTCCACGGCACCGGAGCCGGCAAGACCCTGGAGATGATCGTCGGTGGCATGGAGCTGGTCCGGCTCGGGCTCGTCAGCAAGCCGGCCTACGTCGTGCCGAAAGGTGTGCTTGGACAGTTCCGCCGCGAGTTCCTCCAGGCGTATCCGCGGGCCAAGGTGCTCGCCGCGGACACCGAGGACCTCGAAGGCGACAAGCGACGCCAGTTCGTCGCACGCTGCTCCACCGGCGCCTGGGACGCGATCATCATCAGCCACGGCGCGTTCAAGAAGATCCCGGTCTCCCGCGCGAACAAGGTTGCCTACCTGAACAAGCAGCTCGACCGGCTCAAGAGCCACCTGGAGAACGCGGTCGACGCGGACCGGTTCTCCGTCAAGGACGTCGAGAAGCAGATCCAGACGCTGCAAGAACAGATCAAAGAGCAGCTCGCCACACCGAGCGACCCGGGTGTGGAGTTCGAGCGCACCGGCATCGGCTACCTGTTCATCGACGAAGCGCACACCTACAAGAACCTCCGGGTGATCTCGGCGATCAACGAGCTGGCGCACCGCGGCAACCAGATCACCGCGGACCTGGACATGAAGCTGGAGTACCTGCGCACCATCAGCCCGCGCGTGGTCACCCTGGCGACCGCGACCCCGATCGACAACAGTCCGTCGGAGATCCTGACGATGACCAAGTACGCTGCGCCCGAACTGCTGGCCGAGATGGGCATCGTCGACGACGACCAGTACCACGCCGCGTTCATCCAACCGCGCCGACGGGTCGAGATGCGCCCGGACGGCTCGGGATTCACCTCACGGACCCGGCACACCCGCTTCGTCAACCTGCCGGAGCAGAAGCAGCTGATGTACTCGTGGGCCGACGTCAAACTCAAGGAACATCTCGACCTCGGCGAGCCAGTGATCATCGGCGGCAAGCCGGAGATCCTGTCCGTGCCGGCCTCGGCCGAACTGCAACGGCACCTCGTCTCGCTGGCAGCACGCGCCAAGGCGGTCACCGGCGGGCACCCGGACCAGCGGCTGACCACCGGGGGAGCGCTCCGCGACGACAACATCCTGTGGATCTCCACCGACGGGCGGACCGCGTCGCTCGACCTGCGGCTCATCGGCGAGCACACCGACGCACCGCAGAAACTCGACGCCGCCGCGGACTGGCTCATCGACACCTGGCAGCGGCACCGGGACGACGTCTACACCCGCCCCGACGGCACCGAAGAGCCGATCCGCGGCTCCCTGCAGCTGGTGTTCTGCGACCTTGGCGTCCCACGCGACGGACGGTGGAACGTCTACGACGGGCTCCGCGACGCGTTGGTCGCCCGCGGCATGCCCGCCGACACGATCCGCTTCGCCCAGGACGCCACCAGCCGGCGGCAGAAGGACCAGCTCGACCAGGACGCCCGCGACGGCAAGATCGCAGTCCTGATCGGCAGCCGAGCCGGGCTCGGCACCGGACGCAACATCCAACGCCGCGTCATCAGCGTGCTCCAGCTCGACCCGACGTGGAAACTCAGCCCCGTCGTGCAAAGCCTTGGCCGCGGCCAGCGCCAAGGCAACGCCAACCCCGCCATCCACCACGTGTTCGTGGTCACCGAGAACTCCTACGACCCGTTCCTCTGGCAGAAGGTCGACGACAAGGCCCGCTTCACCAAACAGATGCTCGACCCGAACGACACCACCCGCATCATCGACGCCCACGACGGCGACGGCGACGGCCAGATCGACCCAGCGGTCATGTTCGCCGTCGCGGCCGGCCGGCCCGAACTGCTGGAGCTGCACCGCATCGAGGAGACCGTCGGTGCACTCCGCCTCGAACAGCGGATCTGGGCCGATGAGCAGGTCACACTCAAGGCCACCGTCGAACAGAACCGGCGCAGCATCACCGAGCTGCACCGGGCCGTCGCCGACCTGGACGACGTCCTCGCCCGACGGACCGACACCCGCGGCGAACAGTTCACGATGACCCTCGACGGTGCCACGTTCGACAGCCGCTCCGTCGCCGGCGCCGCACTGGTGGAGCGCCTGCACCGCAGCGTGCACACCGCCTACGGACGCAGCCGCCTGAACCTTGGCGTGCTCGGCGGCATCGCGGTACACGCCGACATCGAGCCAGACCTGCTCGGCCATCGCGCCCTGCTCAGCCTTGACGGGATCGCCGACAGCACCATCGAACTGAGCCAACACAACCTCGACACCCTTGCCGCCAGCGAAGGGCAGGACCGCGTCGGACTCATTCGGCAGCTGGAGAACAAACTCGCCGGCGCCGACGACCTCCGGGCGCGTCAACAGGCGACCATCGACCGGCTCCAGACCAACATCGAACGTGCCACCGACCGCATCGGCAAGCCGTTCCCGCAGCAGGCCGACCTTGACCAGCATGCCGCCAAGCTCGCCACCCTGCACCGGAAGCTCCGCATCGTCGACGCAGCCGTCCCCGACAGCCCCGCCGCGCCGATCGACGACGCCAGCGACGCAGCCGACGACCGCAGCAGTCTGCGCGGATCCCACACCGCCGACGCCCGCCGCTCACCCGAAGCCGACCACCCGGCACCCTCCGGCCGCGCAGACGTCAACGTCGGTCCGGAAGGCGTACCGGCACCGACGGAGCAGCCGGCGGCACCCGCGGCAGGCTTGCCGGAGCTGCACCGGCAGCGACGCGGACATCCGTTCTACCCACCAGCCGAGATCGCCGCGGCCATACCCCGGCTGTACGGCACTGACGGCATCTCGCCTGAGCGGACGATGCTGCACCTGCACTACTTCGGTGGCGCCACCGACGTCTGGCTCGCCGAATACGACCCCAGCACCGGTGAAGGCTTCGGCTACATCAACCTCGGCGACCCGACCGACGCCGAATGGGGCTACGTCAACCTGCCCGAACTGGAGGCGATCAACCACGGCCTGACCATCATCGAACGCGACCTCCACTGGACGCCGGTCCAGGCCAGCGACGCGCACCTACCTGGCCCCCGCGCACCGCGCCAGGCGACCCCGCTGCCCGACGAGCCAACCACCCAGACACCGCCAACGTCGCCGCAACCCGAAACCCGACCGGTCACGCCCGTCCCGCCGGCCGGCAATCCCGAGCTCACCGACGCTCGGCCACCGGAACCGGGAACAACGCCGCGAGCAGCGAACAACGGCCCGGAAGCGACCTTGCCGCTCGCGGCCTCCGCGACCGGCCGCCGAGCAGACTCACCAGCGTCAGCCGGAGCCGCCCCAAGCCAGGCCCCACCGCAGCCGCCGAGCGGACCGCCTCCGGACACCGCCCGCACCGCGACCGCGCTACCGGGCGCCAGCGGTCACATCGTCGCGGCCGAACCTGGCTCTGGCAGCACAACAACCACGGCTTCGCCGGGCGCCACGGCGGCCGCGGTCAAGGACCTGACCGCAGCTGCCGCCGAGCCAACCATCACAGGGGACATCGTGGTGGCCGGCCCGTCGTGGGCCGAGCGGATCCAGGTCAGCGACGATCCGAAGCCCGTCGTGCGAGGCACCACCGGCGGCCGACGCGAAGACGGACTCCGAGGTCTGCTCAAACAGCACCGCTTCCGATGGCACTCGGCCACGCGCGAATGGCACTACAACGGCCGGCCCGCCGACCGCAACGCCGCACTCGGCGACATCCGCCGCTGGCTGGCGGCGCAAGACCGCTCCGACGGCCACACCCGGCCGACGGCCACCGCGATGACCCCCACCGCGCAGCAGCAACGCATCATCGAAGCGTTCCAGGCCGGACATGCCGTCGCGGTGCAGGCCCTCGCTGGCACCGGCAAGACCTCGACGCTGCTCATGCTCGCGAACGCCCGACCAGACGCCCGGATCGCTTACATCGCGTTCAACGCACCGATCGCGGCCGAAGCCGCGGCAAAGTTCCCCCGGCACGTCCGGGCCGCCACCGCCCACTCATTCGCCAGGGAGGCGCTCGGCAGCGGCCCCCTGCGCGAGAAGCGGATCCGCACCGGTGCCCGCTGGCCCGAGGAATGGGCCGCTCACCTCAACATCGATCCGCACGTGCAGGCCGACGGCAGCGGCGTTGTGGACGCTGACCGGGTGGCCCGCCTGGTGGTCGCCACCGTCCAAGAGTTCAGACAGAGCGACGCCGACACCATCGCCGCGCAGCATCTCCCCGGCGACCTTGCGACTGACCAACCCGACCTGGCCCGCGTCGTGCTCGAACACGCTCGCGCCGCCTGGGCCGACCTCGTCCATCCCACCGGCAAGCTGTTCTTCGACCACGACGACTACCTCAAAGCGTGGGCCTTGACCCACCCAGTCATGCCCTACGACGTGATCTTCTTCGATGAGGCCCAGGACATCAACCCGGTGCTGCGCAGACTCATCCAGGACCAGCCCGCGCAGACCATCGTGGTCGGCGACTCCAACCAAGCCATCTACGGCTTCCGAGGCGCTGTCGATGCCCTGCACGACTGGCCGGCCGACACCGAACTGCCACTGACGCAGTCCTGGCGGTTCGGCCCGGCCGTCGCCGAGGTCGGCAACCAGTTCCTGACCTTGCTCGGCTCTCGCTGGCGGCTGAGCGGCAACCCAGCCCTGGACAGCAGCATCGGCGACATCGCGCTCCCCGACGCCGTACTCGCCCGCACCAACGCGGGCGCAGTCGCCGCAGTCGCCGACGCCTTCGACGCCGGCCGGCGCGTCGCCCTGGTCGGCGGCGGCAAAGCCATCGAAGACATCGCCAAGGCCGCCCAGGACCTCCAGGCCGGGCGGCCCACTGCACACACGGAACTGGCGCGATTCACGTCCTGGAACGAAGTTCGCGCCTACGTCGACGACGCGGAGACCGACGCCGCCTCGCTCCGCGCATTCGTCACCCTGGTCGACCGCCGCGGCGCCGAGCCCCTGCTCCAAATGGTCCGCGACCTCATCAACGAAAACGAGACCGGGACGGACGGGAAACCCGCGTACGACGTCATCGTGTCCACCGCGCACAAAGCCAAAGGCCGCGAGTGGGACAGGGTGCGCATAGCCAGCGACTTCCCCCAGCCCCAAACCAACCAGCAGACCGGCAAGACCTCGCTGCCCAATGCCGAACAACTCCGCCTCGCCTACGTCACCGTGACCCGAGCCCGCCGACAGTTGGAGCTCGGCTCCCTCGGCTGGATCACCGAGCTAGAAACCCTGCAAGCGAGACCGACACCGATGCGCGCCGCGAACGCAGAGCGTGTTCCGACGCCTGATCAAGCGGCAGGACCTCAGCAACGTGACGTAGACATGCCAGCGCCGCAGGTCGAGCCGCGAAGCCCATCGCAGCAGGCCGCACCGAACACAGGCACGGATGAGCGCCTGCCGGACGGTGACCGCGACCACATCGGCAATCGTGGGGTAGTTGACGTTCCGGCCCTAGCCCTTGAGCCGGTCGAGCCGGCTCGGCTTCCCCCCGGTGAAAGCGCTTTGACGCCCACCCAGCAGTATGTGGCAAGCGAAGTTGCTAAAGCGGGCACCGGCTACAGCACCGCGGCCCACCGGTTCAGCGCCTACATTCAACTGCCGACGGCCGAGGTTGCCGGTCTGCCGGCGACCATCCAAGCTGCCCTCCGCGCCGACCTCGAACACGTGGCTGCGTCTGGCAGCCCACGGGAACAGTCGGCGGCCCTGTTGCTCACACACCGGTGGTTCGGCGGAGGGGGCCAGCACACCAACGCGCAGCAGGACGCCATCGCAGCGGCGGGTGTCGGGTCGCTGCAGAAGGACCACGTCCGAGTCGGCTTGTACGGAGCACTGTCCGCAGCCCAGTTCCACGCGCTGGACGACGTGCACCAGAACGCGATCCGCGCCGACCTTGAAGAAATCGCCACCAGCGGTGCGACGAAGACCATTCCGCGCAACCGGACGACGTACGGCACCACCATCCGAGGCGTCACCGCCGACCACGTCGACGCAGCAAACGCGCTGCTACGCGCGATCAGCCTCGATCAGCGCCCGGAAAGCACCAACGCCGGCAAGGTCGGCTCTCGAGTATGGCTGGCGCACCTCAATCCAGGCGACCAGATCCAGCACCGCGGCTACACAGTCACGGTCGACCGGATCGGCCTGGACGGCCGAACCTACCTCACCAACGGCGCCGTGATCGCCGACCGCACGCAACGAGCGCTCCTGCTCGCAGCGGCACCGCCGCCGCACCGGACGCCCGCAGCGGGCGACATGCAGCCGCATCACGTCGAGCCGCCAATCGGCGAGCAGCCCAGCGACACCGTGACCTTCGCCGCCACAGCCGCGGGCAATAGCGGCGAACCAGCTCACTCGCCACTCAGCGGCTTTACTGCGGTCGAGCAGGCAGTCATCCGCAACGCGGTCGACGACTATGCCGGCTTCTATGCCCTCGGACCGCTACAGACCGGAGTATCCTCAACAGCCCGCTACGTCAGTGAAGGTCATCTCCGCGACCTCGTGGACCGGCACAGCCTCAACGCCGTATGGACGGCCGTCAGCGCCGTGATCGACGCGACCCCGGACGTGCTCGAACGCTCGACCGCCGATCGAGAGCAAGCTCGGGCGGACCGTCACCACGAAGCGGGACAGGTCGCGGCCGACGCCCTCACCGCGTTCAAATCGGGCGACTTCGACGCCGCCGAGCAACTTGCCCAGCGGGGACGACTCATCGACCCGGAGTACCGCCCCGGACGAACTGAGCAGCGCCCGTACGGCGTTTCCTGGGACGAGATCGACGCTGCGATTGCCAACGCTCGGCATCCGCAAGACCGGCCGACAGCGGCGGACGTGAACCGACCGGAACATGGCGCGGACCAGCCGCAACATACCGCCGCTCAGCTAGCCAGACTCGACACCGCTGTACCGCACTCCGCAGTGAGTGGCCGGCCGGCCGCGGTCCACTCCCGCCAGCGCATCGATGCCAATGCCGACAGTCACAGCTCGGCCAGCCGTTGACGGGTGCCGAATCAGGACGATTTGGCCCGGCGGCGGCAACGCGCCGGCGGCCGTTGGATCCCATCTTCGGCGCGGCGAGCAGTAGGTGTTCGACATCGTCTGGCCGCCATCGTACATTCGTGCTATCGCTGCGGTTCGCTGGCGGAGGCTCGCCGGGTGCAGTAGGGCAATCAGACACTTCGTTGACGACCTCGGCTCTGGCGATGCGGCGCTCGGTCAGGTAGGGCCGCATGTCCGCATTACACGCCGCCGCGCCGTGGCCGCCGGAAATTGTCAGAGGGTGGTCCTACGCTGATCCAACGACACAGTGTCGGGGAACGGGAGCGAACGTGAGACGCGTGATCGCAGGCGGGCGGGGATGCCACGCGTGCTGCCATGGAGTCGTTGTGGAAGCCGCATCGGCCCGCAAGCAGAAGCCAGCTGGCCGCGGTAGTCGCCGACAGCGCCGAACGGATCGCGTCCACGTCGATCGGCGGTGTGCCTGACGATGCCGAGGCGAAGCGTTCAGCAGCGGGCTGGCTTCCGGGCCGAGGCCTTCGTCGACAAGGCCGTGTCGGACGCGGGCCACGTCTGGAACACCACTCAGCGCGACTTCGGCATCGACGGTCACATCGAGTTCGTCGATGCCGAGCGGCAGGTCAGCGGCTTTTCCGTCGCTGCCCAGGTCAAAGGCACTGAGGTCGGATTCCCCGGCGAAACCGCGGACGGTTTCCGGTTCCGCTGCGACGGCGACCGCATCGACTACTGGATGCGCTACGGCCGGCCGGTGGTGCTGATCTGCGTCGATCTGCGACACCAGCTTGCCTGGTGGAAACGCGTCGACACCTGGTTCGCCGAGCCGGCCCGCCGGCAGCGGCGGGTAGTGACTTCGACAAGGATCTGGACCGCTTCGACCCAGCGGCGTTCAGCGCGCTGTCGACCCTCGGTGTGCCGGTGGGACAGCCGCTACCCCGACTGGAGGGCAGCGAACGGTTGGTGTCCAACCTGCTGCGGATCGAGGGGTTCGGTCCAGCCATCTACTCGGCGTCCACGCCGTGCCGTGACCGTGCGGACGCGTGGGAGCGGATGGGATCCAATGGGGCCTTCGAGAGCGGCTTCATCCTCTCGTCCGGTCGGATCTACTCCTTCCGTTCGTTGGACGACGGCCCGCTCGCCGTGTTGTGTGACGGACCTGTCACGTCGTCGCCGACATCGCAGTGGGCGGACACCGAAGACGACGACGTACAGCGACGTTTCGTATCCCTGCTCAACTTCACGCTGCGCTCCGCCCACCATCCGGCCCTCGTCTGGCACCCGAAGAAGAAGATCGTCTACTACCAGGCGCCGCCCGACCTTTCCAGCCGGAAAGTCAAGGGACGCTACCGCGGCAGTAAGGGTCGCCGGTTCTTCAACCCGTACTACGGCAAAGACGACACCACCAAGGTCAAATACTGTCGGCACTACGCCGCAGGGCTGTACTTCCGGCGCTGGTCGGGCCGGTGGTACCTGGAGATCAATCCGACCTACCACTTCACAATCGATGGCCGGCGGGACTCGCTGTACGACGCCGAGTACGTCAAGAAGATCAAACGGCTGGAGCGCAACAGCGCGGTCTACCAGCTCGTCCGGGCCTGGGCGGACTACCTGCAGGGAGAGGACACCCTGTTCGCCAGCCGGGACGAACGGATCATCTTCGGTGACTTGCTGACCATAGAGGCGGACGCGGCCATCGACGAAGCGGCGTGGATTCCGCCGCCAGACCCGGTCCCGGCCGATCCCGGCACCGGCAACCTCGTCGCCGGGCTGTGGGATGTGACCGCGTGAAGGCCCGTGTGCTGCACGAGCCCGAGCTGGAGTTCCGGGCCGGCAACCGGCACATCGACCCGCGCTATGGCATTGCGGTGTACGGTCCCGCCGATGCGGATGCGCCTACCGCCCCGCGTGGCATCCCGGTCGGGCTAGTCGGACCACCAGATGCGATCGACGGGATGCGGCGGTGGCTGCAACGCTGCCGGTCGCCGATCGATGCCTTGCAGGCCAAGCCCGGCCAGGAGAACCTGCACCTGCCGTTTCCGGGGTTCAGCACGGAGTCGAGCTTCGGCGCCGAGCTCGTCTTCGACGACGCCCTGGTCCGCGAGATCCCCGACCGGCAACTGCGACGGCTGGCCAGGGCGGACGTCGCGTCCGCCATCGCGGAAGCTACCGGTCTCTACACCGACGCCGCACGGTCCCTCGCGGAGACCGGACGCTGCCGCGTGATCATCTGCGCCCGACCGGACGAACTGCATGACCACGACGACACGTCGGCCCCTGGCATCGGTGAGAACGGCGAGACTGAACCCGACGACAGCGGGCAGATCGGCCGTGACTTCCACGATCTGCTCAAGGCCGCAGCGCTCAGCCTGCCCTGCCCGCTGCAACTGATGCGCCGGGACACGTGGGAGGGCACTACCAAGGGCAGCCAACGCCCCCGCCCGCTGCAGGATGAGGCGACCCGGGCGTGGAACCTTCACACCGCTCTGTACTACAAGGCTGGCGGCACGCCGTGGCGGATGCCGCGGCACAGCGCCGACCTGGCCAGCTGCTACGTGGGCATCAGCTTCTACCGGACGCGAGACGGCGCGGAACTGCATACTGCCGTCGCTCAGGTGTTCAACGAACGTGGCGACGGTGTTGTCGTGCGCGGCGGTACCGCGAAGATATCTAAGGCGGACCTGCAACCCCATCTCACCGAAGCCGACGCGCGCAAGCTGCTCATCGACGCCCTGGCCGAGTATCGGCACACGCACGGCCATCAACCGGCGCGTGTGGTCTTGCACAAGACCTCCATGTTCAGCAGGCCGGAGACGGCGGGATTCCAGGGCGCCGCGGACGACCGGGAGATCGATTTCCTGGAACTGCTGTGGATCCAGCGCCGCGCCGCGCCGCACCTGTTCCGCACCGGTCAACTGCCACCGCTGCGCGGCACATCGGTGCGGCTCGACGAACGCAGCCTCCTGCTGTACACGCGCGGATCGATCCCGTACTTCCGGACCTACCCCGGCATGTACGTTCCGCAACCGCTGCTGGTGCGACCCGCGGGTACCGGCACCGACCTGGACACCGCGGCGATCGACGTCCTCGCCCTGTCCAAGATGAACTGGAACAACGCCCAACTCGACGAACGGGACCCGTTGACTCTGCGGACCGCGCATCGGGTCGGCGCGATCCTCAAGCAAGTGCCGGCCGACGCGCAGATCGCTACCCGCTACGCGTTCTACATGTAGTCAGGCTTGGCTTTGTCCTGGGGTCAACTCCTGCTCAATGGCGGCGCGGTGCTGCGCGGCGAGCCGACCTGCCAGTTCCGCAGGACTGGAGCGTCCGAGGCCGCGCAGGATGTGTGCGTATCGGTCCAGCGCGTCGGCGAGCAGTCGGCGGGATTCCGGTGGTGCATCCGCAGGGACGATGGTCGTATATTCGAGGATTGCTTCACGCTGTCGGGCGGCGGCAGCCTCGGGTTCGCCATCGTCGGTGAGGCGAGCGGCGAGAGTCTCCAACGCATCAGCGAGCCGCCATCGGTCGTTCGTGTCTGGCTTTCTGATCTTGCGTAGGGTGTCGACGACCTCGATCGCCGCAGCGAGCGCGGATGTGCGCTGGCCGAGCAGTGCATGCAGTTCGCCCTGGTGGCGCAAGCACCTAGCAAGGTGGGGCAGATGTGCCTCAGGGTCGATCGCGGCAAGGCGTCGGTTGGCCGCTACAGCCTCGGCTACCTCGCCGAGCGCTTCTCCGGGTTGGCCAGCGTGCAGCGCCAGGTGACCAACCTCGGCCAGGCTTTCGGCCAGATCGGACAGACGCAGTCCGGAGTCGCGGTCCACGAAGTGGCGGTAGATCACGACAGTCTCACGAGCCGCCGCCAAGGCAGCCTCGTGCTCACCCGCGCCCGACAGCGCGGTAGCCATGTTCCGAAGACTGATTGCGAGGCTGAGTCGGTGGTGATCCGCACCATCGGTCGCAAGAGCTCGATAGATCTGCACTGACTCCTGAAGTGACGAGAGAGCTGCGGCGCGGTTTCCGAGCTGCGTTTGCGCCCTGCCCAGGTTGCCGAGCGCGGCAGCCAAGTCGGCAAGGTGCCGGCGAGGGGCAACGGCGGCTAGTCGACGACATGTTTCGACTGCCTCGGTCGCGGCTGACATTCCGGCCTGTGGTTGTCCCAGCTGCAACCAGTGGCCGCACAGGTTGATCAATAAAGTCGCAAGCGCGGGCTCGTGTGTAGCCGGGTCGCGCGAGGCCAGGGTACGGATGATGTCCGCCGCTTCTTCGGCGGCTTGGATACCTTGAAGTGCACGTCCCGCCTGCGAACAGATGGCGGCAAAGTTCGTGAGCGCCGTTGCGAGGGCGCCCTCGTGTCGGCCGGGGTCCGCCGCGCAGACGCGGCGGTGCACGGCGACCGCCTCGCGGGCTGGGGCCACGGCGCGGTCACTGCGCTCGATCGCGGCCCAGCATGTCGCCAGACCGACAAGTGCAACGCCAAAGTCATGCAGGTATCGAACCGGTTCCGCGGCAGACAGGTTCCGGTAGATGTCGACGGCTTCTTCGACGTGTTGCAGCGCCTCGCGATGGTTGCCGTCGGCGAGCAGGGCAGAGTGCGCATCGAGCAGCTCGTCGCCCAGCCGAGGTAGATGTCGTGCCTGATCCCCTTCGGTTAGTTTCCGTCGGATGGCGAGCGCCTCCTGCGTGAGCTGGATGGCTTGCTCTTGCGCACCGGCTTGAGTCAACAGCTGCCCGTACCGGCTGAGCGCAGTAGCAACATAGGGAAGGTATTGCTCAGGATCGCCTGTCGCCAGGTCCCGATATACGGCCAATGCGTTGGCAGCGCGCGGCAACGCTTCCTCACCGCGACCAAGCGCATCAAGGCAGAGGGCAAGGTTGAACTGCCCGGCCGCGACGTCGCGCTGGTGACGTCTCGGGGTCGCGCTGATCTGTACGACGACCTCGATGACGTCAACCGATTCCTCGGCGGCCGGGAGGGCTGCAGCGGCCTGCCCGAGGTGTGTCAGTTGGCCGGAAAGGTTGGTGAGGCTGGCGGCCAGCCCCCGCAGGTGGTCCTCTGAGCCGTCGGCGCTTAGGCTTCGAAACGTCTCGACTGCCTCTCGAACGGCGTCGAGGGCCGCGTCGTCTCGCTCGGTCGCCGCGAGCGCCGTGCCGAGATCGACGAGCAGGCTGGCGAGATCTGCGCGGTTCGCGTCCTCGTTCAGATGGCCGAGCTGGCGACGAATCTCAACCGCCTCTTGCAGGTATGGCAACGCCTCAGTCGCCCTGTCGGCCTCCATGAGCAGGGATCCGAGGTTGCAGAGCATGTGGGCCGCGACACCACGAAAGAGATCTCTCTGCTCCGCGTCGCGCCCCGGGTCGTCGATCAGCCGGCGCAGTCCGTTCAGGTACAGCTGGTTCATCGTGGCGGCGAGGGCGTTTGACAGCGGACTGAATTCCCTGACGTGTTGTAGTGCCTCGCCGGCCACACCAACCAGCTCAGCCCCGGCCATGCCGTGTACCTCGCAGAGGATCAATGCGGCATTGAGCGACCCTGCGAGCGCAGCGTCACGGTTATTGACGGCGAGTTGTGTGAGCGGGGAAAGGTAGGTAGCGAGAACGTCGCGCAAAACCTTACGAGGGCCCGCGTGCTCTTCCGCGGCGAGGCGAACGGCATTGAGAAGCTCCGCGGCACGATGCTGGGGAAACGCCGGGTGTGCCAGGACAGCGGTCGCGACTTGCTGCAGGTCTCCGTCGTTTGTGCCTTCGGTGGCTTCCCTCATGAGATGTCCGGCCAGCAGATCCGGTGTAAGGCCGCAGTGTTCGCCCGGAAACAGATCGTGTAGCCAGCGCATGGCCTTGTCCCGCTGGTGCATGCGTGCTGGGCCGGCCAGTTCGGGCAACGCCTCTAACAGGTCCAGGCCATCGGCTGGCGTGGGCTGCGCAAGCGTGCCGAGCAACACCAGCCGTTGGACATGGTCGGGGTGCAGGCCGTCGCTGCCGTCTAGCCGGTGCGCGGCCAGGCGTTCGTTCCACCGTCGTCGTTCGCGTCCAAGCAGCGCATTGAGCAGGCGTCGCCGCTGGCCGCCGGGCGCGCTGGTCATTCTCTCACCGTGCACCGCCAGCAGGACCGCCATGTGAATGAGCAGGGGACTGTCGAAGTCCTCGGCCACAAGATCGACCTGTGCCGGTGTTGTCTTACCCAGCCGCTTTGCGAACGCCCGTGCGGCGGCGTGTGCGTGTTCGGACCGTTCGTTCGCGCTGAGTGGTTTGTCGCCAAGGTCGACGACATATGCCTCGCCGCCGCGGCAGTAGCCGGCGATTGCCGGACGGAGCCATTCCCACCATCGTCCACAATGGCGCGCGGTCAGCAGGATCCGGACCTGTGCACCGTCGGGGCGATCGGCGAGCCGAGCCAACAGCGCGGCAATCGAGTCGCCGTCCGTCTGGTCCCCGTAGTCCAACGCAAGCAACGTCGGGCGGCGGATGTGTTGCGCGGCCACCTTGGTCAGGTCTGTCGCCCATCCCGCGTCCCATCCGGCGCTTTCAAGTTGCCGGCAGACCTCGGCGGCGAGTCGGGTCTTTCCACTGCCGGCGTGGCCGATCACGACAGCGACCGCAAGCGGGTCTGTGCCTCTGCTCCAGCCGCAAAGGTCTTCGAGAATGCCTCCACGATCGACAAAGGGGACAATTCCGAACTTCGGCGCCAGTAGCTGAAGGTCTGTCGGTCTGGCGGGTTCGGGGTCGTACGCGGCGCGCAGGAGGCCCTTCCGCTCCTGTGCGTGGTCGGATGAAGACTCAAGCAGCAGGCTTGCGGGAAGGCGC
Organism: Dactylosporangium sp. NPDC000244; assembly: GCF_040300725.1. Classification (NCBI taxonomy): domain Bacteria; kingdom Bacillati; phylum Actinomycetota; class Actinomycetes; order Micromonosporales; family Micromonosporaceae; genus Dactylosporangium; species Dactylosporangium sp. NPDC000244. The sequence continues at coordinate 98,641 of NZ_JBEPEH010000019.1, forward strand.
AGGTATTCCTCTGCGATCCAGTGCAGATCTGGATCTGCCAGGTTGCTGGCAATCGCGTGACAGTCCCAGATGTCGAGCTCCACGTTGTAAGTGGTTCGGGCCATTTCCTGGAGGTCATGACGGATTCCAACGGGCAGGCTGTCCGCCGTGAAGGCGACGATGTGGTCGACCCGCCCGCCGGCGCTGCAGATTTTCTCGACGTCTTCGCGGATCTTGGCGGCTAGCCCATGTCGCTGCAGAGTGCACGCGCAAACGATGGCGTTCGACGAGGCCAGAGCTACGAAGGCCGACGAATTGGGCAGTTCATCGCGCAGGAACGTGCGGAACGATTCGAAGTCACGGCCTTGATCGCCGCCCGCGGATACCGGACCCGTGGCGGGCAGCACGTTGCTCGCGATCCTGCGTCTGGTCAGCTCCCGGCAAAGGTGCTCGAACTCGTGATGCCCGTTGTAGCTACTCAGCTCTTTCAACGCGGACACGATTATCTGCGCGAGCCGGGGCGGCGTCGTAGCACCTCCCATGATCACAACAGCTCCCACCGTTTCTGCTTGACGCTTCATGAGATCCGAATTCCTGGCCGAACCCGGCCCAGGTGACTCGTCCGTCCTCCCGAGATCTGTGACGGCCCCAGCTATACGAGTATGGCGCCGTCCTACGACAGTTCCGTGTCCACAGCACTGGATGTGTGCCGCCGAACGGCCGAGGCTGTGGCGGTGACGTCGACCCCGAGTTATTCACAAGCGCCTCTGTTGTCCACAGCGGTGCCCATTGGGCCTGACGCCAATAGCGCCTGGGCGGGCACGGTGGTCGCAGGCGCCGCTCACAGCCCGCCGAGTCGTACGCGGTGCGATCACGGCCAGTTCCACCACGTGTTGGACCGGGAGCCGCGGTACTTCAACGACGCCAACTGACGACTTGAATCCCACGCAGCGCCTGCCGCTCGTGCCGTGGGCCCCGCACGCCGTCGAGCCGCGACCCGCACGCCCGAGTCCGACCCGAACGGTGCGTTAGGCCGTGCAACTGTCCAGCCCGGTGCCGATTCTGTGTCGCAGGCGGCTCACAGCTGGGGCATCGGCGAGAAGGCCAGCGCACCCGTGACGTTGGCGGACGTAAACCTCTTGCTCATTCTGACCCGCGGCGAGGATGTCACGCCGTGTTGTACCTCGACCAGGCGACGTGCCGTCCCACATCGTGTCGGACATGACAGCCGTCCGACATTGGCGATGGAATTCCGACATCAGCTACGGGAACCGACAAGGCCGACCGCGGTGACTACGACGACCAATGCAGCCAGATACCAGAACGGTCCTTGCGGCAGATGGGTCTTGCGCGTAGCCCGCCGGGTCACGATGAGTCCGATGCCGACCACGGCCGCCGCGCCCGTGGCCAACATCGCCATCGCGTACAACGCCAACCAGCCGGCCCACGCCACAGCACCGCCGATGGCCAACGCGAACCGTACGTCACCCCACCTGACCGTCGTGGGCGCCACCATGGAGCAGACAGCCACCATCGCAGCGGAGCCCAGCCCCCCGAACACGAGCCGCAGCCAGGCTTCGAAGTCATTCACAGCTGCAGCCTGGCCCAGTAGCAGCGCGCCGAGGCCGCCCGCAGCCAGATAGCACAGCCTGGCCGGTAGCCGCTGCACAGCCAAGTCCACGAACAGCAGCACCGTCCCCACGGCACTCCACCAACCGAACGCCACCAACGCCAGGTCTCGGATGCCCGCCACCACCAGCAAAGCCAATGATGCGACAAAGACCAGCTCAACCGTCCACGGCGGCGGACCGAGCCGCTGACCGCAGACACCGCATCGCGCCCGCGGTGTGATCGACCCCGTATCCCCCCGGGGACCAAGCGGCGTTGAACATCGCGGGCAGGCGCGCCGCCACGATCGGCCAGCCGAAACCGAGTGACGCACGATCGTCCAGCGCAGCAACGGCGTCAGGAAGACCACGCAGCACACAGCGCGTACTGGTACACCCAGAAATCTGCAGCCGTTGACGCCTGCCACCCCGGCACCTCGAAGGCCAGCGGTTCCGGTCGAGCCGGGGCGCAGACCGATGCGGGCGGCTTCGGCCCGGCCCAGGTCCGGCGACGCGGTTGTCCCGTTCTTCCGCACAGACACCTTGGACCTCCAGGAACGCGCCGACATGGCAGCCCTGTCGTATCGCGTCGAGGGCCCGCTCCGCCACGGTCCGTGGAATCCGCACCGCCAGGTGCGTGCCACGACGCACGAACCGAGTGGCGGGCAGTGTCAACGTCGTCGACGTCGGGGCACTCGGGTGGATCGGGGGAGCACGAACCGTCGTTCCAATCGCCGATCTTGCCGTCGAGGCTCACAACCCTGCGGCCTTGCGGATGGGCGTCGCCGACCCGACCTGGCGAAAACCCTGTGCGTAGCAATCTAGAGTCAGCCAAGCGCCGCACGGTTCAGCTCGGTAAATCATGTTCGTCGGCACGGCCATGCCGACGGACACGAAACCAGCATTACGCCGCGGAAAAGGCAGCGCAGCTTCCCCGAAGTGGCGTCGTTGCCGGCGACGACACGCGAAGAATAGTCCGCTAAATGTTGGTCCGACGGTTTAACTCATCGCTCCTCGTGCGGGTCGTCGAGTTCATCGGGCTCGGACCCGTCGGCGGAAGCATCAGGCCGGCGGTACTTGTCGTAGAGTTCGCTGATCTGGGCCAGAACGCCAACAATCGAACGGCCGTCCGCGGTGAGGGCGTGTGCACGCTGCGACCGTGTGAGCGGGACCTGGTGAACCAGTCCAGCGTCAGTCAAATGTCGTAGCGTCTTGCTCAACACCCCTTCAGTGAGCTCTGAGTACTCCTTGCGAATCGCACGCGCGAGTTGCATGTAGCGGAGTGGCCCTTCCGACAGATGCGTGAGGACGACGAGGTCCCATTTGCGGGCAAAGATCTGTCTCGCGTTCTGGACATGCGATGAATCCACGCAGCTCCCCCTCAGCCCCCGCCGCTCGACGCCGCGTGATACGGCGTGAGTTAGGTCATGCGCAGCCTTCAAGGTCACAAGGCGCAGCGGCGCTGTCAAGGGAAAACCTTTGTGATGGATACGACGCCCACCGATACGTGCGGATTATGGGGATCCTTCGATTCCGCACACAATCGACATATCGAATAAAACGGTCGTTCGGGCGTCACGAAATTGAGTAAGCACCTGTCGGCATGCGAGTAATCGACACCGCCAGGGTGTCGAGCAGATCCATCAGCGCGTGTCCGGCCGGGGTCAGTGCATACAGACCCGCTGATGATCCCTCGACTGGCTCCACCATCCCCAGCACGCGCAGCGCCTTCAACTCATCAAGGAACAATCCGGTATCCACCCCGCTCGGTGCTGCGTTGGGCAAGGGCTTCCCGTCCGCAACCGTGGCGAGCGCCTCCAGCATGAGCGGTCGTCCGATCAGGTCGAGCGCTGATCCCAGGACCTCAATAGTGATGGGCTCGGCCACCGAGCGGCCCCCTCGCGGCATCGGACTGTCCATGTACGGCGGTAAATCCGCGGCGCCGTGTTGCGGTCAGTGTGGACCTCGGCAGTGGGGATGGGCAACACCCGAAGAGATGAGTGAATCGGCGAATTCTCCACCCCTCGAAGTGCGCACCTGCGAGGCCGGACCTCACGGTACGGCGATTGCGGACCGTGGCGGCTCGACTGCATTGCGAGGTATGACCTTGTGAACGGTGCTGCAACTTGCAGCTGGAGGTGGATGAATGCTCGCACGGGGGGACGTGTCCGGCCCGAAAGGGGCCGGCAGACCGATGCAAACGAAGGGGAGTGCCCGGCTTGGGTTCGGGCTCCTCCAGGGCGCATCGAACAGGCACGATGGCGGAATGACCTGGTATGGCCACGCGAGGCCGCGGTGTCGGAGCCAGGTCGGTCGCATGCGCACCAGCGCTGCGTTCGTCGTTCTGCCTGGGAGGCTCACATGATCCGCCGCTTGCACCCTGCGCCTGCGTTGGTTGCGCTCGCGATGGCTGGCTGCACGTTGAGCGCGTGCACCGACAAGGCGCCGGCGACGCGGGCGAGTGCCAGTCCGGCGGCCAGCGCGCCGTCGTCCAGCCCGACGGCCGACCCGCGCGTGGCACAAGCGGTGCAGGCGGCGACCGCGGCGTACCAGGGCTACATCCAGTACTGGGCCATCGCTTCGCAAGCTGCGGATCCGAACAACGCCGATCTGGCCCGGTATGTCGCCGACCCGCTGCTGAGTCTGACGCGGCACAACATTCAGCGGCTGCGCGACAACGGCCAGGTTCAGGTCGGCGCTCAGACGGCAAGGATTGTGAGTACGCAGGCTGATGTCGACGCGGCCCAGCCAGTCGTCACCATCCATGCGTGTCTGGACTACAGCGCCTTGAAGCTGGTCTACAAGACCAATAGCAGCCCCGTGCCCAACAGCGCCATCAAGAACCCCAAGGTCGCCACTGTCGCCACTGTGTGGCGGTACCAGACCGGCCAGTGGCTGGTCAACAAAGCCGAGGGCGGGACAGACCCATGCTAGCGGCCCGGATTCGTTCGGCTTTCGGCCTCATCGTGAGTGCGGCTGCCGCAGGCACGCTGCTGGCGGTTGGCGGTGCAAGTGTAGCGGCGGCAGCGCCGCCGATCCTGGCAGGCCCAGGCGGTGGTGGCGGCTGCGACACGAGCGTCGACCCCTGGTGCTGGTCCGATGGCCATGGGCCGGGCGGGGGCGGCGGAGGTGGTGGCGGCGGAGGTAGTGGAGGCGGCTCAGGATGTACCTGGAATGGACAGACGATGCCGTGCACCGACCCGCAGTTCGGCACCTACATGGGCGGTGGTTGCTACTGGAAGGCCATGGTTCCGCCGCCGCTGGCTCCGCCGCCCGGCGGTCAGGACCCCGCTAAAGGTGCTTGGGGCACCAAGACTTGCTATCAGAGCCCCGGCAGCGACTTCGTGACCCAGGTCTACTACTGGAATCCGAACCCGCCGGACGCCGGTCCGACTCCGGCGCAGCTGGCGCAGCAGGCGCTGGCGAAGCTGCACCTGCGGGGAGCGCAGATCGGCATCGCGCCCGAACCTGGCGGCAGTGGCGCGGTTGGCCTGCCGGTGTGGATGTGGACGGCCGTCACACCGGAGACCTGGGGTCCGCAGTCGGCCAGCGCGAGCGGCGGGGCGATCACCGTCACCATCACCGCGAAGGCGTCGCGGATCGTCTGGAACATGGGCGACGGCCACACCACGACCTGCGCGAATCCGGGCACGCCCTACGCCGCGAGCTACGGCAACACCGACTCGCCCACATGCGGCTACCGGTACACCGTGCCGTCGAGCACCACCACACACCCGCATGGGAGATATCAGCTCACCGCCACGACGTACTGGACGGTCGCATGGGCCGGCGGTGGGCAGACCGGCGTGCTCAACCCGACCAGCCAGGCGCAGAGCAGCGTTGAAATCGGCGAGATTCAGGCGGTGACCTCCCAATGAGCACCATCAACCGCAGCACCGTCGACGCTGCGAGCGCACCCCCGACCGCTGCGTCGGCCTCGCTTGCCCGGCTGCCTCGGCGACGCAGCCTGGGCATGTGGGCGCTCGGCGTCGTCCTGGTCGTGCTCGGCTCCGTCGGGGCGTACCTCCTCGTCGTCCAAGGCGGCATGACCCATCCGTATTTGGCCGTGAGTCACAAGGTGGCCTACGGCGCCGCCATCCAGGACAGCGATCTCGTCGTCATCAACGTCAACGCGGCCGTCGGGCTGAACCCGATCCCCGCGGCGCAGCGTGCGCAGGTGGTCGGGCAACACGCGGCGGCCGAGCTCTACCCGGGCACGCTGCTGACCCAAGACCAGCTGACGAAGACCGCCGTTCCGGGACCCGGTCAGCAGCTGATCGGCATCGAGTTGAAGCCCGGACAGCTGCCCGCACGCGCGCTGAAGCCCGGCGACGCGGTCGTGTTGGTGGTCGTCCCGCCGACCGGACTCGCCGGCGTCCCGGACCCGCAGAACAGCACGCCCGCGGCGCAGCCATCCAGCATCCCCGCCACTGTGGCCGGGACGTCGGGGCCGGCGACCAACGGCAACGTGCGGGTGGACGTGGCGGTCGCGACGGCCGACGGATCGGTGGTGGCGGCGATGGCTGCGGCCGGCCGCATTGTCCTCGTCGTGACGACGAGGAGCTGATGATGGCCCTGATCGCGGTGTGCTCAGCGAAAGGTTCACCGGGCGTCACCACGACAGCGCTCGCCTTGGCGCTGCGCTGGCCACGACGTGTTCTGCTGGCCGAGTGCGACCCGGCCGGAGGCGACCTCGCGGCAGGGTTTCTGCGCGAGGTTGCCCTCGACGGTCGCGGCCTGGACCGGTTGACCTCGACGCTGGCCCGGCGGCCGTTGACCACCAACACGCTGTGGAACGAACTGGTCGACCTGGCACCTGACGGGGACTCGGCGAGGACGAAACTGCTGCTCCCCGGTCTGGCCGACCCGGCGCAGGCCGCCACCTGGGGCGAACCACAACGCACTGGCCAAGCGGCCGGCTGGGACCAGCTCGCAGCACAGCTGCCGATGATCCGCGACGGTGCCGAGGAGTACGACGTCATCGCCGATTGCGGCCGACTCGCCGCAGCTCACCCAGCAACCCCGCTCATCACGAAGGCCGACCTCGTCCTGCTGGTGCTGCGCCCGACGCTCATCAGCGCCCGCGCCGCCTCCGCGGCGCTGCAGCATCTGCTCCAGCCGGGCCGTCCACCGGTAGCGCTGGTCACGATCGGCGACGGTAGCTACCGCACGAAGGAGCTGGCGCTGGAACTGCGTACCCCCGTCGCAGCGGCGCTGCCGGACGACACCAGGAGCGCAGACGCTCTGAGCCAAGGCAGCACACCCCGTCATGGCCGGCTGCTCCGCGCTGCCGGTCGAGTCGAGCCCGCAATCCGGCGGATCTGCGAGGAGGACGGCCTGCCTGCCGCATCACCGGCGGTTCTGGGTCGTCGTCGCGTTGCCGAGGAGGCCGGCGTTGTCCACTGACGCGCGCAACAACGGCAACAGCAACGGTCGCCGACCTGACCCGACGGTTTTGGGTGCGGCCGTCCGTGCGCAGATCAACGGCCGCTACACCGCACCACCACCGGATGTGCTCGAGGAACGCGCAGGGTCATCGCGGTCCGTGCCGCCGCTCGACGACGCGGTGGTGCGTGCACTGCACGAGCAGGCCGCGCAACTGCTCGCGGCGGAGTTCCGCGGCAATACCGACCAGAGCCCCGAGGACCGGCGCGCGATCGGTGAGGACATCGCAGCGCAGGTCGTCCGCGCTCACATCGACGCTCGTCGGCAGACCGGCGAACGCGTCGCGGATGAGTATGAGCAGCGGCTGCTGGACATGGTGTTGGCGTACCTGTTCGGACTGGGCCGTCTCCAGCCGGCCACCGATGACCCCGATGTCGAAAACGTCATCGTGCTCGGTCATCAGCGGGTGCGGATCGAATACGCCGACGGGCGGGTCGAGACCGGTCCGCCGGCAGCCGCCAACGACCACGAGCTGTTGCAGACGATCCAGCGCATCGCCTCGGTAGGCCAGCGCAACGAGCGGGCCCTGACAGCGTCGAAACCCACGTTGCACATGCGGTTGCCGAATGGCAACCGGCTCGCGGCGATGCACGTGGTCACTCCGGCACCGGTCATCGTGACCCGCCGGCACCGCACGAAGCGCGTCAACCTCGACGACATGGTGAACCTGGTCGCCATCGACCCGGTGTTGCGGCACTTCCTGGCCGCGATCGTCCGTGCCAACCTCAACGTCATCCTCGCCGGACCGCCCGGCTCGGGCAAGACCACCTTGATGCGGGCCATGGCCACGGAAATCCCGCGCACCGAGTGGTTCGCCACGATGGAGTCCGAGCTCGAACTCGGCTTGCACGAGACCGGCGAATTCGACTGGGTGCTGCCGATCGAGGCGCGCGAAGGTCACGGCGAACTCGGACCGGACGGACGCCCGACTGGTGAGGTGTCGCTGGAGCAGCTCTTCCCGGACACGCTGCGATTGTCGATGCGACGGGTCTTGGTCGGCGAGGTGCGCGCGGCCGAGATCGTGCCGATGTTCGACGCGATGAACACCATGCGAGGCTCCATGTGCACGCTGCACGTCCGCCACGCCGACGGCGTGCTGCTGCGCATCGCCGAGCTGCTGATGCGCTACGGCGCCGCGAACTCCCTGACCGGCGCCTGGCTCACGGTGGTCAACGCGTTGGACTACATCATCTACTGCGACATCATCGACGAACGACCGATCGGCGGTCAGCAGCACCGATTCGTCAGCCACGTCATCGAAGTCGTCGGCATGGGCGACGGACTGCAACCAACCACCCAGGCGATCTTCGGCCCGGGGCCCGACGGGCGGGCACGCCCGAAGGTCCACCCGCAGAAATCCCGCGCCCAACTGCTCCGCACTGGATTCGACCTCGACTGGCTGAACCAAACCGACGGCATGTGGACACAGCCGCTGCGCACCATCGTCGGCGGTGGCCGATGAGCCCGGCACTGCTGGCCGCGGTATCGGCGGCAGGTCTGCTTGCCGGCGCGGCCGTCCTCGTCATCGCGGCGATCGGCACGCACCAACCTGCCCGGCCGCCCTCAGCAGCCACCAGAAGGTTGAAGGCCCTCCTCGGCGTCGGGCTCTCGGCCCGAGAGCGGAACGTCCGACGGCTCCTGATCGGGCTGGCCATCGTCGCGACCGTCGCCGTCTGGCTCTACACGGGCTGGCCGGTCGGCGGCTTGACCGCTGGAGCCGCCGTGCTGGTGACCCCGCTGCTCTACACCGTCGGTGCTCGGGAACGCGAGGTGATCGAGGCGCTGGAGGGGCTGGAAGTCTGGACCCGCCGACTGAAGAATCTCGTCCTTACCGGACACGGCCTGATCTCGGGGATCATCAACAGCGCCCGGACCGCACCGGCCCCGATCGCCGCCCAGGTCGCCGACCTCGCCGCCGACCTGCAAGCCGGCACCGATCCCGAGATCGCCTTGGAACGCTTCGCCGACAAACTCGACGACTTCCGGGCCGACGAAGTGATCGCATCGCTGATGCTGCACGTCAGCGACCGCGGTCAGCGACTGTCCGACGTGCTGGACTCGGTCGCCACCACCGCCGCCGACGAGGTTGCGATGCGGCGAGACATCGCGGCGGACCGGGCGGAGCCGCGGTTCGTGGCGAGGTTCATGACCACGCTGACCTTCCTCGTCCTGGCCGTGCTGTTCCTCAGCTCCGCGTACGCGCGGCCGTACGGGATGCTCGTCGGGCAGCTCGTGCTGGCCGCGAACATGCTCGTCCTTGCCGGACTGCTCGCCTGGGTACGGCTGCTGACGCGGGCGATTCGGCACGGCCGATTCCTCGTCCCGGCGGCACAGCGTCGTCAGCCGGTAACCCCGCAGAAGATCACCTCGTCCGGTCGGCGGGAATGGACGGCCGCCCGATGAACGTCCAAGTCTTGTTCGTACTGCTGACCGGTGCCTTGGTTGGACTCGGCATCCTCGTCATCATCCGGGCGATGCGACCCGCAGTGCCTGCCCTCGGGCCAGCGCTGCGTCAGCTACGTCCAGCCACCGCCGATGAGCGCCGGCCGGTGGTCCACGTTCGCGGGCCGCTGGGCGCGCTGGCCAACCGGCTCCGCATCCCCGCGTCCGAGCTCGCCCTGATCGGGTACAGCGCGGAGCGGTATCTCACCGAGAAGCTGGTATTCCCGCTCATCGGCCTGCTGTTCCCGCCGGTCTTCTCACTGATCCTGGCGATGTCCGGCGTGCGCCTGGGCCTCGCCATCCCAGCCGCGGTGGGACTGCTATTCGCGGTGGTGTTCTTCTTCCTCGTCGACGTCTCCCTCCGGCAGAAAGCAGCAGAGGCACGCGAAGAGTTCCGCCGGCACGTCGCCGTCTACCTCAACCTCGTCGCCCTGCAAATAGCCGCCTCCCGCGGGCCGTCGGAAGCCCTCGAAGCCGCAGCAGCCCGCGGCGGCTGGGTCTGCGAACGCATCCGGGAATCCCTGCGCGTCTCCCGACTCCGGCTCGAACCACCGTGGGAAGGACTCAAGGACGTCGCCGCCCAGATCGGTGTGCCCGACCTCGGCGACGTCGGCGACATCATGACCCTCGCCGGGGACGAGGGCGCCCCGGTCTACGACACCCTGCGCAGCCGCGCGAAGTCGCTCAACTCCGCCCTGCTGGCCAAGGACAAGGCCCGCGCAAAGACCGCCACGACCGTGCTGTACATGCCGACCAGCCTGATGGTCCTGGTGCTGTTCATCGCCGGTGCCTACCCGTTCCTGTACCGACTCATCACCACCTGACGACCTCCTCTGTCACACGACGGGGAGAAAGGAGCAACGATGCAAACGATCGCACCAACAACGCACACGCTGCGTCGCCGCTGGCGCGCAGCACGCGCCGATGACCGTGGCGCCACATCAATCGAGTGGGCCATGTTCGCACTCCTCGCCCTGTTCATCGCCGGCCTCGTGGTCGGCGCCATCACCATCGCGATCAACAACCGGATCCCCGGAATCAACTAGCCGACATGACATCGGAACGCCCAGCAGCAGCTGGTGCCGCGCAACCACCCCGCCGGGAGAGCCCCCGTCCCCGGCGGGGCCAGCGCGATGACCACGGCTCCGGGTCCATCGAGTTCGTGATCACCGCCGCCGCGGTGCTCGCCGTCGTCTTCCTGGCCATCCAGGCTGCCAACTTCTACTACGCGCGGTCCATTGCGGTCGCCGCCGCGCAAGAAGCGGTTGACGCCCAACGCGCCTACAACGCTGCCACTGGCGCCGGACAGACGGAAGCGGAAGCGTTCATCGCCTCGGCCGGCGACAGTCTCTCCGACGTCAGGGTCACCGTCACCAGCGACGGCCGTACTGTGCAGGCGACCGTCGACGGGCACTGCCTGTCGATCGTGCCCGGCTTCTGCGCCGTTGTCGGTGTCCACGCGACCGCCCACGGCACCGTGGAACGGGTGACCAGCCCATGACCGAACGACGCAACCAGCGGCGCTGGTCCAGCGACCGTGGCTCGGCAGCGATCGAGGCGGCAATGCTGGCACCGGTCCTGCTCGCGCTCGTCGGTTTGGCTATCGCAGGCGGGCGCATCCAAGTCGCAGGCGGCGCCATCGAGGGAGCCGCGCACGATGCTGCCCGCGCTGCCTCGATTGCCCGCACCGAAAGCCAGGCCCGTGCCGACGCCTACAGCGCTGCCAGTGCCGCCCTCGATCAACAGGGCCTGCACTGCACGCAGCTCACCGTCGTCGTCGACACCAGCGGCTTCGCCGTACCGGTCGGTCAACCAGCCACCGTCGCCGCGTCCATCACCTGTGTCGTCGACCTCAGCGACATTGTCGTTGACGGTCTGCCAGGTTCACGAACGATCAACGCGACGTTCGTGAGCGTCCTGGACACCTTCCGGACCCGCACATGACCAGACCCCCACGGCTCAGCCGCTTCGAGCGGAACGACGACGGCCGCATCGCGCTGTTGGCGCTCGTGCTGGCGTTCGCCGTCCTCCTCATGATCGGGCTCTCCGTCGACGGCGGCGGCAAGATCCGGGCGATGCAACGGGCCGACAACGTCGCCAGCGAAGCAGCTCGCGCGGCCGTGCAGGGAATCCTGGCGCCGCAAGCGATCGAAGGTGGCGACAAGGTCGTCGACCCCGCCGCGGCAGTGGCCGCTGCGCAGAACTACCTCGCCGCCGCTGGCGTCACGGGCGTCGTCGACATAGCGCCGGACCGCAAACACGTCACCGTCACCGTGACGATCACCTACACCACCCTGTTCCTCGGCCTGATCGGCATCAACTCGCTCACCGCGACCGGACACGCCACAACCGTTCTGGTCGCCACCTAGCTGCATCCGGCAACGCCGAGCCCAGGAGAGGAGCAACCGTGCTACGCAACATCACGCGGAAGCGACGGCGGGCACACCAGGTCCGCCGCATCCTGGCCGGTCTCGCGGCACTGACGGCCATCGCTGCCCTCGTCGCCGTCGTACCGCTTGTGCTGCTCGCCGCGTGGCAGGTTCTTGGGCCGCCGTTGCCGTCCGTGCGGGACTTGACCGGCCCAGACGACGGGACCGTGTTCGTCCGCACCCTGTGCCTGGTCGGCTGGCTGGCGTGGGCCCTATTCACCTGGTCCGTGCTCGCCGAGGTCATGGCTCAATGGCGCGGCTGGCGACTTCCCGTCTGGGGTTGGCAACGACGCACCGCCGCCGGCCTGGTTACCGCCATCACCATGATGTTCAGCTCTCCAGCTGTGGCCGCGACAGCAGCACCCGTCGCGGCACCGCCCGCGACGGTGTCGATCCTGCCGGCCACCGCGAACGCCACGAGCGACACCACCATCGTCGGCAACGTGGACGTGCCAAACCAGTACGTTGACCACGCCGTCCAGCCTGGCGAGCAGATGCCGACCCTTGCCCAGCGATACCTCGGCGATCGGTACCAATGGCGGACCATCGCTGAAGCCACCTACGGCATCGCACAACCCGATGGCCAGGTCCTCAAGCCAGGCGACACCCGCGTCTACCCAGGCTGGACTGTCCGAATCCCGACCAGCACGGCGGCACCAGCTTCGATGGTGCCGGTTGCGTTGAGCTCCTCGGCACCGAGCGCCGCGCCAGTGTACGAAGTGCACAAGGGCGACTGGCTCTGGTACATCGCCGAACGCTTCCTGGGCGACCCGGAACGCTACCCCGAGATCGCAGCGCTCAACCCCCACCTCATCACCGACACCGCCGGCGTCCACGGACCAGACCACATCGAATGCGGCTGGCGCCTAACCCTCCCCGCGGACGCCCATGATCGGGGCCCGACCAGCCACGCCACCGGCACGCTGACCCTCCCGCAGCCAACGCCGCCGGTCACCCAACCCGGTGATCCTGGTACAGAAGCGGGTGCCTCCGACACCGACGGGTCGACCAGCACGTCACCGCCCGCCACTGCGCCGAGCCCAACGGCAAATGCCATGGCTTCCCCGAGCGCATCGGTCAGCACGAGCACCAGTCCGCGACCGAGCACCACCCCGCAGACCGGATCAGCATCGCCAGCGGCCGGCCAGTCCGCTTCCACGGCCCCCGCCGCCGCCCAATCGGAGCACACCGACGAGGCCGGGCTGTTCGACACCGTCCTACGCATCGGTGCGCCGCTCATCGGAGCCGCCCTGCTCGCCGCCCTGACCCTGCGGGTGCTCGGCCGCCGCCGCCAGCGCCAGCAGCAACACCGTCCAGTTGGACGCCGCCTGCCTGAACCGGCCAGCCCCACAACGGAGACACACATGCGCGTCGTAGCCGAGCCGGCCGCGGTGGACCGCCTGGATCACGCCTTGCGCGCCCTGGCCATGCAGCTCGCCGGCCGCACCACCGACCAGATGCCCGACATTGTCGGCGCCTGGCTCCGCGGCACCGAGGTCAACCTCCTCCTGACCAGCCCGCATACAGACGCACCCCACCCATGGACCAGCGACGGCCTGTCCTGGACCCTCCCGGGTAACGCGTCCCTGCCGGAGTGTGACGGCCAGCTCGCACCGCTACCTGCCCTCGTCGCGGTCGGTTCACGCCCCGGGATGCACCTGCTCCTCGACCTGGAACGGCTCGGCCTCCTCGCTATCACAGGCGACCCGGCCACCAGCGGCAACCTGCTGCGGTACCTCGCCGCCGAACTCGCACTCAACAGCTGGAGCGACCACGTCGACGTCCACATCGCGGGGTTCGACGGCGAAGAAACCGGCGAGCTGCTGGCGCTGAGCAGCGAACGCCTCACCGCCGCGCCCAGCGTTGCAATCGCCATCGAACGCATCCGGCGGCGCGCTGGGCAAGTCGTCCAGTCACTCGATCACCTCGATGCCGGCGACCCACTGGCCGGACGCGTCGGCGATATCGCTGCCGACGCGTGGATGCCGCAGATCCTGCTGGTCAACCAACCGAAGCCCGACGAAGTGACCGCCCTGGAGGCCCTTGACAGCGATCTCGCTGCCATTGGCAGATGCGCTGTTGCCGTCGCGGTGGCCAGCAGCGGCCCCATCGGCCGATGGCCGGTAGCGGTCGATGCCGACAGCGTCCTGAACATTGCGTTTCTCGGCATGGACGGCGAAGACGGCGTAGATGCCGCCCAGCTACCGCGCACCGAGCTGAGCCCGCTCGCCGATCTCCTCACGACCGCACGTCGGGGTGTTCCTGCACCCGGTCACAGCGATTACGACGGCGACGGCGACGGCGTGGATGAGTGGGCGGCAGTGCCACCAGCCACCGAGAACTACCCGTGGGCACGCGGGACCGACACGGCCGGAGCACTCATCGACACCAGCATCGCAATGCCATCCGAGTCTGACGACGAAGCAGACCCTGCCGACGACGACGCCCCAGTACCCGACGATTCTTCGGCCGAGCCGTCGTCCGGGGACCAGCACCAAGATCAAATGACCTCAGCTCATGCCGTACGGCCCACTTCACCGTCGAACGGAAGCGGCGCCGAGCCCGGCGCTGTCAGCGGTCGGCCAGCGGTGGTCGCGCTGGTTGGACCGCAGCCGGCCCGCAAACGGGTTACCGCCGCCGTACGAGGGCACCGCCACCACGACCCCACACTTGACGCTGACCTCCGCGCCTGGAGCGACGCCGATCCGACGCGACCGCGTATCGCCATCCTCGGCCCAGTCACCGTCGAAGCGCCCGGGCAGCTGCCCGACGAGCGCCTCCGGTTCTACGCCGAGATCATCACCTACCTCGCAGTCCGCGGCCAACACGGAGTCACAACCGACCAGTTCGACGATGCCATCTGGCCCGAGCAACAGGTCAAGGCCAACACCCGCCGAGTCGCCGTCGCCCGAGCACGCCGCTGGCTCGGAGAAACCCCTGACGGCGACCCATGGCTGCCCGACGCGACCGCCGACCGCCGATACCGGCTCCGCGACGGGTACCTCCTCGACTGGACGCTCTTCCGGCGGCTTCGAAGCCGCGGCGAGAGTCGCGGGCCGGCTGGCATCGGCGACCTACGCAACGCCCTCGCCCTCGTCCGCGGTGCACCCCTGGCCGGAGCCGACATCGCGTACTCCTCCGTCGCCCGCAACCCGTTCGTGTGGCTGCCGACCTCCGAGATCCAGCCCCATCACCTTGCCGCCGCAATCGTGGACACCTCGCACCGCCTCGTCGAACTGAGCCTCGACGGCGGCGACATCCCGGGCGCTCGATGGGCCGTCGAACAAGCCTGGCTCGCCGACCCTGAGCGAGCCAACGACATCGCATGGCGGGACCTCATCCGTGTCGCCGCAGCAGAAGGCAACTCTGCGGAACTCGACCACCTACTTGAAGAACTCATGACCGTCCGCGAGGCCGAAGTCCCCGAAGATCTCGACAAAGAGACGTACCGGCTCCTGTGTGATGTCATGCCGGAACGCATGCGTGCAGGCGTTCGGTAGCTCGTCACCACAACGAGAGGGCACGGCATGCCGCTTTGGATACAGGTCTTGTTGGTCGTGGTTGCTTTGACCGGCATTGTCGTTGAAAGCTGGTTCGGCCTCAGCTCAGACGAAGTGAATCGAGGCACCGTACTTTGGGTGATGGGTCCGATGTGCGTGTGGGGAGCTCGACTAGCCGCACGCCTGCAATTACATAGCTACCCCAATACCCGTATGGGTGCAATGGGTGCTGACGGTAAGCACGCCAACGCTCATCGTTGCAGCAATGGTCATAGCTGCAATCTCCAAAAGTGATCCCAAGCTGCCCGATCCTATTGGGACCTGCAGTCAATGGGGTGAATTATTAAAAGGCGGTAGCGGACGAACTACTCCGATAGTGGTTACCTTCGCCCGAGTGCCAGCATTCCCAGCACCGTCGCGACCATCTTCTCGACGAGCTAACGAACTCCGTATCGGGACGGCATGCCGATCTTGAGTAAGGATTTTAGCATCTGCGAGCAATCTGCTTGTGCCGGCAGCACGGCTCCAACAACCGCTGATGCGCGCTCACCGTGACGAGCAGGTCATCGATCTGCTGCTGCATGCCGGCCAGCGCGTGGGCGACTTCGTCAGGCGGAGGCGGTGTGGTGTTTCGGTCACTGTTCCTCCCCACGGTGATCAGCCGGTCCCGTACCGTAGTTAGTCCGTGCACGCACGAACGGCCAGTCACGAGGCCAAGGCGGCGGCCGGTGCTGGCGCGAGGGCCTCCGTCGTCAGATGCATTTTGATCATCTCGTCAGCCCGTCGCTGGTAGGCCCTGGTCTCCGCCAGAACAAGCCTGAAGGCATCTGTGAGGGAAATACTGGCTGCGGAGAAGGTCTCGGTGAAGCCGCCGTTGCGCATCTTGTCCTTGGGCACGAAGCCCAGGGCAACACCTTGCTCTCGAAGGCGGTTCAGAACGGCCGTTTCGATCGCATACGCCTGCCGTCCGGTGACCATCGCGAGGAGCTCGAAGACGTGCCAGCCCACGTTTTTGAAGCTGGCGACCCGTGTCGATCCTTGGCCGGTCACGCCCACCTTGTGCGCTCCCAGCTCGGGGTGGGTGATCAGGTACAGCACCGCTGGCCCGACGAGGTCTGGTCTGTTGTTTGCGCAGTTCTGGCAGCCGTCCGATTCCGGGCGCAGGATGTTGCTCAAGCGTGGTGTGACGATCTCATCGCAGTTCAGGCACCTGCATAGCCACGGCTTGTTGCCGCCGGGGTAGGGCTCAAGTGGGTTAAAGCCGGCGCCGCGTGCCTGTGCGATGGCGAGTGTCTCTGGTTTGCGGCTCGCGAGGCCGTTCGCTGTGGCGGCGCACGGCGTGCAGCCGCCCTGGCCGCTGGTGATGTTGGTCAGCCTCGGGCTGGAGATCTCGCCGCAGTCGAGGCAGCGGCTGTGCCAGGGTTTCGCGCCTCCCGGGTACGGGTCGAGCGGCTGCATTCCGGCTGTCCGCATCCGGGAGACGGCTTCGGCTACGTCGAGGCGGCGGGCGAGTCCGTTGGCCGCGTCTGCGCAGGGCTTGCACCCACCTTCGCCGATGTCGTGCAACCGGGGACTACGGACCTCACCGCACTTCATGCACAGGCTTCGCCACGGCCCATGGCTGCCCGGATAGGGATCGAGAGGTTCCATCCACGCGGCGCGCATCCGGGCTACTGCAGCATCCTCTGGAAGTCTGCGAGCTTGGGTAGTACGTGCCCGACCGCAGGGCTTACAACCGCGGCCACCGCGGCGGGCAGTCACCAGCAGAACCGGGCCAGCCCATCCGCATACCAGGCACCTGCACCTCCACGGCGTCGCCCGGTCTCCGGGGTAGGGCTCCAGCGGCTGCATCAGCGCTGCGTACATCTTCTCGATGGCTTCGTGTGCGATCCGAGCCAAAGTCTCGGCGCTTGGTCGGCCGCCGCCCACTTCGCGAACCTGGATGTCACGCTTGCGCAGCCACGAGGTGACGGTGCCGGTGGCCACGCCATAGATTGCGCCGATCTTTTTCGCTGACAGGCCTTCGGTTTCATACAGGCGCCGAAGCTCGCGGTGAGGGGGGGATGGGGTGGGCCACGCAGGCACACTAGATGACTAATACGACATCCTGCGGGAACGTCACTCAAAGGCCCTGGATAAGCAGCCCGAGACGTCGACGGTCAGCATTGCCGCTGAACCCAGATGCGACGGAGCCCACGCGCCAGAACTCCGCGCCATCAACGGTGCCCTGCTGTCCATCGATCACGGCGGTGCCGCTGAGATCCGGCAGAGACCGGGGTTGATACTGGTGAGAACGCCTATTCAACTGTCGCGAGTTCTCGCCCCAGGGACGGGAAGCTGCCACCTAGCGGTTGCTGTGCGTAGCTGGGGTCAGTAGTGGCTGGGGAGCATGTCGCTGTCGAGCGCAGGATTTCGACGTTGATGATGGTGGGCTGGCCGCCACAGCGGCAGGCGTATCAGACAAGCCTTGGAGCAGATCAAGACGGAGACATCGACATGAAAATCTTCAGCTACGAGGACGAACCTGAAATCACCATGGACCCGGAGACCCGCCGCGCCTTAGTCCAGCAGCTCCTCGGCCCCGACGCGCCGCCTGCGTGGTGCGAGCTGGTTGAGGCGTTGGCGATGCTCGCCCCGGCCCACAACAATGACATCAGCCCGCTGCACTGCACGCTGGGTGAGCTGATCGTCTGTGCCCAACCAGCTGGAGTACCCATCGCCGAGATCGAGCGGCTGGAGGAGATCGGCTTTCACGTCGCCGATGACGAGGAGGACTTCAGGTCGACCCGGTTCGGCAGCGCCTGAGCTAACGTGATCCAGCAATCCTGGTGGAGTGACAGAACAGGTGGAAGTGACATGCGACTCGAATGGAGCCTAGATCGAATGGAGCGGTTTGATCGTCTTTGCGACGTATTGAGACGCTGTGTCACTGTCCGGAGCGAGTAATTCGTCGGCGTATGTTCTTGCCAGGTCGGGAGCGAGGTGAGCCATCGCGGTGAAGCAGGCGTCCCAGCCACCGGCGATCAACGCCCGGGAGAACAGCGGTTGTTGTGCGTGAGCGGGAGCTGCGACGGCGAGCGCGGCGAGCGCAGCTGCTTGCAGGTCGGGGTCTTCGATCGATTGCGAGAGGTTCTCGGCGGCCGTGAGGTTTCCCGCCTGGGCCGCGGTCTCGGCGAGTCGCTTCTGGATGTGTGGCCGCCACGTTCCGCTGATGCCGTCCAGGATGTGGGTCGCCCGTTCTACATCGTCCTGTTGGATCATCAGCTCGAGTACTTCGGCGATATTCGATGCGTGCGAGCTCCAGGAAATTCGTGAAGTCTTGCCGCGCTCGCTGAGGAGTGTCTCGGCTGCATCGAGCCGCCTTGCCTTCGCTGCTGCGACGGCCACGAGCGCAGCAACCTGGTCGTGCGTCAGCGGGTCGAGGCGTGCTGCGGCAGCGGCCCGCTGCAGGAGTTCGTCGGTCAGGGCGATCAGGCCGGCTGCAGCGGCTGCCGTAGCGAGCCTCGCGAGGGCGTCCACCCGCGGGTGCACCGTATCGAGAGTGGTGGTCAGCTCCTCGGCCTCGGCAATGACCTGTTCGACCTGGTCGACGCTACTGCCCGCTGCGACCGTCTCCGCGATCTGCACGAGCGCCGCAATCCGAGGCTCGGATGACCGGATCATGCCGGCGACGCGACGCGCGTCCTCGACGTCGCCCAGCCGGCACAGCACAGCCGGAAGCCAGTGCAGCGCATAGTCATGGTCGCGTGGGTCGCCGATCGCGTCCGCCGTAGCACGGGCGAGTTTGACCAGCTCACGTGCCTGCTCGGGCCGGCCCGCGGCAAGGTGTTCGTGTGCGACTTGTGTCAGTGTGTGGACCCTGTGCGACGAGACGGGAATAGACAACACGATGTCGCGAGCGCGGGCGGCGAGGCCCGCGCGCACGGCGGCGAGTGCCACCGCGGTAATCGCGCTCGGATCTCCGGAAGGGTTCTCGTTGGTGCGGGCGAGCCGCAGTGCTGCGGCCAAGTCTCCCACCGCGACCAGCGCCTCGAGCCCGGCGATCCGCAGCAGGGCCTGCTGTCCGACCGGGTCGAGCAGGCCGACGTTGGGCTCAAGGTGTGCGGCCAGCGCCGCGGCCCGGTCGTGATCGCCGATACGCAGCATGGCGTTGATGGCCGCGACTAGCGATGCGGTCCTGGCCTCGGCGGTGTCGATGGACTGGGCTATCTGTTCTGCCTGATCGGCGCACCTGACGGCGTCGTCGAAGGCGCCGTTGCAGGCGAGGCTCATGGCGACTCCGGCCAGGGCCTGCGCCCGCCGGAACGGATCGTGAATCATGCCGGCCAGCTCGTGCAAGTGCTCCGGGCTGGCCCCGGCCGGTTGGCGAAGAGCATGTTCAAGCACTTGGTCGCGTGTCTCGGACTGGTCGAACTCCTCCAGCAGGCGTGCGAACCACGCCGCGTCGACGGCGGCCACCAGCCCGGCGACCCACGCGAGTTGCGTGGAACGTTCACGCGGATCGGCTACGGACCGCGCTGCCTCTTCAGCCTCACGTGCCAGGGCGACCGCGTGATCAAGGTTGCCGGCCATGATCGCTGCCTCTACGCACCAGCAGAGCACCCTGGCCCGCCCGGCGGGTTCGAGTTGCCGTGCGGTGGTAACGGCGCGTTCAGTCATCTCGACAGCGCGTCGGGCGTCGCCCAAGTCCGCGAACCCTATCGCGACCAGCGCGCACTTGTCGGCGCGATCCTGAGCGCCGTCGAGCGTGGAACACAGATCAGCTGCCTGCTCAATCCATGCCGCTGCCTTTTCCCGGTCGCCGTGCCGAGCTGCGGTCTCCGCGAGCCGCCGTAGCTGCTGTACTTGGGCAGACGGACCGGGTAAAAGGTTGAGCAGCCGCACCGCACGGTCGGTATCACCGGCCTTCACCGCGGCGAGCCCTGCCACATCGACTTCCTGCTGCCGCATCCCGGGAAACTGCATGGCAGCAGCGCAACACTCGGCCTGGTCGGCGAACCACGCCGACGCAGCACGATCGCTGAGGCCGGCCGCCGCGACCGCGAGCTGGCCGTACACCCCGGCCTGCTGCAAGCCGGGATCGGCGGCCACGAGGCCGGCCGCCACGTCAACCAGCCGACGCGCCCGCAGCTGCTCGTTGGCCGCCACCGCCTGTATGGCGATGGCCAGCAGAGCACCTACATGCCGGCTCCCCGCGGGGATCGACATGGCCAGGCGTTCCGCCTCGTCGAACTGGCCGCACTCAGCCGCGACGCCCGCCAACTCAGCGAATACTACGGCCCGGTCGTCCATACCGGTCAGGGAACGGGCGAGCGCTTCGGCCCGGGCGGTCTGGCCCAGGCGTGCCCGCGCCTCGACGAGCGGCCACGGAATGTGGTTGTTCCGCCGGCGGATCCGGTTCCGCAGCCAGGCCAGCTGCGCAATGTCGGGCAGATGATTGTCGCCGGCCCGGTGCAGGGCATGCTGGGTGTCGCTGATCTCGGCGAGGGCGGTGTCGTCACCTCCCGTAACGGTCCGTAGCCACCGATGCCGATCGGTGTCAGTGGCCAGCGCAAGCATCCTCCGAAGGTCGCCGATGCTCTTCAGCATCCGGAAGTAACCGCGAATCAGGTAGCCGGCGGGGGTCTCAACGGGCCAACGCAACTGCCGGTAGCTGTCCGCCCACGTATAGAGGCGCTCCTGAAAATCCGCGAGCGTCTGCGGCCCGAGCCGGTCGAGGGCCTGGACTCGCAGGGTCTCGTGGGTGAAAAGGAAGACCCGGCCGTCGGCGCGCTGATCGGTGCGCCCGGCAACGGTGCGGCCGAACACACCGCCCAGGAGCCGATCGATCTGATACCCCGGCCTCCTGGTCAGCAGGTGGAGATCATCGCGGTTGAGGCCGCCGCCGCTGGCGGCGACCAGGCCGAGCACCTGGAAACCGAGCCCGTCGTGGCGATCGGGGTCGACGGCCAGGATCTCGTCGAGTTCACGATCGGCGAGCTCGATGACATGGCGGGCGTGCGGCGAGGCCGTCAGGGGCCGTATCCGGGCGGTACGCAGGGGGTGGTCGGCGTCGACGTCGGCCGGTAGCGGCGGATCGGGGCGCCCCACGACGATAACCTTGAGGCCGTTCTGGCGCTTGGGTAGCAGGGCGGCGATGCTGGCCTGGCCCGATCCTGGCAACGACCCGCAGTCCTCGTCAAGACCGTCGACGAGTAGCACCAGCCGGCGGCCCGCGGCAGCGGCCTTCGCCACGGCGTCGGCGAGCAGGCGGCGGCGCAGCCGGTCACGTTGGGCGGGCGAGAGGAGCGGCGGGGGCTGCTCGCCGGTGAGCGCCGTGAGCTGGTCCAGCAGGCCATCGGTGAAGGCCGCGCTGTCCGCCTGGCTCGCCAGCCGCGCTGTGACGAAGAACGACACCACCCACACGTCCGGCGGAGGGTGCAGGACGAACCAGGACATCAGCGCCGACTTGCCCGCCCGGGCCGGTGCCTGCCACCACACGTACGCCTCGTCGGTGGTGCACCAGGCAGCGAGTTCGGCGAGCTCAGCGTCGCGGTCGAGAAGTTTGACTGGCGCCATGTCGGCGAGCTGTTCGAGGTAGCCCGACCGGCGCCACCAGTCCGGACGCTCCCGTACGGCAGCTGCGGTGTCCCGCTCGAGGCGGGCCTTCTCGAAGAGCTGCTTCCCTCGCCTGACCTCCGTGTCAGTCGCACCGAGCGCACGCAGGAGGCTCTCGGCCTGGATGCCATCTGCGGGCCAGGCGATGCCGCGCAGGATCTCGCCAACCCGGCTGGCCGAGGAGAGCTGCATCCGGCCGGCGAGCGTTCGCAAGCTGGGCAGCCCGTTCTCTCGGTGGATCCGCGCGCACAGGTCGAGCCAATCGCGCCACGGCCCCCGAGCAGGCCACCGTGACTGGTCCACCGGCTTACCCCGCCCGCTGATGATCGCCGCCCTTTCGCCCCGCCCGCTGTGCGCTCAGCGTACGGCCGGTGTACTCCTGAAGGTCACTCCGGTCCTGGCCGGAGGCGTACGACCAAGGACAGTACGGCAGCACACCGCCGGAGGCGCGGCATCGGGGCGAACCTGAATCCCATACCGATTCCCCGTGCACGAAGGGCATACCACCATGCAGATCTGGATCACCGTGACCGCCGTCCTCGGCGACCTGCTCACGCTCGCCGGCGGCGCCGTCACCCTGGTGGCGGCCGTACAGGCGAACCATCGTCCCCCACGCCGATGCCGCGCACTTACGTCACGTCGGAGACGCGGCGTCGAGTAGATCAACTAGCCGCCGCTAATGCCGCGATTCGCGCCGTGCGCGAGCCGGTGCATCTCCCGTCGATCAAAGAGCGTAGCCGGCCGAGGTCGGCGCAGGCCGACGCAACGGAGTTCGGCGGCACGCGGACAGACTTCGCTGGCGACGGGCAAACACGCTGGCTCGCCTACCCGAGCCCAACCGGCGTCAGCGTGGGTCCCGAACTGACGAACACAACAATCGGCCATCGGCCGGTGGGACCCGAGCTCACCAACAAACGGGTCCCACAGTCGCCGACGAAGCCAAAAGACGGTCACCCGGCAGACGCTTGTTGCCGAGGCCGGTATCGCGTTGATCCACATGCGGGCGACAGAGATGGGGTACCTGTTCCACCCAGCGCCATCGTCCGGAGTCAGGCAACAGACAGTCAGCGAACTGTGCGCGGTGTGCAACGCGGTGGTGCGTGGCGGGTATCCTGAGCCGCTCGACTGACCACGCCGGTGACGCTTCGGCGACGGCCAATGATCTGTGGGCTTGCTCGAAGGGTGCTGCTGGTGTGGGCTGACAATGAGACAGAAGTTGATCTCCTTGGTTACGAGTTCCTCGTCGACAGCCTTGTTGTCGCCTTGACGGAGCCTCGTCTCCTGCCTTTGACACTCGGAGTGCTCGGCGATTGGGGCTCGGGTAAGTCGAGCCTCATGATCATGGCTCGTCTGCAGTTGGAGAAGCTATCAGCGGCTGCTGAGGAAGAAGCGAGCGATGGCCAAGAGCCGGGGCGGTACGTGTGCGTGCCGTTCAGCCCGTGGCGTCACCAAGACTTCGAGGACGTTAAGGTCGCGCTGATGTCGGCTGTGCTTGATCGGCTGGCACAAGAAATCACCGAGCCGGAGGATGAGCAGCACGAGCGGATCGGGCGGCTAAGCCGATTCAAGGAGAAATTGCGGGCAAGTGGCCGGTGGGTCGGCAGAACGACCCTTGCTGGAGTCCCGGCTGCTGTGACCGCCGCCGCTGCTTACGATCCGACCCTGGTGCCCGTGGAGGTCTTGCCGATCGCTCAGGCCGTTGTTGGTGCGGCCGTGAGCGAGGGCCAACGAGCACTGGCAAGTTCTTCGGCGAAGAGCACGACGTCGGTGGGCACACCCACCGACGTCGAAATCACGAACAGCACCGAGTTTCATCGGCAGTTCGAAGAGCTAGTTGAGAATCTCACCGGCGTTCGGGCGGTCGTAGTCTTCATCGATGACCTCGACAGGTGCCTTCCTGATGCAGTAGTTGACACGTTCGAAGCGATCAGGCTGTTCCTCAATAGCAGTAAGACCGCGTACGTCGTAGCCGCTAATCAGGCTGTGGTTGAGGCGGCGATCGACTCTCGGTACCCAGAGCTTCGCCGTGACGATGGCGTAGGTATTGGCGCGGACTATCTGGAGAAAATGCTTCAGCTCAAGATTGCGATCCCCGCGTTAGCTGTCCCGGAAGCCGAAACGTACGTAAACCTCCTCCTGGCCGATCTGTGGCTGGGACCTGAGGAATTCGCGACAGTGCTCGAATCCACGCAGAAGTTGCGTGCTGGCGGAGAACTGACGGTCGCGTTTAATCTGGGGATCGCCGCCGGTCTGCTCAATGCAGTTCCCGACAAACTGGCTCGCGATCTGGGTTGGGCCGCCGAAATAACGCCCTCCCTCGCCACGGGGCTGCGCGGCAATCCGCGGCAGATCAAACGATTCCTGAACACGCTGATGTTACGACACCGCAGCGCGGCGCTACGCGGCGTCGTACTGCGACCCGACGTACTCGCCAAGCTCCAAATCCTGGAGGAACAGCATTTCCCCGACTTCAAACGACTGTTCGACTGGCAGCTCGGCGCTGAGGGGATTATCCCGGAACTCGCGCAGGCGGAGGGCGCGGTCCTCCACGTCGCCGCAGCGGAGACCGACAGCGCAACCTCAGCCACGTCCGGGTCAGCAGTCGCCGCGTCGAAGGCGGGCAGTAACAACACCAGGGCGAACGACGGTGGCTCTGAGAGGCCATCTCGGGTACGGAAGGCGTCAGCGCCCCCGAAGCTTCGAGCCGACGTTCAGGCGTGGACCGACAAGGAGCACGTGAGGCATTGGTTGGCGCTAGAGCCGCGCCTCGGGGCGACCAACCTGCGTCCTTACTTCACCTACTCGCGCGACAAGCTTTCGCTCGGTGTGGCGGTGTCCCGGATGCCGCAGCACCTCCAAGCGCTGCTACGGCGAGTTCAGGACGCTCTGCCAGCCACGCGCAGGGCAGCGATCGGCGATGTTGCACAACTGCCACCGCACGAGCTGGCTCAGCTCGTGGACGGTCTGATGGACCGCGTTGGTCGGAATCCGGGCGGCCCTGGCACGCTGGGGGCGGTCGAGTTGGCCGACCGGATCCCGGACACGGCCGCCACGATTGTGCAGGGGTTGCTTCCGCTGCCGCCCTCGGCCGTTCCCGGCTCGGTTGGAACGGCGGCCGTTCGCCGCCTTGCGGGCGTTGCCGGCATCGATGAGCTCCTGGACAAATGGGCAGGTGGCGATAACACCGCGCTTGCCAGCGCCGTTCGAGCCGCTCGCCGTCCCAGCACCTGATGGGCACGTCAGCGGACCGATCGGCCGGAGCGGGCGGGGCCTGGACACCGCTCAAGCAGGCCACCACCGCGTACCTGCGGACGCTACCCACTGGCGGCGACTCAGCCCGTGCCCGGCGGGTCATCAGCCGGCACGTGCCCGTGCTCGGCGGCGCCGGTGCCGCCACCGCGAGTGCCCGCGCCGGACGTGCAGGCATCCAACGACTCGGCGACTTCCTCACCGACATCGGCACTGGCGACCTCGGCTCGGCGCTGCGTGACGCGGGTTTGGAACGTCTCGTGGGCCAAGATCGGTTTGATGTACTCGACGAATTGATCACTTACATCGCGGGCGACGGCAGTGACGCGGATTCGCAGGCAGCGCGCGACGCCGCCTGCGACGTCATCGATGACGTCTTCGGGGATGCCGACAGCTGGGACGATCTCCACGCGACTGCCATCTCTGCCGAGGACCTACCGCGACTGTTGGAGGCGTTCCTTGCGCGCTATATCTACAACCGCATGCCGGTCGTCGCCGAGCGACTCAGCCGACTGTTCGACCCGCAGGCAGCGCAGCAAGCCGACGCCGACATGCGCGCCATCATCGAGGACATGGTCGCTATCGCGATGCCCACAGACCCGTTCAACGTCGACTGGTCAGGACCACAGGGCCGTCAGATTGCCGACGACGCGCTGAGACGGGCCTATGAAGCATTCGAAGGCTGGGACGGAGACGAGTCATGATCCGTTACCGGGTACGCACGGACTTGAGCACCTCTCTACCCGATGACCTTTCCGCAGACGTCCGCCTTCTGGATTGGGCACCCGGCGACGTGGCCGCCACCATACAGACCGGAGACCACGGCCCCGCCTTCTTCTCCGGCTGGCGTCCGCCGCGACCAGCCGCAGATCTCCTGATGCTGGGCGCGGCGGCGTACTGCGTCGACAAGACTGCACGTCGCAGCCGGCGCCCGGACCGGTGGACACGCGACCTGGCCCTTGAGCTACCAGTCGGCGACGTATCCGCGTGGGCTAAGGCCGACTGGCCCCAAGTCCTCAACTTCCTGACCGGTGACCACTGGGACGTTGCTGCATACGCCTCAACCGGCCACCCTCTCACCGGAGTACGCGGAGTTCCCGCCGGCCCGCAGCCCACCGGCCTCGGGGTGGACGCGGTGTGCCTGTTCTCTGGTGGGCTCGACTCGTTGTGCGGGGTCATCGACCTGCTGGAGGAAGACCCGAACCGCACCCTGTGCCTCGTATCCCACCACGAAGGCGGACAAGCATCCACCGCCCAGCAAGACCTCTACGCGCAACTGACCGCCCACTACGGCACCCACCGGCTCGCGCTGCGCCGTTTGTACCTCCGTCCGGCACCAGCCAACCAATGGCAAACCCGTCCGCTTCCGCGAACCCGAGAGAACACGACACGAGCCCGATCCATGCTGTTCCTGTCGACCGCTCTGGCCATCGCGGCGTCATGCGGGCCCAACGTGCCCGTTTACATCCCAGAGAACGGCTTCATCGGCATCAACGTGCCACTAACCCGTGCCCGGTTCGGGAGCTTGAGTACCCGCACCACTCATCCCCATTTCATGAATCTGTTGCAGGCGGCGGCTTTAACGGTGGGAGTGGGGAACCCGATCCTGAACCCCTATCGGCTCGCGACCAAAGGAGAGATGCTCGCCTCATCGCGCAACCCGTCCCTGCTGGGGCGCCTGGCACCTGTGAGCGTCTCATGTGCACACCCGGAAGCCCCGCGATGGTCGAAGCGGAGGCAGGGCAACTGTGGCTATTGCTTCCCTTGTCTGATCCGCAGGTCGGCGATGGCGCACGTCGGATGGGACAACGATGAGTACGCATGGGATGCCTTGACTGAAGCAGTACTGCTCGACAGTCAGAAGCAGCGCGGAAGCGACCTGCGCGCGGTCGTCAACGGAGCGTTCACGCCACGCCCAGATCGTGATGCCCTCCGCAACGGCCCGCTGCCCGCCGGGGAGCGACGCGCCTTCGTCGACGTCTGGCGCCGCGGGCAAGCCGAACTCAGAACGTGGCTGGCCAGTGGAGCCGAAGGCGACCTTGCACAGATCATCGGAGCGCTGCAATGACCTCCGACCAGCCCGTGCTTTGGGACACCCACTGCCATCTCGACACCTACGACAACCCGGTCAACGTCTTGCAAGAGGCCACAGCGTCAGGCGTCGCGGTCGTAGCCGTGACGGAGGATCCGGGACGCTACCGACAACTGCGAACTCGACTCGGACGACGCAGCGGGCTGGAAGTCGCCCTTGGATGGCACCCCCTGCGCATCCAAGACGGGTTCGAGGCAACCCTGGCCCGGTTTCTGCGACTCCTGCCCCAAGCAACCTGGGTCGGTGAGATCGGCCTGGACTTCTCTCGGGCAGGGGCGGACACGAAACGGGCCCAACTCCGAGTCTTCGACGCACTCCTCGCCCAGCCGCACCTGCGTAGTCATCCGACGACCGTGCACAGCCGAGGAGCCGAAAACGACTGTGTCACCCGACTGATTGACGCCCAAGTCCCCGCCATCCTGCACTGGTACACCGGATCAATCAGCATCGCGGAGAAGGCATTGGCCGGCGGCCTCTACTTCTCGATCAACCCCGCCATGATGGTCTCCCGCCGCGCCGCCCCTTTGCTAGCGTTCGTCCCACCCGAACGGGTCCTGCTGGAGACGGACGGGCCCTACACCAGGTCGGCGGGTCGAGCTGCACGACCCTCCGATCTTCTAGGTCTCGTCAGGCGCCTCGCCCTCATATGGAACGTCAGCGACAGCGACGCTCGCTCGACTTTGTCTACCAACCACGAGCGACTCCTTCAACGCCCAGCTGATCGCACGAGCTGACCGACGGCCGAGCCAAGCCAAGGTGTTCTTTGACTCGAAGGTTTGATACATGGTCTGAACAGGGCGAGTGCCTGGTGATTAGCTACCGGATCCGCCCGTCCGGCCCTGGCGTTGCCGGCGCCTTGGTACGCCGGTACGAGGGTGGGGCTCGACACCGGTCCGTGGCCTCTTGGGCGCGGCGAGATCGTGACGTCGGGGCCGGTATGGACGTCGTAGCAGGACGCATAGCACGTCCAAGGCAGCGTCGCGGCGATGGGGGTTGTTGGTAACGACCGCGGTGACCGCGAGTACCGTGACCAGGCTTAAGGCGAGTACGGCGAGCGCGAGATACGCCGGCCACGGCAGCGATCTGGCTTGCTCGAACAACCATGACATCGGGGGCCGCTCCCAGGGCAAAGAACAGGGAGGGCCTTATGTGTCAGGTGTAGGCCAACTCCCGGGGGACGGACAAGACAGTGTTCGTCCACGACTCGGTCGGTCCGCGGGTCAGCTGCGGTCCTGGCGGCACGGGGACCCCGAGCGGGTCTACGCCGGGGATGTGTCCATACATTGAGGCTGCGCGGTCCAGTTGCGTGTGCGCGTGGCGACGCAGCCGCCGGATCGCAGCGGTGAGCAGCTCCGCCAACGATCGGGTGCGAGTGTCCAGGCGCGCGAGCAGCCGGCGGATCGGCCGGAGCAGTGACCGGTCAGAGAGATTCATCCGTGGCACCTGGGGTCGCCGGTTCGCCACGGCGAACAGTTCCGGCGCGACCCGCCGCAGCGCTGTGTATCCGCTGGTCGGACTCGCCTGTGTCGTCGTGCGGGGAATTACCAGCACCTGACGGGCGTGATCACCTTCGGTGACATCGATCCCGTTCGACAGCATCGATGTCGTCAGCAGGACCTGGAGCCGCTGCGCGACCTGCATCGTCTCGGCCACCGTGGGTGCTGCGATCAGCACCTGCCGGTTGGTGTGGGCCAGGTGTGAAACCAAGGTCAGCGCTGTCGTCGTCTTGCCGCAGCCGGCGGGCAGGTCGATGTGCGCGACACCGGGCACGATGATGCCGTCCGGCGTGATGTGCAGCTCGACCTGCGAAGGCATCGTGTCGGCGTGCCGTAGCACCAGATCGGTGAATGCGTCGCGCCGTCGCGCGACCTCGGTGAGGTCGAAGGACGCGATCCCGATGGCCACGGCGACACTGTACGCGTTGGACACAACGGTCTTGGGCCGGTCCGGCGTGCGACACGCTCCCCGCAGTGCCACGGACGTTGGATCGGGTGGATCATCAACAAGCTATTCGGCGGCGACATCTGCCGGTGCGGCCCGCAGGTGAGTGCCATCACCCAGGACCATGTCGGCTTTGCGTACCTCAACAACTCCGGCGGCTCCACAGCGACGCTCAGCGGCAACAGCTGGCAGGACGGCGGCGGCCCGATCGAGGCGCCCTTCGGTGGCACCCCGGCGGCGGTCCCCGGCACATCCAGGCGGAGAACTACGACACCGGCGGACAGGGCGTCGCCTACAACGTGACGTCGGTCAACGGCACCGCGCCACCGACGACCGTGTGAGTCCTTCCGGCCACGACGCCGCGGCCCGCCGGCACAGGAAAGCACGCCGCGGAGACGCGCGCTATGACGTCGCCGCGAGGAAAACCGTTGTCGGCTCCATGGAATGCGGCGTTAACCTCGGTCTCATGATCTGGCGGTCGCAGTACGTTGCGGTGGACGATGTTCACGTAGTCGAGCCCGATTGGCGCGCGCTGCGCGAGGCGACCGACGAGAACCCGTTCATGCACGCCGCCGTCGAACTCCTCAAAGGGGCCTTGGGCGTGACCAGTGCCCTGGCCGGCATCGTGCCCGACCAGCCGTACGATCTACATGCCGCGATCCGATGCGGCTTGCTCGTCCGGGCCTGCAAGCTGTGCACCGACCTGGTCGCGGACGCGTGCATGCTTATGGGACGTCAGCAGATCGCCTTGACGCGGCAGCTTCTCGAAACGCTGGCCAACCTGTCCTACCTCTGCGGCGACGACGAATGCGGCGCGCGGCACCTCGCTTTCATCCAGGACAGCCTCATCGCCGAACGCGAGTTCCTCAAAGTCGTCGAGCGTCAGCAGGCCGCCAACAGTGCCGCCGAACTACCGATCGAGGCCCGGATCCGCGCATCCATCAACGACACCGCCCGAGCCGCCGGTATTGAGGTCGACCAGATCCCCGGACGACGGCAGATCAACTGGCCGTCCGCGCTGGACCGGATCGAGATGGCGTTCGGCCCCACCGCGTACCCGTCGTTCCGCACCGGATCCGGTGCGGTACACGGCACGTGGCACGACCTGCTGCGCAACCACCTCCGGCAGGTCGATGGCGGCTTCGAACCCGACTTCGGGGCCGCGACTGCACGCCCCCAGCCGTTGTTGTCGGCCACGATCCAACTCACGACGGTCGCGATCACCTACCTGCGCCGACAGTCGCACCACCACCAGCAGATGTTCGACGAGCCCTTGGCCGCAGCACTGGGATTCGCGTTTCGCACCGACGACATGCACGAGCGGTGGATTTCGGCCGCCACCGACCACCGCCGCGAAGACCCCGCTCATGCCGGCTAGGCCGGAAAGCGCCACCCGACCCTGTGTGCCGCGCGGCCGGTCTCACCTGCAGGTTGAAGATCAAGCTTAAGGAGCCGGATGTTCCGGCCCTTGGTTGCAGGCGGCTTACCAAGTCGGCCGAATCGATCCCCACCTTTGGCCAGCCCTAAGCGTTGTGCGGGCAGGTTTTCGCTTACCACCTGCTCTTGGCGTGTCGTTCCCGCCCAATCGGCAGTTGGATGGCAGGGTGGTTACATCTCGCAACTCCTCGTAAGCTGAGTCCGCAGATAGCGTGTATCTCTGGAAGGGCCATCGTGACACCAGCCGCTGATGGATTGCTTGATGAGCAACACGAAGTACCGCCTCGCACGGTGAAGAAAACGATAAAGACGGACCTCATCGCGGGCTTTGCGACCGAGAGCGCCAAAGATGGCGAATCGGTGCGGGTGGCACACCAATTTCAAGTCACGGCTGACAGTCCATATTTCTACATGTTCGTCAACCAGATCAGTGACGATTTCTTACAGCTTGCCGGCTTGAGCGGCGACTCCGTCACAAAGTTCTTCATCGTCCAGCGACCGGATGGTGAGGCCGATGTCTACACCGACTATCCAGTCATCGCCCAGGCGCGCGTCAGCCGCGCTGTGACAAAGGGTGATCCCCTTTACGTCCACGATATCAGCGATATCGTGAGCTACCGTCCTGAAGGAATCACGCTAGAACCGACCGATACCGTCATATGCGTCATGAAGGTTGGTTGGAAGTACGGCCTGTTCTTTGACGCCAGCCGCAAAATCTCCCAAGATGGTGTGTGGGCGCAACTGGGCGCGCTTTATCAAGACCTACATGTTGATCGCGTACTGGCTAATATCCGGGATCGCATCAGGCTTTCGCAGCGACCACACATCATTACAGAGGGCAGGACGGATTGGCGGCACATTGAAGCCGCACGCCGGGCATTGGGTGTGGATATGTCGCTCGGATACCCAACTACCAGTGATTCGTTGGGGGATTCTGCGCTCTTTCAGGTATGCGAGCGTCTATCGAAATTTGGGCCACCCAACACAAACAAGGTGATCGCAATATTCGATCGCGACAACCCGCAGGTACTGGCCAAGCTGAAGGCGCGCGGCGACCTGGATGCCTTCCAGGCATGGGGCAATAATGTCTATTCAATTGTCCTCCCCGTGCCTGCACACCGAGTGGACTACAAGAATATCTCAGTTGAGATGCTCTACACCGACACGGACATAGCGACTAGGACAAGCGACGGCAAACGGCTCTACTTTAACAACGAGTTGAGGAAAGAGATTGTTGCCGACGCTGTCCTCCGCTACGCGCCAATCCCGCCTGCTGAATCGGCGGAGTTGACCAAGAAGCCATATGACGACGAGGCAGAGCTAATCGTTGATGACAACGGCTGCCATGTCGGCTTGTCCAAAGGCCGGTTCGCGGATCTGGTCTACGCCAGGACAGACGCCTTCGGGCATTTGGACATGTCAGCATTCGCGCCAATCTTTCAGATTATAAGGGACATCTTGGCGCACGATGGGAACGCAGACACTTCGACTTCGTGACTGTCTTACGGCCCTGGCGCGGCGCGCAATTAAGGAGAGCTGGCCATCGTCCGGTCAAGTTGCGGTAAACCCCGCATCGGGTTGCCCGGATCGATCTCCAGGCAAGCGGACAGCTTCACGATGTTGTGCAGGCTGATGTTCCGCCGGCCACTCTCAACCTGTCTCCCATGTAGGTCCAGTGGGCGCCGGAGGAACCGGCGAGTTGCTCCTGGCTCTTGCCGGGCTCGTGTCGTGGGCGAACGTCCCGTCCCGGCCGGTCGAAGATCCACGCGGACGGCTTCGTCGACCGCCCCACACTCGACTTGCTCACAGAATCGCTCACCGTGCAAGATCGAACCTGCAGAACTGGGCATCAGGAACCAACATCAGCCGGCATTCGACCAAAGGCGTTCTTCCTGGAAAAAGCATGAGTCGACATTGGGCGTCAGCGTATGGCAGAATGGGTTCTTCACTGGCAGTGTGGGGGTCAGGGGTTCGAGTCCCCTCGGCTCCACCCATCGGGAAGTACGGCTAACGCCCTGGTCACCGCATTGCGCGGAGAACCAGGGCGTCGCTCGTTTCAGATCACGCCGTGAGCCGGTCGGTGGCGTCCTCCAAAAGGGCGTCCAGGGTGGCGGCGATGGCGTGATCGCGGTCACGGGTCGTGTGCTGGTAGATCATGGCCGCGCGGGTGCTGGAGTGGTCGATGCGCGCCATGAGTTCCTTGAGGGTGGCGCCGCTCTGTGCAGGCCAGGTGCTCCCGGTGTGCCGGAGATCGTGAAGGTGCAGGTCGAGATCGGGTGAGATGCCCGCCTCCCGGAGCGCCTTCCGCCAGATGCGGTGGAAGTTGCGGCGGCGGGGATGCCGCCCAGGGGGCCGACGAACAGCCGACCGTGCGGGCCGGGCTCGGCCCAGTCGGTCAGGTGCTGCTCGATGTCGGCCCGCAGCCCGCCTCGGACTTCGGGTCGTCGTCGACCTGGGTGCCGTCCTCCATCTCCACGGTTGCCCGTTGCTCCGCCTGCGGAGCGCGACCAGCTCGCCGAAGCGCAGTTGTGCGAAGGTCGCCGGCAGCACGAGCATCCGGTAGCGCGGCTGGATGCTGGCGGCGGCCGTTCCTCCACCTTCACCGTGGCGGCGCCCTTGATACGGCAGGGGTTGCGCCGGATCAGGTCGTCGTCAACGGCCGTGTTGAAGACCGCGTGCGGGATGCGGTAGGTCTTCGCCACCGTCGACCGGCCGATCCCGCCGTCGAGCAGCCGGGTACGCCACGCGCGGACCTTCGGCGGGGTGATCTGGCTCAGCGTCGCATCGCCGGAGTGCGGGAGGATGTGGAGGGGCGCCCCTACTTGATGTGGAGAGCCCGACGATGCTTGCCGTCGAATTGGCTCAATCCACCGAAATCTGCAGGAGTGTGATTGGTGCCTGGCTACTTCTGGGTCGTTTGGGTCTTGCCGACGGTGAATGTTCCGGTGACCGTCTTTCCGTCCGACTCATATACGGTTGGCACGCGCGGCTTGACCATGTTTTGCCGAGACCATTCAACGGCGTCTTGCGGTCGGGTGAAATTGGGCGGATCAAGGTCCACCTTCTTGACGTATCCCTCTTGTGCTTGATCCGACATGACGCGGATGAGATCGGGTTCCTGATCACGTGAGCCGGCATCGGCGGCCGATCCGTAGGTTTGACCATCCGCGTTCCGGGCGTGCGACTCAACTGTCAACGGAGCGCAGTGCCCGGGGCGTATAAATAGCGAATACCGACGCGACGGTTAGGACAGGGTCACAGTGCGGGATGCCGAGGACTTCACGCAGTTCGTGCATCGCTGCGCCTACCGGTTTGAAGAAGATCGCGTTCCTCCTGACAGGCAGCGAACACGACGCGGAAGATCTACTTCAGACGGTGCTGGTGAAGCTGTACCGCAGATGGCCGCGGCTTGAGGCAAGCGGTGACCCGATCGCATATGCCCACCGCATCTTGGTCAACACGCATGTCAGCGTCCGGCGGCCGACGGGCGATCTGCCCGAAGGCACCCACGGGCCAGACCCGGCTGCGCGCGTCGACGCCGCTCTCGCACTGCGCCAGGCGCTGCAGACGCTGACTCCGCGCCAACGGGCCGTGGTGGTGCTGCGTCACTACGAGGACCTCAACGAGCGCAGCGTGGCCGAGATTCTCGGCTGCTCGGTCGGAACGGTGAAGCCCTGAACTCGCGGGCCCAAGGATGGCTCAGGAAGCAGATGCAACCGGACACGGAGGGGGCGCGCGACGACCATGAACGATCGCGATGAACTCTTGCGGGAACTGGCGGACAGCTGCCCACCGCCTCACGATCCGGTGGCGTCGGCGATCAGCGAGGGCCGCGCACGGCAACGGCGGCGTATCTTCCTCGTGGCAGCGGCGGCGGCCGCCCTCGCCATCGGCGCTGGTGCGACAACCTTGGCCGTCCGGCCCTTCGCGTCAAAGCCGGCGATTGGCAGCCCGGTGGCCGCGCCGCCAGCAGCTTGGCCGCCGCGCGGCGACCTAGCCGCGGACACGAACGTGCTGCCAGCGGTAATCCGGACGTGGAACGTCGGCTATCAGCAAATCCGTGTCCTGTACGCCGGCCGGAACTTCGCCGGAAAGGGCCCTGAACCGGTCGTCGTGGTCGCCGCCGCCCAGGATTCGCACGGCCGGAAGCGAATCGGCTGGTTCACCGCCTCCGGCACTGCATTGAACACCATGACGCCGCTAATCCGGCGGGCAGAGACGGCTGAGCCGGAGGAGACTGGTTTCTACGACCTCGGCGTGGTTGTCAACCTGTCCGACGCTTGGGTGGCATTCGACCTGGCGGCGCCCGGCTTTACCGTCTTGGTCCCGTCGGTCCCCGGCCCCGATCTCCCCTACGGCGTCAACGACCCCGTGGGCGAATTCGTCCAGCGGATCATCAGCGGGCCCCGAACCTGGGTGACGATCACGCGTGACGGCCAGGTCGTCGCCCAACATGACCTGGGTTAACGGAAACCGAATGCCGGTGGCCGCCAGAGGACAACCACCGGCATTCGAGCGGGGCTTTTTACAGGATCGCGCCGACGCCGATAGCCGCGACTCCGCGAACGGGTAGCGCCATGGCGACGAGGATTGAAAGCCGAAGCCGACGCCGGGCAGCCCACGTGAGCATCCCCATGGCCCGCTTCCGCATCAACACCAGCGGCGTCTTGCTCCAAGCCCGGCGAGCCCGCACCGCAGGGCGTAAATCTAGGCGTGGATGAGGGCCAGGTCCTCGCCGGCTCGGATGCCGGGGCCGCTGAAGGTCGACCGGGTGCCGCCCGGGCCCGCGTGGACCACTCGGGCGCCGGCCAAGTAGCGGATGCTCACGTTCTCGGCGAAGTTCCTGCCGTTCGGCAGGGCGCCGGCGGCCATGACGGTGCCGATGTCCACGCCCCAGACCCGGTGACCCTCGTGGCCGTCACGGAACAGCACCGCCACGTCGCCGCTCAAGTAGGCGTCGTAGACGATGCGCACGCCCAGGTCCAGTCGCAGGGCCAGCAGGGTGTCGCCCCGGGCGCCGTCCGACAGCGCCGTGCTCGCCGATTCGATGGTGTCGGCGCCCCGCGTGTGCTCATAGGTGAGGCGCTGGGCGTTCGGGATTTCGATGTCGTACTTCAGGTGCTCCGCCGCCACCACCCCGCCGTTCGGGGACCACAGGTGGGCCGCGGTGGCGACCAGCCGCGGCGCGTCCTCGATCGGCAGCTCCACCGGCTCCGAGCCCACCCCGGTGATCGAGGCGCTCGCCACGCGCAGCGTCGTGGTGACCGGCGTCCAGCCGTGCGTGCCGTGCAGCAGGCCGTCGATCTGGACCCGATCCGGCGTGCGGCCCAGGCACGCGGCCACGGCCTCGGTCAGGCCCTCGTCGCCGAGGCCGAACAGCTCCACCTCCGACGCGCTCGTCGGATGGCGGTCCTGCCCGTGGGCGTTGACGCTTGATGACGCATAACACTGGCCCGCAACGATCGACAGCTCAATGCCCATGACCGGCCCCCGAGATCACGCAATGTTACGCATACGTTACGCCTGGTCGAGTGAACTTGACCTTGAAAAGCGAAACCGGGGCCGAGCCGCGATTCAGGGGCGGGCGGGCGCCGCGTGGAAGGCCGGTGCCGACTGCTCGGGCGCGACCGCGGTCGCCTTGCGCAGGCGCAGTTCGGCGTCGAAGGCCTCGTCGTCCAGGCTCCGCTTCGCGGCCGCGGCCATGTCCGCGGCCTTCGCGGTCTGGCGCTCGATCTCGGACGCCTCCTGGTACGCGTTGAACTTCCGGTCCCGAATGACCTTGCGCAGCATGAGTTGCTGCGCGAACGGGTGCGCCTGCGGGTCCCACCCGTTGCGGTGCATGAGCGCGTCGGCCAGGTCCGAGGCCGTGATCTCGCCGCGGTCGTGCGCGGCGTTGACCATGCGGACGAGGTCGCGGCGGCGGTTCTCCGGGTCGTCCTCGGTCACCGGGAACGCGTTCGCGCGGCGGAGGCGGTGCACGGCCCCCTCCGACTCCTCGAACGCGCGCCACGCGGCGTCCTGGGTCCGCTGGGCCGCCTCCCACTCGCCCCGCCGGCGCTCGGCCATGGCGTTGGCGCGCTCGGCGGCGATGGCGATCTCGGCGCAGTACCGCTGCAGCTCTTCGATCTCCTTGGCGCTGCGCTCGAGCTTGGCCTGCTTCTCGCGCGCGGCCTCGGGGTCGCGGATCGCCTTGCGCAGGCGGCTCCACCAGGACGGTCCGCCGGAGCCGCGGCGGGAGATCAGCGTCATGATCAGGAACGTGATGACGACGGCGGCGAGCAGGGCCAGCCAGATGGCCAGGGCTTCCTGCATGCCGTGCGAGAAGTTCTGCATGGTGGGGGGCACCTCGGATGGGCGAGACCGGTCAGGGAGGGGTTCGTCTCACGCCGGGTGCGCTGGTGGTGCCCGGCCCGCCACGGCACCCACGTGGCGGCCGGTGAGCAGCGGGCTCGAGCCGTCGGCGAGGACGGGCTCGGCGTGGGCGAGGGGGACGACCGGCCGCGCCTCGTCCACTGTGGACTCCGACTCGGGCGCCGCGGGCGCGGTGGCGTTCAGCGACACCGGCGCGGGGCGGGCGGGCTCCACTGTGGACGGCAGGGCGGGGGTGAAGCCGGCGCCGATGATCAGCGCGCAGACGGCCAGCGCGAGTCGTCGCACGCGTCGCCGCAAACGGCTGGGCGGCGAGACGACCTGCATCACTCAAACATGCCCCTTCCCGGCGAAGGTCGCAACCTAGGGTGAAAATTCCTACAGTCGGGGAGGCGTACCGTGTCGCCGTGGATCTGACCGTCATCCTCGGCCCGATGAAGAGCGGCAAGTCGCTGGAGCTGGTGAGCCTGCTCTCGCCGCTGCAGTACACGGACGCGCGCCACCGCGTGTTCCAGAGCGCGCGCCACGTGCGCGACGCCGGTGTCGTCTCGCGCAGCGGCGCCGCGCTCGCGACCGTCAAGGCGACCTCGCTGGCCGCGGCGCTGGACGAGGAGCTCGACGTCGTCGGCATCGACGAGGTGCACATGTTCACGCTCGCCGACATGCTCGTCGTGCGCCGGCTGCTCGAGCGCGGCACGCGCGTGGTGGCGGCCGGCATCGACCTCGACCACCGCGGCGAGCTGTTCGCGCCGGTGCGGGCGCTGCTGGAGCTCGGGCCCGCGAGCGTCACCTACCGGCGCGCGGTGTGCGATCGCTGCCGCTCGTTCTCGGCCGTGTACACGCAGGTGCTCGAGCGCGGCGAGCCGATGATCCGGGAGCTCGCGCCGTCGACGGCACTGCCGGACGACGGGACGTACGCGTACGAGGCCCGCTGCCGCATCTGCGTGGTGCTCCCGGACAAGCTGATCCTCGCGGTCTAGATACCCCCTGGGGGTTACCGCGCGCGGGTATGCTGGCGGGTATGACCAGCCCGACGCCGCGTGGGTACACCGCCACCAAGGACCAGCTCCAGAGCCGCCTGCGCCGCATCGAGGGCCAGGTGCGCGGCGTGGAGAAGATGGTCGACGAGGATCGGTACTGCATCGACGTCCTCACCCAGATCAGTGCCATCCAGGCCGCCCTGGACAAGGTGGCGCTCGGGCTGCTCGACGACCACGCCCGGCACTGCATGCACAACGGCGCCCAGGACGGCAAGGGCGAGGAGATGGCCACGGAGATGATGGCGGCCGTGGGACGGCTCCTCCGCCGGGGCTGACGGTTCCCTATTGTCTACTGCCGTGCCCGATTACGCGTTCGTACGGCAGACCGACGGCTTCACCTGTGGCCCCACGGTCGCGATGGTGGCCTCCGCGGCCCTGGACCCCTCCTACGGCGCGACCGTCTCGGACGCGGGTGAGGAGCAGCACCGCATCCACGCCGCCGCCAGCCGGCTGTGGCCCCGCAAGCTCGGCACCACCCCGTGGGGTGTGGCCGGGATCATCTCCGCGCACACGGCGGCGCTGGGCGTGCGCTACGGGTGGCGGCTCTTCCGCGGCGACCTGGCGGCGGCGATCGCGGCGGTGGAGTGCGACTGGCCGGTGGCGATGCTCATCGGCGCCGCGATCCCGCGCCACTGGGTGCTGATCGTGGGGCACCGCGACGGGGTGCTGGAGTGCTTCAACCCGGCCCGGGGCGTGGTGGCGTCGATTCCGGTCGCGGACGTGGCGGCGCGGCGGCTGGAGCCGCTGGGCTTCCCGCGCGCGTTCGCTCTGGTTCTGCCGCGACACGTCACGTCCTGAAACCAGCGCGACGGGATGATCACGGGTACGTTGCTGGCGTGGTACCGCTGAGCTATGTCCAGGGCGACGCGACCAGCCCGCACGCCGCCGGGCCCAAGATCATTGCGCATGTGTGCAACGACCTCGGCGGCTGGGGCAAGGGCTTCGTCGTGGCCGTGTCGCGCCGCTGGCCCGAGCCGGAGCGGGACTATCGCGCCTGGCACCGCGAGCGGGCCCGGAACGACTTCGGGCTCGGGGCGGTCCGTGTCGTCCAGGTGCGGCCCGACACCTGGGTCGCGAACATGATCGGACAGCACGGGATGCGCACCGGCTCCAAGGGACCGCCGATCCGGTACGACGCCGTCGACCGCTGCCTCGACGCGCTCGCCGGCCACGCCGGCCGCCTCGGCGCGTCGGTGCACATGCCGCGCATCGGCGCCGGCCTGGCCGGTGGCCGGTGGGAGCGCATCGAGCCGCTGATCATCACCCGGCTGTGTGCCAGCGACATTCCGACGACCGTGTACGACCTAGCCTGATCACGTTGCCGCCGACGTCCTCTGGGAGTGTGCAGTGAGGCGCATCCTGAGCCTGGTCCTGGCCGCCGCCATGCTGGCCGGCTGCTCGAACGACGACAAGAGCACTCCCGCGCCCGCCGGCGAGCCGTCGGCCGGGACCGTGGTCGCCATGGCGCACGCGGATGCGCAGGCGCTCGCGGACAAGTACCGCACCGAGGCCGTCACGGCCCTGGGCGCGACGCTGACCGGCCCGCCGACGAGCAGCCTGGCGCCGTGCGAGGGCCCGCACACGTTCACCGCGATCACGTACGGTGACGTGCCCGTCCCCGTCGACCAGCAGGCCGCCGCCCTGCAGAAGCTGCGCGAGCACTACAGCGGAGCGCAGTACACGGTCGCGCCGCCCGGGGCCGACGCCTCCCTGAACGCGATCACGTCCGACCGGGTCAAGATCTCGATCGCCCCGGAGGGCGCCGACACGCTGCGCATCAACATCGCGACCGCGTGCTATTCGTCGGACGAGCCGTTGTGACCTACGAGTTGTCGGACGAGCCGCTGTGACCTACGAGCGGGACCCGCGCGTGGACGCGTACATCGACGCGCTGCCCGAGTGGCAGCGGGTGATCTGCCGCCGGGTCCGGGACCTCGTCCACGAGGCCGATCCGCAGGTGACGGAGACGATCAAGCGCACGGTCCGGCCGTACTTCGTGCTCGACGGCAACATCTGCGCGCTGCTGGCCGCGAAGACGCACGTCAACGTGTTCCTCTACGACGGGGCGATCGTCCCGGACCCGGACGGCATCATCACGGCGGGCCACGGGAACTCGACCGCCCGGACCGTCGCCGTGCGCGAGGGCGGGGAGGTGCCCGCCGGCCCGCTGCTCGCGATGTTCCGTCAGATCATCGCGAACAACCGCGCCGGCGGGTGGCGCCGGCTCAAGCGCTCCGGGTGACGAGGCTCAAGCGCTCCGGGTGACGAGGACCGGGCGGCCGCTGTGGACGTGGTCGCGCAGGGCTTCGATGTCCGGCTTCCGGCCGTTCTTCTTCAGCACCTCCGCCGCCAGGATGTCGCTCAGTGGGGCGTCGGGGTCCGGGTCCTCGGCGGTGAGCTCGACGTAGGACGGGGCCACCAGGCGGCCGTGGACGGTGCCCTGCACCAGGTCGGGCTCGAACTCGTCGTCGAGGACCACGGCGCGGGTGCGCAGGTCGCCGTGCAGCATGACGAGCTTGTCGGTCATCTCGCCGGCGAACAGGTCCGCGTGCACGTCGCCGAGGACGATCAGCTTGGGGTCGCACCACAGGAAGATGTCGCGGGTCTTCAGGCTGCCCAGGACCACGAGGGCCGCGGCGCCGTCGTCCTCGTCGAAGAGGTTGCCGCGCACGGTCAGGTCGCCGTCGACGATGTATCCCGTCGCCGCCTCGGGTGTGTCCGCGGCGAAGGGGTGGTCCCCGGCGTGGCCGGTCAGGCGCAGGTCGCCGTCGATGACCAGGTCGGGGCCGGTCACGAGGATGTACTCCTCGTTGTAAAGGTTCTCGTACGAGGACTCGGGCAGCCCGCGCCGCTCGAAGAGCTCGACCGCCTCGTCCCATGACACGTACCGCGTCCGCATGCGGCGCACGCTACCAAGGCTGATATCAGGGCGGCGCGACCACCCGCGGACCTGGCAGTGACGGCGCGCCAGCGCCGAGCGGTGTCTGGCGGGAGCGACGGTCCGCCACCACCGCGGACCCGAGTCATGGGCTTGAGTGACCTTCCTGAGAGAGCGCTCTCCAGGCGCCGATTTTCCGGGCTCTTGACTGCGGGGTCACATCGACGTAACACTTCATCTACTCGCTGAGAGCGCTCTCACCGCCATGGATCGCGCCCGGCCGGCAACCTCGAAAGCAGGCAGCCCATGAGTTCCAGATCTCGCGCCCTACGCAATGTTCTGCTGGCCGGGACGACATTGACCGTTGTCGCGTTCGGCCTCGCCGGCGTCATCGGGTCGGCCTCCGCCGCCGTCACCGGCAACCCGATCATCGGTCCCGGCGGCAAGTGCGTGGACATCTCCGGCGACGACACCGGCGTGAACGGCACCGCGGCCCAGCTGTGGGACTGCCAGGCCGCGGCCGCGGACCAGCACTGGACCTGGAGCGGCACCGCGCTGACCGCGATCGGCCGGTGCCTCGACGTGGTCAGCGGCGGCACCGCCAACGGCACCAAGCTGCAGCTGTGGGACTGCAACGGCACGGGCGCCCAGCAGTGGGTGGCGCAGGCCGACGGCTCGATGAAGAACCCGCAGTCCGGCCGGTGCATGGACTCGCCGAGCGGGGCCACCGCCAACGGCACCCGCCTGCAGATCTGGGACTGCAACGGCACCGGCGCCCAGAAGTTCTCCATCACCACGACGACGCCGCCGACGGGCACCTGCCCCACGTACTCCGACACGCCGGACTTCGGCGCGAACGTGCACATCTACGACCACTCGATGAGCGACGCGGCCATCCAGGCCTCGCTGGACTCGGTCTTCAACGCGCAGAAGGACACCCAGTCCGCGCAGTTCGGGACCCGCCGCGACGCCCTGGTGTTCAAGCCGAGCACGACCCCGTACGCGGTCGGCGCGAACATCGGCTTCAACACCTCGATCCTCGGCCTGGGCCAGAACCCCGACGACACGCGCATCAACGGCGCCGTCACCGTCGACGCCTTCAACGCGAGCGACGCGGGCAACGCCACCCAGAACTTCTGGCGCTCGGCGGAGAACCTCTCGGTCAACACCCTCGGCGGGACCAACCGCTGGGCCGTCGCGCAGGCCGCGCCGTATCGCCGCATGCACGTCATCGGCGGGCTCAACCTGTTCCCGGCCAGCTACGGCTGGGCCAGCGGCGGCTACATCTCCGACTCCAAGGTGGACGGCAACGTCGAGTCGGCGTCGCAGCAGCAGTGGTACACCAAGGACAGCACCCTGGGCAGCTGGAGCGGTTCCAACTGGAACATGGTCTTC
Organism: Dactylosporangium sp. NPDC000244; assembly: GCF_040300725.1. Classification (NCBI taxonomy): domain Bacteria; kingdom Bacillati; phylum Actinomycetota; class Actinomycetes; order Micromonosporales; family Micromonosporaceae; genus Dactylosporangium; species Dactylosporangium sp. NPDC000244. The sequence continues at coordinate 141,041 of NZ_JBEPEH010000019.1, forward strand.
TCCGGCGTCAACGGCGCCCCGGCGAACAACTTCAACACCAACCCGGCCGCCGGTCCCCGCTACACGACCCTGGCCACGACCCCGATCTCGCGGGACGTGCCCTACCTCTACATCGACGGCAGCGGCAAGTACCGCGTGTTCCTGCCCTCGCTGCGCACCAACGCGTCCGGCGCGAGCTGGGCCGGCGGCTCGACCCCCGGCACCTCGGTGCCGATGAGCACCTTCTTCGTCGCCAAGCCGAGCGACTCCGCCGCGACGATCAACACCGCCCTCGCCAACGGCTGCAACGTCTTCTTCACGCCCGGCGTCTACCACGTCAACCAGACGCTGCACGTGACCAAGGCCAACACGGTCGTCCTCGGCATCGGCTACCCGACGATCATCCCCGACGGCGGCGTCAACGCGATGGACGTCGCCGACGTCGACGGCGTGCGGCTCAAGGGCCTGCTCTTCGACGCCGGCACCACCAACAGCGACACCCTGCTCAAGGTCGGCCCGGCCAAGTCGGCCGTGTCCCACGCAGGCAACCCGACCACGGTCCAGGACGTGTTCTTCCGCATCGGCGGCATGGTCGCCGGCAAGGCCACGAACAGCCTGGTGGTCAACACCAACAACACGATCATCGACCACACCTGGGCCTGGCGTGCCGACCACGGCAACGGCATCGGCTGGACGGTGAACACCGCGGACAACGGCCTCACCGTCAACGGCGACAACGTCCTGGCGACCGGCCTGTTCGTGGAGCACTACCAGAAGAACGAGGTGGTCTGGAACGGCGCCAACGGCCGGATCATCTTCTTCCAGAACGAGATGCCCTACGACCCGCCGAACCAGGCGGCCTGGATGAACGGCTCGACGCAGGGGTACCCGGCCATCAAGGTGGCGTCGGGGGTCACCACCTTCGAGGCCTGGGGCCTGGGCAGCTACTGCTTCTTCAACGTCAACAACTCCGTGGTCTCGGCCCGCGCGTTCGAGGTCCCGGCGGTGGCGGGCGTGAAGTTCCACAACATGGCGGTCGTCTCCCTCGGCGGGGTCGGCACCATCAGCCACGTCATCAACAACACGGGGGCGGCGGCGAACTCGACCACCAACAACGTGTACCTGGTCAACTTCCCCTGACCCACACATCGTCGACGGCCGGCCCGGCGCATCGGGCCGGCCGTCGCCGTGTGGCCCCTTCCCCTCAGCGCGTCATGACGGCGCCGCCGCGGCGCCTCACCCGCTAGGTTGATCGGGTGGCCTACCTGCTCTCCGTCAACGTCGGCACGCCCGTGCGCACGGATCACTCCGACATGTCGCACACGGGCATTGACAAGCAACCCGTCGAGGGCCCGGTGGCGATCTTCGTGCCCGGCCCGCGCGGGACGCAGGAGACCGGCGTGGCGGGCGACCGCGTCTGCGACACCCGCCACCACGGCGGCCCGGACCAGGCCGTCTACGCCTACGCCCGCGAAGACCTCGACACATGGGCCGGGGAACTGGGCCGCGACCTGCCCAGCGGCGTCTTCGGCGAGAACCTGACCACGTCCGGCCTGGACGTGACCGGCGCGCGGATCGGCGAGCGCTGGCTCGTGGGCGACACGGCCGTGCTCGAGGTGTCCGCCCCGCGCATCCCGTGCCGCACGTTCGCCGGCTGGCTGGGGGAGCGGGGCTGGATCAAGACCTTCACCCGGCGCGCCATCCCCGGTGCCTACCTCCGCGTCATCCACCCCGGCTCGGTCCGGGCCGGCGACGAGGTGCGCGTGGTGCACACCCCGCCCCACGACGTCACGATCGGTCTCGCCTTCCGCGCGCTGACCGCCGAGCCGGAGCTGCTGCCCCGGCTCCTCCCGGCCGACGCGTTGCCGGTGTGGACCCGCGAGAAGATCCGCAACCGCCTGGCCGCGTAGCCCCGCTGCCTGGCGCTAAGCCGTCTGGAGCGAGCGCTTCGACAGGCCCATGAAGTAGCCGTCGATCACCGACCGCACCGGGGCGTCGGGCTGGTCCGCGGCCCCGAGCGTGACGAACAGCGGCGTGTAGTGCTCGGCCGTCGGGTGCGCGAAGGGCATGCCCGGGGCCTGGCTGGCGTACCGGCTCAGCGTGTCGACATCCCCGCGGGCGAGCGCGTCGGCGGCCCAGGCGTCGAAGTCGGCCGACCAGCCCGGCGGGCTGCCGTGCCCGGTCCAGTGCTCCCGCGTGAGGAACGGCAGCCCGTGGGTCATGAACCCGGAGCCGATGACGAGCACGCCCTCCTGGCGTAGCGGCCGGAGCCGGCGCCCGAGTTCGAGCAGCCGGTCGGGGTCGTGGGTGGGCAGGCTGAGCTGCAGCACCGGGACGTCGCCGAGCGGGTACATCGTCATGAGCGGTACCCAGGCCCCGTGATCGAGCCCGCGACTGCGGTGCTCGTGCAGCGGCTCCGAGTCGGGCATGAGCGCCGCGACCTGGCGCGCGAGCTCGGTGGCGTCCGGCGTGTTGTACTGCAGCGTCCAGAAGACGGGCTTGAAGCCGCCGAAGTCGTACACCAGCGGCGTGTGGGCGGCCGTGGCCGAAACGCTCAGCGGCGCCTGCTCCCAGTGCGCGCTCACGATGAGAATCGCCTTCGGCTTGGGCAGCGCGAGCGCCCATTCGTGCAGCTGGCGCATCCACTCGGCGTCCTCGAGCAGCGGCGGCGCGCCATGGCTGATGTACAGGCTGGGCAGCGCCCCATCCTCGGGCGCCCACATCCGCTGCTCGCGACTGGCCGGCACGGCCACCGCGAGGTGCCGTTCGAGAAGGGGAAGCTCGTTCATGTTTTTAGAGTAGCGCGTTAGTTGAGCGCTCAACAGTGTGACGGCGCTCGCGGGTGGCTACTGGGCGCGCTGGGATGCTCGCCACTTGCCACTCGCGACCGGGCGCAGTGGGGATGCTCGCCACGCGCGAGCGGGTGCGGACACGGAGGCTGGCCAGCAGCGGCGCCCTGGACGTGCAAGGTGCCCGGGCGGCCGGCGCGAGGACGGCGGTGACCCTCGCGCCCCCGCGACCTTCGCGACCTTCCGCCTCCTGTGACGGCCTGCTGCCCTTTGTTTCTGCGAGCTGGTGATCCGCCGTTCGCCTTCGTCCGTTCGCCAGCGCGCCGCCTTCCCTCTGCAATGCGGCCGGCCGACTCAACCAGCCGCCATCTCGGAGGCTCGGTGCAGGGCATCGGCCACGGCCCGCGTCTCTTCGGCGCCGTACACGAGGAGGAGTTCGCGCTCACGTCCACCACGGCGATCGGTAGCCGTGGCGCGCTCAACGACGACCCGGGTGGTGGTGAGCCGGTCATCGACGCAGATGTCCATGTCGGCCACGCCGATGTCCACCTGCCGGACGAAGAGTTCTTCCATGAGGGAAAGCGTGGCGCCACCCCGAACCCGGTACGCCGCCCTGATCGGGTTATTCGCCCTCGCCTCCGCACGGCCCGGCCCCGGCCTCGTTCGCGCCGCCCCGCCCGCTGTCGTGGGTCGCGCCCTGTCCGCCGCTGTGGGCGTGGAACCGTTCCGCTCGACATCCGCGGATGCGCCCGGTGCCTCCGACACCCGCGATGGGCAGAGTCGCCGTGGGCAGCCCGGCCCTTAGAAGTGGGCGCGCGCGGCGGTGGTGACCAGGAGCTTGGCCTCGTGCAGGTGGACCTTCTCGTCAGCGGTGACGTTGGCGTCGGCGGAGCGCCGGTGCACGGCCGCTTCGAGCTGGGAGAGGGGGTTGTCGCGAGTACAACTCAGGAGCGTGTCCAGGAATGCCTCGGCCCGCTCGGCGAACTGGTGCCCGGGCAGCACCGCGACCGTGGCGATGATGAGCGCCGTCATCGCCACGTCCAGCTCCGGCGGCCCCTCGCAGCTGTTGCGCCAGTCGATGACGACCGGGCCGCCCTCGGTCATGACCACGTTCTCGGGGTGCAGATCGAGGTGGAGAATGCGCGTACCAGGGTCGGTGGCTGAGCGAACGCGCACCTTGTGCAGCCGTTCGAGCAGATCGGCCAGCACGGTGGCACCCGCCTTGAGGTCGAGGGTGCCGTCGCCGAGGGCCTGCAGCATCGTGGGCCCTTCGAGCCGCTCCATGACCAGGTCGGCGCCCTCGGCCTGGTAGATGCGCGGAACGGGATATCCATGGTCGGAGACGTATCGCATGATCGCCGCCTCCGCCGCGACATCCCCGCCGCGACGGTACCGCCGGAGCACTCGCCGCTCGTCGAGCGCATAGACATCCGCGTCGCGGCCGCTGGCGAGAAGTGCGGTCATGCCGCGACTCTACGTCCCCGGCCGGAATCATTCAGCCCTTAGGTGCGGGGCCATCCACTCTCATGAGCGACATGCGGCCGCTTGAGCCAAACACCGCGTGACGAACGCCTTCCAGCACGCCCGATGCCCAACCACGACAGCGAGTAACCGCAACCGATCCCCGGGCCGGAGCGCACCGCACGTTCGCTCACATTCGCTCGTGCAAGTCACGCATGCACATTCGTTCATCTCCACCGCACGGCTCGCGCATGCACGTTCGCTCACGCCCCGCCGTGCGAGTTGCGCATGCACGTTCGCCCGGCTCCCCGTCGTGCGAGTCCCCGCGCTCGTGCGAATTTCCATGCACGTTCGCTCATGTCCAGCTGTGCGAGTCGCGTGTGCACGTTCGCTCGGCTTCCGTGTGCGAATGCTCGTGCTCGTGCTCGTGCGAGTCCGCGTGCTCGTTCGCTCATATCCGGCTGTGCGGGTTGCGTGTGCGCGTTCGCTCACGTTGCGCTGTGCGGGGCGCGCGTGGCTTGCCGCCGTGCGAATCGCCAGGTCGAGGAAGTCGAGGAGTGGTGTGGCTAGAGCCAGCCGTTCTCGTCGGCCAGGCGGACGGCTTCGGCTCGGGTGCGGGCGCCGGTCTTGCCGATGGCCGCGGACAGGTGGTTGCGCACGGTGCCCTCGGACAGGCCGAGCTGGGCGGCGACGTCGGCTACGGTGCCGCCTTCTCGGGCTGCGCGTAGTACGTCGGCCTCGCGTGGCGTCAAAGGACTGTCGCCGCTGGCCAGAGTCTCGGCGGCCAGGGTCGGGTCGACCACGCGGAGACCCTGGGCGATGCGGCGCACGGCATCGGCGAGCTGCTTCGCGGGCGTGTCCTTCACGACGAACCCGGATGCGCCGGCGGCCATCGCGCGCCGGAGGTACCCGGGGCGGCCGAACGTCGTCACCATCAGCACCTTGCACGAGGGCAGCGCCTTGCGCAGCGCCGCGGCGGCGGCGATACCGTCGAGGCCGGGCATCTCCACGTCGAGCAGGGCGACGTCCGGCCGGTGCTCCCGCGCGGCCGCGACGACCTCGTCCCCGCGCCCGACCTCCGCGACGACGGACAGATCGGCCTCGAGATCGAGCAGCGCCGCGAGCGCGCCCCGCACGAGGGCCTGGTCGTCGGCGATCAAGAGTCGGATGGACACCCGAGCATCGTGTCACGCCATGAACGCGAGCCCGTCACGCGTCACTGCGCACGAGGTCGAGCGCTCGGAGATGCACGAGGGCTCCACTTGGCCGAACGCGGTGCTCGTTCGGGTGTGGCATTGGCGACACCGGCTATGTAGTGATCTGGATTACTTCGCGAGCGTGAGTGGTCGTTGGCGCGGCGCTGACGGTCGCCGGCGCGCCGCGTCTGGCTTGGTGCGCGAGTTCGGTGGTCGTTCGCGCGGTGCGGAAGTCGTAGCGTCCGCGCGGTACTGAGGCTGAAGACGTCCGGGTGGCGCTGGGGTCGGGAAACGGCCGCGTGGCGCTGGGGTTGCCGGTGCAGGGCGGCTTACTGGGCCAGCTCCGTGATCGTTCGCACGGCGGCGGTCGCTACGTTGGCTGCGAAGTCGTAGTCCAGCGTGTCCGCGGTGTCGTCGGTTCGGTGGTAGTGCACGTTGCGATAGTCGGCCGTGTCCGTTACGAGCAGGGAGCGGCGGCCGGCGTCCCAGTACGGTACGTGGTCGCTGCGCATTGCCACATGCTCGGCGAAGGCCGGCAGAACCAGCGGCAGCGACGGTATCTCCAGGTGCCGTGCGAAGCGCGTCTGCAGGTCCTGGGAGCGCTCGTCGGCGACGAGGGCGATGAAGTCGCCGCGGTCGGGGATGTCCAGGAAGTCGCCGAGCTCCTCCGGGATGCGCTGGTGCGCGGCGGTGTGTCCGATCATCTCGAAGACGATCGACTCTGTCTGCGCGGTGATGAAGGCTTGGTGAGCGGCGCTGCCGTCGAATCCTGACTCTTCGCCGCCGAACAGACAGAAACGAATGGTGCGGGCGGGCAGGTCCGCGTCGCGCAGGACGCGGGCGGCCTCCAGCACGCCGGCCACGCCGCTCGCGTTGTCGTCGGCGCCGGGGCTGGCCTCGACCGTGTCCCAGTGCGCGCAGAGCTCGACGGCATCGTCGGAGGTGCCGCCCTCGATCTCGGCGACGAGGTTGACCTGGTGCAACTCGCTGCCGTAGCGCTCGACGCGCACCTTGAGGCCCATGGCGCTGAGCTGATCCGTCGAGTACCGCAGGCACGCGGCGACTCCCGGCAGGTCCTCGAACCGCGGTCCGTGCGCGGTGAGCGCTTCGACATGTGCGCGCAGCCGTTTCGCGGAGATCATGGCCACAGGATAAGGAATCCGAGCCATGCCCGGGAACGCCGGAACCGTCGCGCGTTTGGGAATCCGCCCATCCGTGCGGGGGATCGCTCGCCGCTTGCAGTGGCTGGTCCCGGGAGGCGGGAGAGCGGGCAGGTCGCGCGAGGTGGGCGAATGCGGCGGCTGGGAAGCGAGGGGGAGACACCCGCGAGAGGTGGAGAGCCAGGGTGGCCGGAGGCGGAGACGCCTGCGCGGGGTGGGGAGCCAGGGGGGCCGGGGGCGGAGACGCCCGCGCGGGGTGGGGAGCCAGGGTGGCCGGAGGCGGAGACGCCTGCGCGGGGTGGGGAGCCAGGGTGGCCGGAGGCGGAGACGCCTGCGCGGGGTGGGGAGCGAGGGCGGCGGAGACGGAGAGGTCCGCGCGGGGTGGACGAGCGTGGCGGTGGAGGAGCGGGGGGTGGGGGAAGAGGTGGAGGAGAGAAGCGGCGACCAGTGGGCCGAGGCTGGGCCTGGATATGGAACAGCCCCCGAGGTTCCCGCGCTCTGCGCGTGGGCCGGTCGGACTACACCGGAAAGCCTCGGGGGCTGGGTGGCTGTCTCGTATTCGCCTGCCGCCATCCGGGCGGACACACGAAGTGCGAGTCCAGAGGACGGCGACTAGCGGACAGTCACCTCACGAGTCCCATTGCTACACAACTTTGGACCACCTCCTTTCCCGTGTACGCCCAACCTAGCCAGCCCCATGGATCACCCGCAACGGTTTTTCGAGAGCATCTTGGTTAGCGGCCTCCGCGCTGCCCAGGCGCTTGATCAAACGGCGCACCACGAGCAGGGGGATGATGCCGAAGACGCCGAACGAGATGTCGATGACCGACCACCAGATCGGGATGCCGCGCACGGGGCCGGCGAACAGGGCCAGCGGCACGACGCCGACGCAGGCGATCATGCCCCAGTCGATGATCCAGATGTTGCGCACCGGGTCGCGGAAGGGGCCCCAGAAGGCGACGGCGATGACGAGGTGGGCGAAGGCCAGCCAGTCAGTGCCGTACATGATGAAGGGGTAGCGGTCGTTGGTCTCCGTGATGCCGCGGTCGACCCGGGCGATCCAGTCCACCAGGGCCTGCGGGGCGGGGGAGCCGTCCAGCAGATTGTGCAGCCAGCGGACCTCGTGCTCCAGGGGGAACGCGGTCACGCCGCTGGCGACCAGGCCGACGATGAAGATGATCAGCCAGACGCGGATTTTCGTCATGCCCGCAGCGTAGGGGCGGGCATGACGGATTGGCGGGGGCCGTCACGAGATCTGCACAACATCCGTCCGGGAACGGAACCCGAGGCCAGTAGGAGGCGTGACGGGCGGGGATGAGATCCGGGAAGCCGACGCCAGTAGGAAGCGCTACCCGCCGCGGAGGGTGAGGCCACGGGAGTAACGGTCCGTACCCCGGCGGACATCGCGGTAGCTCTCTGCTTCTGGATGCTCTTGAAACCGCCCTCAGCGCGCCGCTGCCGACCGTAAACGCCGCGACGCCCCCGGCGGGTGCCGAGGGCGTCGCGGAAGGCGCAGACGGGTCAGGAGTCCTGGTAGCTGGCGCCGCCGTCGGCCTCGTGGCTGAGGGGCCGGGCGCCGCCGGGCGGCGGGGCCTCCAGGGAGTGGCCGGGCGCGTGGGCCGGGAAGCGGGCGTCGAACGCCGGCCGCTCCGAGCGGATGCGCGGCATGCTGTCGAAGTTGCGCAGCGGCGGCGGGCAGGACGTCGCCCACTCCAGGGACATGCCGTGGCCCCACGGGTCGTTGACCTCGACGACGCGGCCGGTCTTGTACGACTTCCACACGTTCCAGATGAACGGCAGCGTCGACAGGCCGGTGATGAACGAGCCGATCGTGGAGATCGTGTTCAGCGTCGTGAAGCCGTCCGAGGCCAGGTAGTCGGCGTAGCGGCGGGGCATGCCCTGCGTGCCGAGCCAGTGCTGGACCAGGAACGTGGTGTGGAAGCCGATCGTGGTCAGCCAGAAGTGGATCTTGCCCAGGCGGTCGTCCAGCATGCGGCCGGTCATCTTCGGGAACCAGAAGTAGATGCCGGAGTACACCGCGAAGACGATCGTGCCGAAGAGCACGTAGTGGAAGTGGGCGACCACGAAGTAGGTGTCCGACACGTGGAAGTCGATCGGCGGGCTGGCCAGCAGCACGCCCGACAGGCCACCGAAGAGGAAGGTCACCAGGAAGCCGATCGCGAAGAGCATCGGCGTCTCGAAGGTGATCTGGCCTCGCCACATGGTGCCGATCCAGTTGAAGAACTTCATGCCGGTCGGCACGGCGATGACGAAGCTCAGGAACGAGAAGAACGGCATCAGGACCTGGCCCGTGGCGAACATGTGGTGCGCCCACACGCTCATCGACAGGGCGCCGATCGCGATCGTCGCGCCGACGAGGCCCTTGTAGCCGAAGACCGGCTTGCGGCTGAAGACCGGGATGACCTCGGTGATGATGCCGAAGAACGGCAGCGCCACGATGTAGACCTCGGGGTGGCCGAAGAACCAGAAGAGGTGCTGCCAGAGCATCGCGCCGCCGGTCTCGGCGTCGTAGACGTGCGCGCCCAGGCGGCGGTCGGCCTCCAGGGCCAGCAGTGCGGCGGCCAGGATCGGGAAGACCATGATCACCAGGACGCTCGTCACCAGGATGTTCCAGGTGAACATCGGCATCCGGAACATCGTCATGCCGGGCGCGCGCAGGGTCAGCACCGTGGTGATCATGTTGACCGCGCCGAGGATCGTGCCGAGGCCGGAGAGCACCAGGCCGACGATCCACAGGTCGGCGCCGACGCCGGGGGAGTTGATGATGCTGTTCAGTGGCGCGTAGGCGAACCAGCCGAAGTCCGCCGCGCCGCCCGGCGTGATGAACCCGATCAGCGTGATCGAGCCACCGAACGCGTAGAGCCAGTAGGCGAACGCGTTGAGCCGGGGGAAGGAGACGTCGGGGGCGCCGATCTGCAGCGGCGTGATGTAGTTCGCGAACGCGAAGACGATCGGCGTCGCGAAGAACAGCAGCATGATCGTGCCGTGCATGGTGAACAGCTGGTTGTACTGCTCAGGCGAGAGGAACTGCAGACCCGGGCGGGCGAGCTCGGCGCGCATCAGCAGCGCCATGAAGCCGCCGATCATGAAGAACACGAACGACGTGATGAGGTACATCAGGCCGATCTGCTTCGCGTCCGTGGTGCGCAGCAGCCGAGCGAACGCCGAGCCCTTGACCGGCTTGTGCACCGGCCATGGCCTGGTGACGATCGGCTTAGGTGCGACGGTGGTCACGAAAGGCCTCCTGAGGCTGTTGAACCAGCTGGCAAGCCAGCTCCGCGAGGTGTCGAGCGATCAACACGTCACCCCGCAGGCAGGATAGTCCTCCCGCCCGACGCGGAATCGCTGGGGTTCAGCTACCGCCCTTGGCCCCGAAGTCGAAGCTGATGGCGCCCGCCGCGATCGCGGCCAGTACCAACAAGATGATCCCCCAGAAGATCAGCCGATCGGCGGGAGTCGGGCTTTTCACCGCACCGAAGAGTCGGCTGGTGATGGGCGCGGCCGGCGCCTCTATCACGGCGGTGTCGGCATTGTCCGGCACGGCCGCCACCGGGCGGCGCTCGCCGAGGGCCTGCAGGACGATCAGGACGGCGCCGGCGAGGACCAAGAGGACGCCCAGCACCGCGACGATCACGGCGATCCAGTCACGCATGATTGCCTCCTTCGCACCAGCAGGCTAGAGAACCCGGCGGGTGCGAGTCGAGACCCGGCTCACGCTCCGGCGCTGAAATTTACAGTCAGAACCCCGGTAGCGAAACCTTGCGGCAATCTCGTGTTGACACCGCAGAAACGGTGTACGACGCTCCGATATGGAAGCGCTCCCAAAATCGACGACTTGCTATCTAAGGAGGTCGCGATGTCGATTACCGCCGCTCCAGAAGCGCTCGATCCCACGCACGACCCCATGCGTGACAGCTCCGAACACCCCACCCTTGCCCATGTAGCCGCCCTTGCCGGAGTGTCTTCCGCCACCGCCTCACGCGTGCTCAACGGCTCCGCCCGCGTCTCGCCGGCCGCCCGCCAGCAGGTCCGCGACGCCGTTGACCGCCTCGGCTATGTCCGCCAGCGTGCCGCCCGCGCTGTCGACCGCCGCCCCCGTTCCGTCGCCGCCGTGGTGTGCGAGCCGAACGCACGCCTCTTCGCCGACCCGTTCTACTCCCGTGTGCTGGCCGGGGCCAGTGCCGCGTTCGCCGAGCGCGACATGCCCATGCTCCTCGCCGCGGGCGAGCGCCCCGCCTCGCTGCAGCGCTACCTCAGCAGCGGGCACATCGACGGCGTACTGCTGATCTACTGCCGCAGCAGCCACCCCCTCGTCGTCACGCTCCCCGCCCTCGGGGTGCCGGTCACCCTGATCGGCCGCCCGCTGCAGGGCAGTGCCCTGTCGTACGTCGACGCGGACAACCGCGGCGGCGCCCGGCAGGCGGTGGAGTACCTGGCCCGCACCGGCCGCCGGCGCATCGTCACGATCGCCGGGCCGCCGGACGTCTCGGCCGGGGTGGACCGCCTCGCCGGGTTCCGCGAGGGGCTCGAACGGGCGGGGCTGGACCCGGGCCCGATCGCGTACGGCGACTTCACGCGCCCCGCCGGGGTGCACGCGATGACCCGCCTGCTCGATCACCGGCCCAACCTCGACGCGGTCTTCTGCGCGTCGGACCTGATGGCGGTCGGGGCGCTGCACGCGCTGCGGCAGTCGGGCCGGCGGGTGCCGGAGGACGTGGCCCTGGTCGGCTTCGACGACCTGCCCCTGGCCGCGTTCACCCAGCCGCCGCTGACCACGATCAAGCAGCCGGTCGAGGAGATCGGGGCGGCCGCCGCCCGGCAGCTGCTCGCGCAGATGTCGAACGAGCCGTGGGACGAGCCGCCGGTCCTGCCCACGACCCTCGTGCGGCGCCAGAGCGCCTGATCGTCGTGGTACTGCATCCAAGCGCCGCTATCCGGCCGAATGACTGGGTATGCGGCTCTTGGACCTGTTGGACGCGGCCCGGGACCTGGACAGCGGCGCCGTCGCCGGCATCGTCGTCACGCTGACGGCACGGCACGGCGTCGCCGCGACCTGGACCGGGGCCTGCGTTCCGGCCCTGCGGCGGATGGCCGCGGGAGCCGGCCCGGCCGACATCGCCGTCGAGCACGCCCTCACCGAGGGCATCGCCCGCGGCCTCGACCTGGCCAGCGTTCCGCGGCACGCCGACATCCGCAGCAACCACGTGCTGCTCGCCTGCGCACCGGGCGAGCAGCACGAGCTGCCCCTCAAGGCGCTCGCGGCCGCGCTGTTCGAACGCCGAGTCGGCACGTTCTCGCTGGGAGCCGGGCTGCCGTGGCCCGCCCTGCACGCCGCGACGGGGCGGACCGCCCCGAGCACCGCGGTCATCTGGGCCCAGACCGCGGAGACGGCCGACGCCGCCGGACTGTTCGCGGTCGCCGCGGATTTCGCCGGTACCGTCTTCGCCGCCGCCGGCCCCGGATGGCTCGCGGCCGGGGTGGCGCCGCGCCTCACCCGGGCGGGACTTGCCCATCTCACCTCCCTCGACCTGGCCATATCCGCCTGCGCGCGGGTCCCGGAGCCGCTAGACATGGAGGCGTGAAGGCGATCACGCTGACCGCAGACCACAGGCTGGCCCTGCGGGACCTGCCCGACCCGCGCCCGGCTCCCGACCAGGTCCTGCTGGCGATCCGCGCCGCGGGCGTCGACGACGATCTCCCCGAGGCCGCCGACGTGCCGGACCCCGGGGCCGACGGCGTGCCGGGCCCCGAAGCCGGCGGCGTGCCGGGCCACGAGATCGCCGGCGTCGTCGTCGCCCGGGGCCCCGAGGTCACCGACTTCGTGGTCGGCGACGAGGTCTACGCGTGGGCCGACGGCGCCTACGCCGAGCGGGTCGCGGTCCCGTCGCTGCTCGCCGCCCACAAGCCGGCCGGTCTCACGTTTGTGGAAGCCGCAGCGGTACCGAGGGCGGCCGTCACGGCCCTGCAGGCCCTCCGCGCCGCCGGGACCGGGGAAGGCGACGTGGTGCTCGTGCACGACGCGGCCGGCGGGGTCGGGCACTTCGCGGTGCAGATCGCGCGGGCGCTGGGGGCCGAGCGGGTCATGGGCACCGGAGACGGCGACTTCCTGAAGGAGCTCGGCGCCGAGCCGGTCGACGGGTCCCCGGCGGATGTCGCGGTCGACTTCTCCGGAGGCGAGACCACGGCAGCGGTACTGAGGGAGGTCCGCGATCCCGCCCGCGCCGTGTCCACGGTGAATCCCGCGATCGCCGCGGCGGGCGGCCGGTACGTGGTCCCCAGCCCCTCCGCCGCGGACCTCCGCTGGCTGGCCGAACTCGCCGACCGCGGGCGGCTGCGGGTCGCCCTGCACCGGGAGCTGCCCCTGGCCGAGGCGGCGGATGCGCATCGGCTCCTGAGCGCCGGAGGCGTGCGCGGAAAGCTTGTGCTCACGCCGTAGGGATTTCGGCCTGGTGGCGGTACCTTCTCGGACATGATCGACGCTCCCGCCGACTACCTGGGCCGGCGGCGTGTTTCGCATCGACCGGCACCGTTGGTGCTCATCGCGGTACTGATCGTGGCCGTGGTCGCCGGGCTGGCCCTCGTCGTCGCGCTCCCGGACCGCGCCCCGCGCGACCTGCCCTCGCAAGCCGAGGATCCGGTGATTCCGGTCCTGTCGCTGGAGCCGCCGCCCTCACCGTCCGCGGCGCCGCCGTCCGCGTCCCCTTCGGTGTCCGCGTCGCCGTCCCGCTCGCGCACGTCGCCGTCGGTCAAGCGGTCACCGTCGCCGTCGCGGCCCCCGGCCCTGGTCTTCGAGGCGGAGGCGGGCGTCCGCTCGGGCCAGATGACGGTCCGCTCCGTGCCGGGCGCCTCGGGCGGCCGGGTCGTCACCGGCATCGGCGACGGCCGGGCGCTGGTGTTCCCGGCGGTGACGGTGCCGGCGAAGGGCGAGTACCGGCTCACGATCGCGTACGCGTCCGACTCGTCCCGCCGCTGCTATCTCGGCCTGGGCCGCCGCTGGACGCAGCTGACGTTCCCCGCGAGCGGCGGCGCGAACAAGGTGGCGACGATCTTCATGACCGTCCGGTTCGACCAGGGCCGCAACACAGTCGAGGCCGGGAACACCCCCGGCAGGTGGTGCCCCGACCTCGACCGCATCACCGTCACCCCTGCTGACCACCCCAGCTCGGTGACGTCGTGAGCAACGTTTTGGCGTGACCGTGCGCCGGTGGACCATCCAGGGAGGCTTCCGGTTTTTCCGGCGCCGGTCACATGAGTAACTATGCGGGGCCGACCTGAGGACCGGCCCAAACGGCGCTGTGAAGTTCCTGAGTACCCCGATGATCAGCGACTTTGCCCTCCACGCCGACGGCCGCCGCACGCGTGGCTTGGGCGGTGCGCGCCGCGGCAGCCGACGGTGGCCGGGTCGGTGGCCACGGTCGCGGGCATCGCGGCGCTGATCTCGATGACGAGGTTCCGGCGAGCTTGTCACCGGCCAGCTATGCACCCGCACTCGCCTCCCGAGCCGGGGCGCGCGGATGCGTGGAGCACTCCGCGGGGCATCCGGGCGCTGGGCGGCTGGGCGCGCGGAGCATTCAGGGCGCGCGGGGCGCATTCGGGGCGCGCGGGGCGCATTTCGGGGCGCGCGGGGCGCGGGCAGGTTCGGGGCGTGGGGCGTGGGGCGCGATCGGGGCGCGGGGCGGACGGGCGGATGGGGCGTCAGGCGGCGCGAGCCCGCGGAGCCCGCGGTGCCGCCCGGCGGGCTGGCCGAGCGTGCGGGTGCGCACGGGCCCGGGTGCGCACGGGGCTCAGGTGCGCACGGCGGGCACGGGCGGCGGAGGCGCGGGGCGGTGGGGCGCAGGCGCGGGCGTGGGGCGGTCAGCCAGGCGCGGTGAGGCGGCCCCGACGGCAGGTGCGGCGGGTTGGGGTCAGGCGACGCGGAGGGTTTCGCCGAGGACGCGTACGACGTCGCCCTTGTGCAGCTGCCGGCCGCGGCGGGTGTCCACTTCGCCGTTGACGCTGACCTCGCCGTCGAGGATCAGCTCCTTGCTTTCGCCGCCGGACTCCATGATGTCGGCGAGCTTCAGGAACTGACCCAGGCGGATCATGTCGCCGCGGATCTCGATGTCTCTCACATCGCGCAGCGTATCCGCCGCTCCGCCGGCGCCCGAGATGGTCGGCCTCCCTGCCCGCGACGGGCGACACGCGCGGTTCAGCGTGTTGCGCGTGGCGTGCGGTTCGATTGCGCGCCCACGCTCAGCGCGTCCCGTGGGGAGTGCTCGCGGTGAGTCGTGCGCGTGGCGTGCAGTTTGATTGCGCGCCACGCCCCGCGTGTCTCGGCGGGCGCGTCGGCGGCGGGTCGGGCGCGTGGCGCGCATGGCGCGCGGTTCGATTGCGCGATCCGTGCCGCACGCGTCGCGTCGTTCTTGTCGCGCGTGTCGTGCGGCGTGCGGTTCGAGGCACGCGGCACGCGCGGCTCGCGTTGTGCGCGGGCCGCGTTGCGTGCGGGCCGCGTTGCGCGTGGCACGCACGGCTCGCGTTGCGCGTGGCGTGCAGTCCGCGTTGCGCGTGGGCCGCGTTGCGCGTGGGCCGCGTTGCGCGTGGCACGCACGGCTCGCGTTGCGCGTGGCGTGCAGTCCGGATGAGCGGGGCGCGCAGTTTGCTCCGAGTCCGGCGTGGGGGTTCGTGTCGGGCGGGCTGGCGGTGAGTCGTGCGCGTGGCGTGCAGGCGGATCTGATGGCGCCGTGCAGCCAGCGGAGTGGCTCGGTTGCGGTGAAGAAGCGTCTGGCGGTGCGGTGGAGCGGCGAGTCGAGGCTGAGCGGTGCCGAGTTGACCGAACGAGGGCCTTTGCGTGTGGCTGGGAGGGTGCGGTTGTGTCCGGGCGGTGGGGCCTTCACGGTGCGGCTGGGAGTGGCCGGCTGGGTGATGGGCCTTCACGGTGCGGCTGGGAGTGGCCGGCTGGGTGATGGGCCTTCACGGTGCGGCCGGGAGGGTGGCGGTTGCGTGGGGGCGAAGGGGCCTTTGGGGTGCGGGCGGTCGGGCCTTCGCGGTGCGGCTGGGAGCAGCCGGCTGCGTGGGGGCGACAGGGCCCTTGCGGTGCGGCCGAGAAGGGGCGAGTTGCGTGAACGAGGACCCGGCGCCAGCAGGAGGCGCCACCACCCGCGGGCGGTGAGGCCACGGGAGTAACGGTCCGCACCACGGCGGACATCGCGGTAGCTCACCGTATCTGCCATCGGAAGCCCCGCCCGCCGCATGACAGTTTTATGAAAAATCGACCGTGATCACCCGAGAGGGTGAATCAGGGCCCCGAAGTCACCCTACGTAGAAGCGCCGACACGGGCTGTTGCTGAGCGTGACCCCAAATCGACGAGAGCGCCGCGCCCGGGGTGAGTGGGCACGGCGCTCCGCATGCGTCGTTTAGAGGGGTCGGCCTAGGCCGGGGAGAGACTGCGTTCCGTAACGGTCAGGCCGGCTGGGTTACCCCGCCACGCGGGGCGGGCAGGCGGCCGGACACGGTGCCGGGCGGGATCGGTACGCCGAGGATGTCGCTCACGCCCACCACCGCGAACAGGCGCGCGATGAACGGGTTCGGTCGGCGAATATCGAGCTTGACGCCCATGCTGTGACAGATGCGCTTGGCAACGACGAGGGTGCCGATGCCGGTGGAGTCGAGGAAGGTGACCCCCGCGAGATCGATGACAAGGAGGTCGATGCTTCCGTCGAGCACTGAGCTCACCGCTGTGCGGAGCTCCTGAGCGGTCTCATAGTCGATTTCGCCACTCAGGGTCAGCACTGACTCTCGCTGATCTGAGGGACGAGTCTCGATCGACAACTTCACGTGACCCTCCTGGTGCTGAGCCGTCCACCATGGACGACCCTTCGAGGTCCCGCAAGCGTAGCGAAGTCCAGCCGTTTTCGCCACGCTCCGTGTAGGGGCTCCTTACGTAGTGACGTGAGAAGTCCTCACATCGGTGCTGCGGGATCCGCTTGCCCGGATGACGGTACACGTCGGTTGTTACACGGCAAGTCCAGCCATGTGCCATCCGCCGGTCGGTCAGCTCCCGGCCACGACCGGTTCACCGACCAGGGTCACTCCGGCCGCACGCAGCTCTACCAGGGCAGACTCCGTGGTCGTGGGTGCTACCCCGGCCGTGAGGTTCAGGAGCACGGTCGTAACAAAACCCTCACGCACCGCATCGAGAGCCGTCGCGCGGACGCAGTGGTCGGTGGCGATGCCTACCACGTCGACGTCGGTCACGTCGCGCTCGCGCAGCCAGTCGGCCAGGCCGTGGCCGGCCGCCGAGCCCTCGAAGCCCGAGTACGCGGCCGCGTACGAGCCCTTCTCGAAGACCGCCTCGATCTTGGCGGTGTCGAGGGAGGGGTGGAAGTCGACGCCGCCGGTGCCGACCACGCAGTGCACCGGCCAGGTGCTCACGAAGTCCGGGTGTTCGGCGAAATGCGCGCCGGGGTTGATGTGGTGGTCCTGGGTGGCCACCACGTGGTCCCACGGGCCGTTGGCAATCGCCGCCGAGATCTCCGCGGCCACCCCGGCGCCGCCGGTCACGGCGAGGGAGCCGCCCTCGCAGAAGTCGTTCTGCACGTCCACCACGATCAACGCCCGCGTCATGCGGTGCCTCCTGAGATTCCGCCGGACATGATGACCGGGACCGCGGGGTCGCCGGCCGAGAGCTTGAGCCCCTCCCACGGGATCGAGATGAGGCACTGGCGCAGGTGCTCGCGCGAGGCGGCCAGGGTCGGCAGGTCCGCGACCGGCTCGCCGGCGCGCAGCAGGGGCCGCTGGAGCAGGCGGTCGTGCGGCAGCTGCTCCGGCTCGCCGAGCGAGACGACGACCTCCTCGGTCGCCGTTCCCGTCGGTTTGTGCCGCCGTACCGCCGTCTTGCGCCCGCCGACCGTGCCCTTGTTCTCCGAGCGCTTGACGACCGGGCGCCCCTCGACCTCGACGAGCTTGTAGACGAGCCCGGCGGTCGGCGCGCCCGAGCCGACGACGACGGCGGTGCCCGCGCCGTACACGTCGACGGGCTCGGCGGCCAGGGCCGCGATCGCGTACTCGTCCAGATCGCCCGACACGACGATCTGCGTGTCCGTGGCGCCCAGCGAGTCGAGCAGGGCCCGCGACTCGGACGCGAGCACGGACAGGTCGCCGGAGTCGATGCGCACGGCGCGCAGCTCGGGGCCGGCGACGGCGATCGCGTTGCGGATGCCCTGCGCGATGTCGTACGTGTCCACGAGCAGCGTCGTCTGCTTGCCCAGCGCCGCGACCTGGGAGGCGAACGCGGCCTGCTCGGAGTCGTGCAGCAGCGTGAACGCGTGCGCGGCCGTGCCCGTCGTCGGGATGCCGTAGCGCCGCCCCGCCTCGAGGTTGGACGTGAACGCGAAGCCCGCCAGGTACGCCGCCCGGGCCGCCGCGACCGCCGCCTCCTCCTGCGTGCGCCGCGAGCCCATCTCGATCACGGCCCGCCCGCGCGCGGCGGTGACCATCCGCGCCGCGGCGGCCGCGATCGCGCTGTCGTGGTTGAGCACCGACAGGATCAGCGTCTCCAGCACCACGCACTCGGCGAACGTGCCGCTCACGGTCAGGATGGGGGAGCCGGGGAAGAACAGTTCGCCCTCGGCGTAGCCGTCGACGTCTCCGCTGAATCGGTACTTCGACAGCCAGCCGGCCGTCGTCTCGTCCACGATGCCCCGGCTCTCGAGGAACTCGATCTCCTCGTCCCCGAAGCGGAAGTCGGCGATCAGGTCGAGGAGGCGGCCGGTGCCCGCGACCACGCCGTACCGGCGCCCGGTCGGCAGCCGGCGCGCGAACACCTCGAACACGCAGCGCCGGTCGGCGGTGCCGTCCCGCAGCGCGGCGGACAGCATCGTCAGCTCGTAGTGGTCGGTCAGGAACGCGCTACTCGTCACGTGAACAACATATTCCAAGGGTGATAGGACGGCGATCACTCCTTGACTTGGCAACCGGGAGCGCCCGAGTCATCTGCCGGGCGCTCCGGTGCGAAAGGGAGCCGCTAGTCCTCCGGCGGCAGCGAGCGCAGCGCCGCCGCCAGCTCCGCCCGCCCGGTCACGCCGAGCTTCGCGTACACGCGCATGAGGTGGTTGTCGACGGTACGAGAGGAAAGGTAAAGCTGATCCGCGATCTCCTTCGACGGCACGCCGGCCGCGGCCAGGCGCGCGATCTGGCGCTCCCGCCCCGTCAGCATCGGTTGCGGCACGACCAGGGCCGGCGTCACCGCCTGCGGGCACTCGACGCGCAGCTCGGCGAGGCGTTGCGCGGCGCGGGGCGTCTGCGGTGAGCGGATGCCGCGCAGCAGCGTGACGGCCCCCGCGGCGGCCTCGGCGGCGAAGAGGTACAGCTCCATCTCCGCGAGCTCCTCCGCCACCGCGAGCAGCGCGCCGCCGTCCTCCTCGGCCATCGCGCGCACGTGCCAGGCCATGGCGGGCGCGAGGCGGCCCTCCACCGTCTGCGCCAGGGCACCGATGCGCTCGTTGACCTCCTGCGCGAAGCCGAGGCGGCCCAGGTCGTACAGCGCGAACATCTCGTGCGCGGCGAACCCGTCGCTGCGGTTGCGCGCGGCGAGCAGCCGCAGCACCTCGGCGGCCGTGCTCACGTCGCCCGCGGCCACGGCGACCCAGGCGCGGGCCTCCTCGAGCCACGGGTACAGGACCTCCATCGAGCGGTAGTGCGCCTCCTCGGCCAGCGCGAACGCCGCGGCCGCCCCGGACGCGTCGCCCTGCAGGGCGGCCACGTGCGCGCGCTCGGCGTGGGCGAGGGCCACGAAGATCCGGCCGGTGGCGAGCATGGCGCTGGCCTGGCTCGCGGCGCGCCCGGCCTCCTGGAGGTGGCCGCGCAGGCGGGCCGCCTGGGAGCGGACGATCTGCAGGTAGCCGGAGCCGAGCAGGAAGTTGCCGGCGTCGGCCATGCCCGCGAACTCGGTGGCCACGATCGCGTCGACGGCCGCCAGGTCCGCGGCGAGGATCATCGCCGTGCCGCGGGCGAGCTCGATGCCGAGCTGGATGTACGGCACCTCGGCCCGCCACTGGGCGGCGTCCGCGTCGAGCAGCGCCATGGCCTTGACGGTCTGCACCGGGGTGCCGCGCATGGCCTGCAGGTGGCCCATGTTGCTGCGGGCGAGCGCGCGCGGCCCGGGCGCGGAGGCGGGGCCGTCGAGCACGGTGCGGGCCAGGGTGAGCGCCTGGCCGTAGTCGCCCCGGTGCAGCCGCATCGTCGACTCGACCGACAGCGCGAGGGAGCGTTCACGCAGGTCGGTGAGCTTGTGGGCCTGGCGGTCCATCTCATCGGCGGTGGAGGAGTCGCCCTGGCCCCACTGGGAGGTGATGTTCCGGATCGCCAGCCACCGGCTGCGCTGGGCCTCGCCGGTGATCTGGTTCTCGTTCTGGTCGAGGATCTGGGCGCCCTCGTCCGGGCAGTTCGCGAACATCAGGATCGTGGCCAGGGTCTCCGCGGCGTCGAAGCCGCCGCCCGCGGCCACGGCCGCCTTGCCCAGGCGCATCGCGAGCGCCATGTCGTACGTCGCGAACGCCAGCCGGCACGCGTTGAGCAGCAGCACCGGGTCCCGCGCGGTGTCGGAGTCGAGCCGCCAGACGGCCACGCGCAGCAGGTCGTCGCGGCGGCGGGCGCCGGAGTTCTCGACCAGCGTGGCGAGATCGGCGAGCAGGCGCCGGAACCGGGTCACCGGGCAGCGGCGGCGGACGACCTCGCCGTACAGCGGATGGGCGAGCCGGACCGTCGTGCGCCGATCCTCCACGACCACCCGGACCAGCTGCCGCTCCTCGGCGGTCTCCACGGTGGCCAGGTCGGTCGCCTCGACCAGCAGCGGCAGGCCGATGGGCTCGCCGAACGCGACCAGCTCCAGCACCGCCCGCTCCTGCGGGGTCAGCTTGCCGATGCGGGCGTCGACGACCTCGGTGAGCGTCGGGGCCAGGTCGACCTTGCCGGTCCAGCGCTGCATGCCGTAGCTCTCGATGATCTCGCCGGCCGCGTGCGCGGCGATCACGAGCTCCCGCAGCAGCAGGGCATTGCCCTGGGAGAGCTGCTGCAGCCGGTCCACCGAGGCGGAGTCGACCGGGCCGCCGAGCACCTGCTGCAGCAGGTCGGAGGTCTCCTGCAGGGTGAGCGGGCCGAGCTCGATCCGCTCGACGAGATCGTCCTTCCACAGCGCGCTGATCGGGTCGTGCACCGACTCGCCCGTGCGCACTGTGCCGATCACGGTGGCGTTCTCGGAGCGGGCGACGTAGTACACGAGCGCGGCGGAGAGGGGGTCGAGCAGGTGCGCGTCGTCGATCGCGACGACGATCGGGCGGCCTGCGGCCTGGCGGTGCAGCGCGTCGACCGCCCAGCGCAGCAGACCCGCGGGCGAGCCGCCCGCGGGCTGGTCGGGCGGGAGCACCTGGGCCAGCCCGCCGAGCGGGAGACCGGCCGTCGCCGCGTTGGCGGTGGCCGTCCAGACGGCGATTCTGTCCTGGTCAAGTGCGTTCACGCCCTCGCGCAGCAATCGACTCTTGCCGATGCCGGGCGGGCCGCCGAGAATCAGGCCGCGACCGGTCGAACCGGTGGCCGCCTCAGCGACACGAATGAGTTCTGCGTTTCTGCCGACAAAGCTCCAGGGAGGCACCGTCGCAGCATATCGATACGTTGATTACTGCGCGTACCTGTGGAAGCACGAACTTGAGTACCCCGTTCGGCTCCAGTGAGTAGCACGAACCCTGCTGCTGTAAGTGTCCGTTCACGTAGCGTTCCGATGCCCCGCCCACCAAGCGCCGTTCGTTCGCGTGTCAGGGCGGGCCTTCCCGGGCGTGCACAAGGAGGTCGCACATGGGCTTCGGGGTCATGCAGGCGCCGCTGATCGATCTTACCGTCGTGTCAGCGCCGGCCTTCGGCGTCCCGACGAGCGGGAGATCGGTGTCCGTCATGCCGGCCGGAAACATCCGAGGCAGCCGGAACCATCGGCAACCGAGCACCCCGTCGCAGTCGTCCCGGCGGTCCTGCGCGGTCGTCGCCGGCACCGCGCGGTCCGGCAAGACGGCGCTGGTCAACGCGCTGATCCGGCGTACCGCGGAGCCGATCGAGACCGGCGACGCCTGGGTGGTCTTCCGCCACGGCGAGCGCCCGGAGGCGTGGGCCTTCGTGCCCGGGCACCGCGAGGCGCGCCCGTTCCCGGACCGCAGCACGATCAAGGGGCCGGCGCGCCCGGCCCGGCGGATCGAGATCACCCACCCGTCGCCCCTGCTCAAGCGGCTCGCGTTGATCGACACGCCCGGCCGCGGGGACCTGGACCCGGCCACCTGCGAGATCTCCCTCGACGCCGCCGCCGACGGGCTCGGCCTGGTCTTCGTGGTCGGCGCCGCGGCCCCGCTCGGCCGCGCCGAGCTCGACCTGCTCGCCGCCGCCGCCGACCGGCTGGAGCGCGTCGCGTTCGTCCTCACCCACATCGACCAGCACGACGAGTGGCCCGAGATGCTCGCCGCCAACCGGGCCCTGCTCGCCGCGCGCGGCCCCCGGCTCGCCACCGCCCCGTGGTTCCCGGTCTCGCTCGAGCCGGCGTCGATCTTCGGCGTCGCCGAGCTGCGCCACCAGCTCGAGGCCTGGAGCGACGAGCGGGCCGACACCGGCGTGCCCAAGAAGGTCACCGCCACGACGGTCTCGGCCACCGGCGACGCGTGGCAGGAGCACCTGGAGCGGGAGATCCGCGCCCGCCGCCTGGCCGCCGTCGAGCGGGTCTCGATCGACCTGGCCACCATCCACGTGCGCTGTGTCCAGGAGCTCGGATCCGGCAAGGGCTGCCCTGAGCTGCCCAGGGTCCTCGACCGGCAGCTGCACGCGCTCTCCGTGCGCAGCTCGCGCCAGCTGCGCACCGACACCCGCGAGGTGATCGACGCGGTCTTCGGCGCGCTGCTGGACACCCCACCGGACGAGGTCGTCCTGACCCGGATCGCCACCGCCGCCCGCCGGGCCGTGGACGGCGCCCGCGACGACGGCCGTGAGCGCGACCGGGCGCTGCTGGTCACCACCACCTCCGGCGTCGCCTCGCTCACCGGCGCGGGCGCGCTGGACGGCCTCTGCGCGACCGGCCTGGCCGGCGGCGCGGATCCGGACCCGGCGCAGGTGCTCTCGCCGCTGGGCATCGGACTGAACGCCGGGTCGTTTGCGATGTGGCAGCCCCGGCACGCGCCGGGCGGCCCGCCGAAGCTGCCGGACAAGAAGGACTGCCGCCGCTGGCTCCAGCACGCGCTGCGCGAGATCGAGGTCGAACTCGGCCACGAGCTCAGTGAGCGCTACGCCGAGCTGCGCCAGGCGCTGTCGATCATTGCGGGGGACGCGGTCGACCATGGCGTGCTGCTCGCTTGATGGCACCATGTTGGTATGGCGGCGCCGCAGGTCCTACCGATCGAAGAGACCCACGTCGAGGTTGATGAGGTGCCCCAGACCGACCGTCCGTGGGTGACTGTCGTCTGGAACGATCCCGTCAACCTCATGAGTTACGTGACCTGGGTCCTGCAGAAGCTGTTCGGGTACAGCAAGGAGAAGGCCGAACGCCTCATGCTCGACGTGCATCAGAAGGGGAAGGCGATCGTCGTCAGCGGGGCGCGCGAGAAGATGGAGTACGACGCCTCCCGGCTGCAGGCCCACGGGCTCTGGGCGACGGTGGAGCAGTCGTGACCATGTTCGTGCGCGCCGGCACGGTGTGCGTCGCCCGGTTCGGCCCGGGCGAGGCCGCGGTGCTCAACGAGGTCATGCTCGAGGTCATCACCCTGCTCTCCGAGGGCTTCGACCGCACCGATCCGGTCATCGGGCGCCTGTTCCCCGATGTGTACCGCGACGACCCCGCCCTCTCCGCGGAGCTGCGCCGATACACCGAGGACGACCTGCGCTCGGCCAAGCTGGAGCAGGCCGCGCTCCTGCTGGACGCGCTGCCGGTCGAGGGCGGCGAGGTGGCCCTCGACGAGGAGCAGGCCGAGGCCTGGCTGCGGGCGCTCACCGACGTCCGGCTCACCCTGGGCCTGCGCCTGGGCATCGCCGACGACGACGTGGACATCGAGTCCGAGCTCGACGAGGCGATCCTCAAGGACCCCACGTCGGCCCGGGTCGCGCAGCTCTCGGTGTACCAATACCTGACCTATCTGCAGGAATCGCTCGTCGGCGCGCTCATGGGCTGAGATGCCCGTCACGGGCGAGTGTCGCCCGGGTTTCGGTAGGCTGTCTCCCGTGCTGACCATCGACGCCGCGATCCTCGACGCGATCGTCGCGCACGCCCGCCGGGACCACCCTGACGAGGCGTGCGGGATCGTCGCGGGTCCGGCCGGCTCGGACCGGCCGGAGCGACACGTGCCGATGGAGAACGCGGCCCGGTCCATGACGTTCTACGAGTTCGACTCCAAGGAACAGCTGAAGCTGTGGCGGGAGATGGACGACGCCGACGAGGAGCCGGTCGTGGTCTACCACTCGCACACGGCCACCGAGGCCTATCCGTCCCGCACGGACGTCTCCTTCGCCGGTGAGCCCGGCGCGCACTACCTGCTCGTCTCCACCCGCGACCCGGAGCTGACCGAGGTCCGCTCGTTCCGCATCGTGGACGGGGCCGTCACCGAGGAGCCGGTTCAGGTAGTTAATGCAGTCGTGGATCCGAACGCCGTCCAGAAGTACCTCTTCGGGCAGAGCCCGGCGACCGTCGACTACGAGTGTCGGACCGGCAACTGACCTGCCGCCCGTTCTGACCCGTTTCGTCCCGTCGTCTTCAGAGGAGAACACCATGGCCATCGAAGTTCGCATCCCCACCATCCTGCGCAGCTACACCGGCGGCGCCAAGACCGTCGAGGGCTCCGGGGACACCATCGCCGACCTGCTCAACGACCTCGACTCCCGGCACGCCGGGATCAAGGACCGGCTGATCACGGGCGAGGGCGGCCTGCACCGGTTCGTCAACGTCTACATCAACGACGAGGACGTCCGGTTCCTCGGCGCGCTCGACGCGAAGCTCAACGACGGCGACTCCGTGACGATCCTGCCCGCGGTCGCGGGTGGCGCGTTCGCGTTCGCCGCCGCCCACGCCCTGCGGGGCTGATCGCGTGACGCGCTACGAGTCCCTGCTCGACGCGTGTGGCAACACGCCGCTCGTCGGACTGCCTCGGCTCTCGCCGAGCGCCGACGTGCGGCTCTGGGCCAAGCTCGAGGATCGCAACCCGACGGGAAGCGTCAAGGACCGCGTGGCGCTGTGGATGGTGAAGGCGGCCGAGGAGTCCGGCCGCCTCCGCCCGGGTGACACGATCATCGAGCCGACCAGTGGCAACACCGGCATCGCGCTGGCGATGGTGGCGAAGCTGCGCGGCTACCGGCTCGTGTGCGTGATGCCCGAGAACGTCTCCGCCGAGCGCACCTCCCTGCTGCGGATGTACGGTGCGGAGATCATCACCTCGCCGGCGGCGGGCGGCTCCAACCGCGCCGTCGCCGTGGCGAAGGAGATCGCGGCCGAGCACCCGGACTGGGTGATGCTGTACCAGTACGGCAACGAGGCCAACGCGCGCGCCCACTACGAGTCGACCGGCCCGGAGATCCTGCGCGACCTGCCGACCATCACCCACTTCGTGGCGGGGCTGGGCACCACCGGCACGCTCATGGGGGTCGGGCGCTACCTGCGCGAGAAGGTCGAGGACATCGAGATCATCGCGGCCGAGCCCCGCTACGGGGAGCTCGTCTACGGCCTGCGCAACCTCGACGAGGGCTATGTGCCGGAGTTGTACGACGCGAAGGTGCTGACCCGCCGCTTCTCCGTCGGCACCCAGGACTCCGTGCTGCGCACCCGGCAGCTGGTCGAGGTCGAGGGCATGTTCGTGGGCTTCTCCACCGGTGCCGTGCTGCACGCCGCGCTCGCCGTCGCGCACCAGGCGCTCAAGGCCGGCAAGCGGGCCGATGTCGTGTTCCTCGTGGCCGACGGCGGGTTCAAGTACCTGTCGACCGGCGCCTACGGGGGCACGCTCGCGGAGGCCGAAAACGCCCTCGAAGGGCAGCTCTGGGCCTGAGCTACAGGCCCGTCACGATCCAGCCGAGCAGCAGGCTCACCGACGCGGCGCCGAGCAGCGCGTAGGGGAGCCTGCGCCGGTGCACGCTCGCGAACGCCGCGATCGTGCACGCCAGGCCCAGCAGGCCGATGGTGATGACGACGGGGCCGTACCAGACGCGGTACTGCCCGATGAGCCCCACGAAGGCCCGCAGCGCCACCGCCATGCCCCCGAGCCCGAGCGCGGCCGCCCAGGCGCACACCGCGGCGATCTGGCGGTTGTCCGGGCGCGGGTCGGCCTCCGTGGGCAGGCGGAACGCGTCCGGCAGGTGCCGGCGCAGTCGCTTCACACGGGACACGTCAACCGACACGGTGCCTCCTCTGTTGCCGCCTCACTGCGTGCAACGACCGAGGTAGTTGAGCGTGACGCGACCCCTGTCACGTTGGCGACATCCGCCCCCCGATCTTTCGGCCTGGGCAGCCAGTCCGGCGTAGGCTGCGCAGCGTGAGCGGGCCAAGCCGTGCCCTACAGCCGCGGGTTCGTGGATTGGATCTATCCTCACCCTTACCGTTCCTATCCACATGCGATCCACAGTTCGTTCGAAGACGGGAGACGGCGGGTTGAGGGCAGCATCATGAGGCTCACGGTTCTCGGCTGCGCCGGCAGCTTCCCGGGGCCTGAGGCGCCCTGCTCCGCCTACCTGGTCGAGGCGGACGGCTTCCGCCTGCTGATCGACTTCGGCCCGGGCTCGATGTCGGCGCTGCAGCGCTACGGCAGCCTCTACGCCGTCGACGCGATCCTGCTGTCGCACCTGCACTGTGACCACATGCTCGACGCCTGCTCCTACATCGTGGCCCGCCGCTACGCTCCGGCCGGACCGTTCCCGCCCCTGCCCGTCTACGCGCCCGTGAACGCCCCCGAGCGGATCACGGCGGCCTACGGCGGCGAGCACGAGCCGATGTCCATCGGCGACGTGTACACCTTCTACGCCCTGCAGCCGGGCAGCTTCCCGATCGGGCCGTTCGGGGTGACCGTGGACCGGGTCAACCACCCCATCGAGACCTACGGCGTGCGCCTCGAGCACGACGGCAAGGTGCTCGCGTACTCGGCCGACACCGCCCCCTGCGAGGCCCTGATCCGCCTGGCCCAGGGCGCCGACGTGTTCCTGTGCGAGGCGAGCTACCTCGACGGCGTGGACAACCCGCCCGACCTGCACCTGACGGGCCGGGAGGCGGCCGAGCACGCCACCAAGGCGGGCGTCGGCCGGTTGCTGCTCACCCACCTGGTCCCGGCCTGGGGGAGCGAGGCGCTCACGCACGAAGCGGCATCGAGCGCCTTCTCTGGCCCGATCGATATCGTGCGGCCTGGCGCGCGGTACGACATTTAGGGACCCGTTCGCCGTCTGGCCAACAAATCGTGGCCGCATGCATGGACGCCGCCCTCATGGTCATGGCATGCGGATCGCGATCGTCACCGAATCGTTCCCGCCCGATGTGAACGGCGTCGCCCACTCCGTCGTCCGGGTGGCCGAGCACCTCGTAGCGCGTGGCCACGAGCCGCTCGTGATCGCTCCTCAGCCGTCGTCCGCGGCGCGCTCGGTCACCGGCTCCTTCCCGTACCAGATCATCCGCGTGCCCTCCGTGGCCACGCCGGGCTATGGGAGCTTCCGCCTGGGGCTGCCCAGCCGCCGCCTGGCCGCCGCGCTGAGGGCGCATCGCACCGACCTCGTGCACCTGGCCAGCCCGTTCGTGCTCGGCGCCCGCGGCATGACGGTCGCCGCCTCGCTGGGCCTGCCCACGGTGGCCGTGTACCAGACGGACGTGCCCGCCTACGCCCGCCTGTACTACCGCTCGAACCTCGGCGAGTCGGCCGCCTGGCGCTGGCTGCGGCACATCCACAACTCCGCCGACCGGACCCTCGCGCCGTCGACCGCCGCCGCCACGGCCCTGCACGGCCACGGCATCGAGCGCGTCTGGCTCTGGCGCCGCGGCGTCGACGCGGCCCGTTTCGACCCCGGGCACCGCTCCGCGGCCCTGCGCCGCGCGGTCGCCGCCGAGGGGCAGGTGATCGTCGGCTACGTCGGCCGGCTCGCCGTCGAGAAGCGCGTCGACCTCCTCGCGCCGGTCAGCCGCATCCCCGGCGTCCGCGTGGTCGTGGTCGGCGACGGCCCGGCCCGCGCGACCCTCGAGCGGGCCATGCCGGACGCGGTGTTCCTCGGCGAGCGCCGCGGCGACCAGCTGGCCCGGATCTTCGCCAGCCTCGACCTGTTCGTGCACACCGGGCCGTTCGAGACCTTCGGCCAGACCATCCAGGAGGCCCTCGCCAGCGGCGTGCCCGTGGTCGCGCCGGCCCAGGGCGGCCCGCTGGACCTCGTCGACGACGGCCGCACCGGCCTGCTCGTGCCGCCCGGCGACGCGCCCTCGCTCGTCTCGGCGGTGACCGAGCTCGTCCAGGACCACGAGCGGCGCCTCGCCATGGGCGTGGCCGCGCGTGTGGCGGTGGCGTCGCGCACGTGGGCCGCGGTCGGCGACGAGCTCATCAGGCACTACGCCGACGTGCACTCCGGTGGTATCGCCGCACGCTCGGTGCCGATCCCGGCATGAGCTCGAAGATCGTGCGGCTGGCGAACTTCGTCATGCCGCGCTCCGGTGGGCTGCGCACGGCGCTGCAGGCCCTCGGCGAGGGGTATCTGGCGGCCGGCCACGAGCCCATCCTCATCGTGCCCGGCGCCGAGCGCTCCGACGTGATGACCTCGCAGGGCCGCGTGATCACGATCCCCGGGCCCGTGGTGCCCGGTACCGGCGGGTACCGCGTCCTGATCAACCGCCGCAAGCTCGCGAAGCTGCTCGAGGACCTGGCGCCCGACCGGCTCGAGGTCTCCGACCGCTTCACGCTGCGCTGGACCGGCCGCTGGGCCCGCGAGCGCGGCATTCCCGCCGTGATGGTGTCGCACGAGAGCCTCGCCGGGCTGCTGACGTTTGCCGGCCCGCTCGGCAATCCCTGGGCGGACCTGCTCAACGCGCGCAGCTTCCGCTCGTACGACCGCATCGTGTGCACGACGGGCTGGGCGGCCGGCGAGTTCCGGCGCATCGGCGCCGAGAACCTCGCCCAGGTGCCCCTCGGCGTCGACCTCGACCTGTTCAACCCGTCCCGCTACGACGACTCGCTGCGCGCCCGCTACGCCGAGCCGCACCAGGTCCTGCTCGTGCACTGCGGCCGGCTCTCCTCCGAGAAGCGCCCCGAGCGCTCCGTCGACGCCCTGGTGGCGCTGCGGAAGCGGGGGGTCGACGCGGTACTGGTGGTCGCCGGTGACGGCCCACTGCGCGCCCGCCTGCAGGAGCAGGCCCGCGGGCACGAGGTGCACTTCATGGAGTTCGTGACCGAGCGCACCACGGTCGCGTCCCTCCTCGCGACCGCCGACGTCGTCATCGCGCCCGGCCCCATCGAGACGTTCGGGCTCGCGGCCCTGGAGGCGCTCGCGTGCGGCACGCCCGCGGTGGTCGACGCGGCGTCCGCGCTGCCCGAGGTGATCGGCGACGCCGGCGTCGCCGTCGCGCACGACTTTGCTTCCGGTGTACTGCAGGTGCTCGAACGACCCGCCGCCGCCCGCCGCGCCGAGGCACGCGCCCGGGCGGAGCAGTTCTCCTGGCCGGCCGCGGTCGCCGGCTTCCTGGCGGTGCACCACTCGCTGGTTCTGTCGGGGGTGGCGTCGTGAACGCTGACGCGCTTGCCTCCGGTCTTTCGGGGGTGGACTCGTGACCGTTTTCGCAGCTCTTGGAGATTCGACCACCGCCGGCTTCGGTGACCGGGTCAAGGGCCGGTGGCGCGGCTGGGCACCGATCTTCGCGTCGGCGCTCGGCGTGCGGCTGCACAACTTCTCACTCAGCGGCGCCCGGGCCGCCGACCTGGAGCGCGACCAGCTCCCGCGCGCGCTCGCCGTCCGCCCGGCCCTCGCGGCCGTGCTCATCGGCACCAACGACACCCTGCGCGACCCGTTCGACGGGGCCCGGTTCGCCGGGCACCTCGAGCGCACCGTCGCCCCGCTGCGCGAGTCCGGCGCCGAGGTGCTCACCATCCGGCTGCCCGACCCGGGCCGCATGTTCGGCCTCCCCGGCCCGCTGGCCCGTCCGCTGGCCCGCCGCATGGCCGAGATCAATGAGGCGGCCGACCGGGTCGCCGCGCGGTACGACACCATCCACTTCGACGCGGCCGGCAACCCGGACTCGTACGAGCGGGACATGTGGAGCGTCGACCGGCTTCACCCGAGCGAGCGCGGGCACCGCTTCCTGGCCTGCTCGTACTTCGACCTCCTCGAACAGCGCGGTGTCGTCAAGGCCCTGCTGGCCGACGGCCTGGCCCCGTCCCGCCCGTCGCCGGAGCCGACCAACCGCCCGCCGAGCGTCCTGGCTCAGGCCCTGTGGATGTCGACGGCCGGCACGCGGTGGGTGATCCGCCGCTCGACCGACCTCCTGCCGGGCCTGGCCCGCCTGGCCTGGGCCGAGTGGCGCCACGGCTCCCCGGCCGCGGACCTGGACCTAGACCTGGACCTGGACCCGGTCCCCGGCAAGGTCGCCTGATCGGCTTGTCTAGGCTGGTTCCTATGGCCCGACCCGATGGACGCGTCTCAGACCAACTTCGACCTGTATCGATCACCCGCCAGTGGAGCATGCACCCGGAGGGGTCCGTACTCATCGAGTTCGGCGGCACCCGCGTGCTGTGCACCGCCAGCGTCACCGAGGGCGTGCCGCGCTGGCGCAAGGGCTCCGGCCTGGGCTGGCTGACCGCCGAATACGCGATGCTCCCGCGCGCCACCACCACCCGCAGCGACCGGGAGAGCGTGAAGGGCAAGATCGGCGGCCGCACCCACGAGATCTCCCGCCTGATCGGCCGCAGCCTGCGCGCCTGCATCGACCTCAAGGCCCTGGGCGAGAACTCGATCGTCCTGGACTGCGACGTCCTGCAGGCCGACGGCGGCACCCGCACGGCGGCGATCACCGGCGCCTACGTGGCCCTCCACGACGCCGTCTCCTGGCTGGCGACCCAGCGCAAGCTCGCCGGCAAGCCCGCGGACGTCCTGCACCGCTCGGTCGCCGCCGTCAGCGTCGGCATCATCGCCGGCGAGCCCCGCCTGGACCTCTGCTACGAGGAGGACGTGGTGGCGGATGTGGACATGAACGTGGTGTGCACCGGCGCCGGCGAGTTCGTCGAGGTCCAGGGCACCGGCGAGCAGGGCATCTTCACCCGGGCGGAGCTGGACACCCTCGTGGACCTGGGCGCCCGCGGCTGCGCCGACCTGACCGCCCTTCAGCAGAAGGCCCTCGCCGGATGAACCTCCTCTTGGCGACCCGCAACAAGAAGAAGCTGATCGAGCTGCGCCGGGTCATGGAGGCCGCGGCCCTGAGCATCGACCTGCTCGGCCTGGACGACGTCGACAGCTACCCGGAGGCCCCCGAGACC
The DNA here is from genome assembly GCF_040300725.1 of Dactylosporangium sp. NPDC000244. Taxonomy (NCBI): domain Bacteria; kingdom Bacillati; phylum Actinomycetota; class Actinomycetes; order Micromonosporales; family Micromonosporaceae; genus Dactylosporangium; species Dactylosporangium sp. NPDC000244. Next base: position 172,112 of record NZ_JBEPEH010000019.1, read on the forward strand.
GGCCTCACCTTCGAGGACAACGCCCTCCTGAAGGCCCGCGAGGCCGTCCAGTACACCGGCTTGCCCAGCATCGCCGACGACTCGGGCCTGGCCGTGGACGCGCTCAACGGCATGCCGGGCGTCTTCTCGGCCCGCTGGTCGGGCCTGCCGGGCGGCGCCCCCGACCGCGACGGCGCGAACCTCCGCCTGGTCCTCGCGCAGGTCGGCGACGTCCCCGACGAGCACCTCGGCGCCGCGTTCGTGTGCGCCGCCGCCCTCGTCTACCCGGACGGCCGCGAACAGGTCTTCCGCGGCGAGATGCGGGGCCACCTGATCAGGGCTCCCCGCGGCGACGGCGGCTTCGGCTACGACCCGATCTTCGTGGCCGACGGCTACACGAAGACGACCGCCGAGCTGACCCCGGAGGAGAAGGACGCCATCAGCCACCGCGGCAAGGCGTTCCGGGCCCTGGCCACCGCCCTGTAACACCGCGGATCTCACTTACTGCCAGACGGCGGTCGGCCCAGGCCGGGTTTTCCCGGTCCCTGCTCCGGCCGCCGCTCTGGCCCTTGTTCGTGCTCTCGTCAGGCGAGCGGCCCCGCCACCCCCTCGATCTCCTTGCGCAGCTCCCGCGACCAAACCAGCCCGCGAGCCGCCTCCATCACCGGCGCGAGGAACACGTCCGGCCCCGGCCCGCCCGCGAACCGCTCCACCATCGCCACCGCGCGCGTCCCGGCCGGCGAGGGCCGCAGCGGCGCCCGCAGCTGGATCCCGCGCACCGCCGAGAGCAACTCGACCGCCAGGATGCTGCACAGGTTGTCCAGAACGGTCCGCAGCTTCCGCGTCGCCGCCCACCCCATCGACACGTGGTCCTCCTGCATGCCCGACGTCGGCAACGAGTCCACGCTCGCGGGCGCCGCCAGCCGCCGGTTCTCCGCGACGATCCCCGCCGCCGTGTACTGCGCGATCATCAGCCCCGAATTGACTCCCGCATCCGGGGTCAGGAACGGCGGCAACTCCCGCGACCGGGTGACGTCGAGCAGCCGGTCCACCCGCCGTTCCGTGATCGCCCCGACCTCGGCCGCCGCGATCGCGAGGTAGTCCGCGGCGAACCCGAGCGGCGCCCCGTGGAAGTTCCCCGTCGACTCGACGCGCCCGTCGGTGAGCACCACCGGGTTGTCCACGATCGAGCGCAGCTCCCGCCCCGCGACCGTCGCCGCGAACTCGAGCGTGTCCCGCGCCGCGCCGGCCACCTGCGGCGCGCACCGCATCGAATACGCGTCCTGCACCGCATGCACCAGGTTGTCCCGGTGCGAGTCCATGATCGGCGAGCCCTGCAGGAGCCGGTGGATGTTCGCCGCCGAGGCCGCCTGCCCCGGGTGCGGCCGGATCGTGTGCAGCTCCGGCATGAACGGCCGGTCTGAGCCGAGCATCGCCTCGATCGACAGCGCCGCGGTGATGTCCGCCATCGTGAACAGGTGCCGCGAGTCCTCGATGGCCATGATCAGCATGCCGAGCATGCCGTCGGTGCCGTTGATGAGCGCCAGCCCCTCCTTCGAGGACAGCGCGATCGGTGACACCCCGGCGTCGAGCGCGCTGATCCGGGTGCCGTCCTTCGCCAGCACCCACCCCTCGCCGATCAGCACCAGCGCGCAGTGGGCCAGCGGCGCGAGGTCCCCGGACGCACCGAGCGACCCGTGCTCGGGCACCCACGGCGTGATGTCGGCGTTGAGCAGGTCCACGAGCGCCTGCGCGACCTCGGGCCGCACCCCGGAGCGCCCCATCGCCAGGGAGCGGATCCGCAGCAGGATCATCGCTCGTACGACCTCCCGCTGCACCGGCGCCCCGACGCCCGCCGCGTGCGAGCGGATCAGCGCGTGCTGCAGCTCCGCCCGGCGCTCGGGTGCGATGAACGTGTTGGCGAGCGCCCCGAACCCGGTCGACACCCCGTACACCGGGCGCCCGTCCCGCTCGATCGCGTCCACGATGGACCGGCTCGCGCGCATGGCGTCGAGCGCGTCCGGCGCGAGGGTCACCCGTGCGTTGCCCCGGGCGACCGCGATCAGGTCGTCGGGGGTGATGCCAGAGGCGGTGATGGTGATCAAACCAGCTCCCCATTGAGCACGACGTTGGTGGTCAGCGGCACCCCGGGCCGGTAGGCCAGGTGCACGTACGAGGGGGCGTCCAGCACGACGAGGTCGCCGCGCGCCCCGTACGTCAGCCGCCCGATGTCTTCCCGGCGCAGCGCCGCCGCCCCGCCCCGCGTCGCCGCGAGCACGGCCTCGGCCGGCGTCATCGCCATCTCCCGCACCGCGAGCGCGATGCAGAACGGCATCGACGTGGTGTACGACGACCCCGGATTGCAATCCGTCGCCAGCGCGACCGTCGCCCCCGCGTCGAGCAGCGCCCGGGCCGGCGGATACGGCGACCGCGTCGAGAACTCCGCCCCCGGCAGCAGCGTCGCGACCGTGCTCGACCCGGCGAGCGCCGCGATGTCCGCCGCGGCCAGGTGCGTGCAGTGATCCGCCGACGCCGCGTTCAGCTCCACCGCCAGCCGCACCCCGGGCCCCTCCGACAGCTGGTTCGCGTGCACCCGCACACCCATCCCCGCGTCGGCGCCGACGGTCAGGATGGCCCGCGAGTGATCCGCGTCGAACGCACCCCGCTCGCAGAACACGTCGATCCACCGCGCCCCGGCCCCGTGCGCCGCGGTGAGCATCGGCCCGCAGACGAGGCTCACATAGTCGTCCGCCCGGCCCGCGTACTCCGCCGGCACCACATGCGCCCCGAGGAACGTCGTCTCGGTGCTGAACTCCCGCGCGATCCGCAGCGACCGAGACTCGTCGGCGACGCTCAGCCCATACCCGGACTTGATCTCCATCGTCGTCGTACCCTGCCGCAGCGCCTCATGCCGCAACCGCGCCACGTTCGCCCGCAACTGCTCGTCATCGGCGGCCCGGGTCGCCCCGACGGTCGTCCGGATCCCCCCGCCCGTATACGGCTGCCCTGCCATCCGCGCCGCGAACTCCGCCGCCCGATCGCCCCCGAACACCAGGTGCGAGTGGCTGTCGACGAACCCGGGCAGCACCGCCGCCCCGTTCGCGTCGAGCCGCATGTCGGCCGCCGGCGTGTCCCCGGCCCGCCCGATCCACTCGACCCGCCGGCCGTCGATGACGAGCGCGGCATCGCGCCGGATCCCGAGCGGTCCCTCACCCCAGCTCGGGTCGCCCGTGACGAGCTCCCCGATGTTGGTGACCAGCAGCGACCTCATCGCGCCGCCGCCCCGACACGCCGGCTGTCAGCGGTCTCACTCGCACCGGCCGAGATCTTTCCGAGCGCCCCCTGCAGCGCCGCCCCCACATCCGGAACCGCGATGTGCACTCCATCGCGCACGACGACCCGCCCGTCGACCACCACATGGCGCACGTCCGCCGCCGTGGCCACGAACCCGATCGCCGCCGGATCGCAGCCCGCCGTCCGCGGCGAGTCGAGCGCCACGGTGACCAGGTCCGCCCGGCCGCCGACCGCGATAGCGCCGGCGTGCGACCAGCCGAGCGCCGCGTGCCCGGCGGCCGTGGCCGCGCTCATCAGCTCGGCGCCCGTGAAGTGCCCGCGATGCTCGGTGTGGAGCCGCTCGTGCATCTCGACCCCGCGCGCCTCCTCGAACAGGTCGATCACCGCGTGGCTGTCGCTGCCCAGGCTGAGCGGGCTGCCCGCGTCGACCAGCGCCCGCGCGTGCCCGATGCCGTCGGCGAGATCCCGCTCGGTCGTCGGGCAGAAGCACACCCCGGTGCCGCTGTCGCCGAGCTCGGTCCGGTCCGTGTCCGTCAGGTGCGTGGCGTGCACGGCCGTCACCCGCCCGCCGAGCAGCCCGCGATCGGCGAGCAGCTCCGTCGGCGTGCGGCCGTGAACCGCGAGGCAGGCCTCGTTCTCCGCGCGCTGCTCCGAGAGGTGCACGTGCGTCGGCAGGCCGTCGGTGCGCGCCACGAACGCCGTCAGCGCCTCCGCCGGCACGGCCCGCACGCTGTGCGCCGCCGCCCCGATCCGCGCGTGGGGCCGGGGCCGGAGCCGATCAAGCCGGTTCGACCAGGCATCGACCGACCCGTCGCCAAACCGCAGCTGTACCCCCTCAAGCGCCCGCCCATCGACCCCCGCCGTCAGATACAGCGTGTCGAGCAGCGTGATCCTGATCCCCGCATCGGCCGCCGCGGCGATGAGCGCCTCGCCCATCGCATTGGGGTCCGCATACCTCACCCCGCCCGGCCCGTGGTGCAGATAGTGGAACTCACCGACGCAGGTGATCCCGGCCCGCGCCATCTCGGCATACACCGCCACCGCCAGCGCGTGATACGAGTCCGGGTCGAGCGCCCCCGCCACCGCGTACATCTGCTCGCGCCAGGTCCAGAACGTGCCCCGCCCCCGTTGTGTCCGGCCCCGCAGCGCCCGGTGGAACGCGTGGGAGTGCGCGTTGGCCAGGCCCGGCAGCGTCAGCCCCGGCAGCCGCATCGCCCCGGCGGCCTCGGGCGCGTCGACCGGCGTCCGCGGCCGAACCACGACGAACCGGCCGCCCGCGATCTCGACCACCACGTCGTCGGCGACGCCGGACGGCAGCCAGGCGTGCTCGCAGTGGTACCGCATCACTGACATAGCCGGGCCAACAGATCGGTGAGCTTCTCCACCCCCGCGGCGCAGTCGGCATCGCGGGCCGATTCCTGCGGCGCGTGCGAGATGCCCGTCGGGTTCCTCACGAACAACATCGCCGTGTCGACGTGGGCGGACAACACGCCCGCGTCGTGCCCGGCACCGGTCGGCAGCACGGGCGCCTGAAGCTCGAGGGCGGCGAGCTTGCTGACGTCTCCCGTGAACCCGACCTCGCCGGTGACCGACTCCGCGGCCATGGTCACGTGCGTGCCGTCGAGCCGGGCCCGCCTCTCCGCTCGCTGGTGAATGGCCTCGACGAGCTTCTGCAGCGTCTCGCCGTCCGCGGCCCGGGCGTCGAGCCAGGCGGAGGCGCGGGCCGCGATGGCGTTGGTGGCGTTCGGCGCGACCTCGACCCGCCCGACGGTCGCGTGCGCGCCGTGGGTCCGGGCGGCCTCGTCGGTCGCCAGCACCGTGTAGGCAAGCGTGAGCATCGGGTCGTGCCGGTCCGACATACGGGTCGTGCCGGCGTGGTTGCCCTCGCCGGTGAACTCGAAGCGATACCGCCCATGCGGCCAGATCGCGCTCGCAATCCCGACCGGGGCGTCGAGGTGGTCGAGGGCTCGCCCCTGCTCGACGTGGAGCTCGACGAACGCCCCGATGCGCGCCAGACGCTCCGGATCGGGCCCGAGCCGATCCGGGTCGAGCCCGGCCCGCCCGATCGCGTCCGCGAGCCAGGCGCCCTCCTGGTCCCGCAGCCGCAGTGCCTTCGCGGGATCGAACGCGCCGGTCATCAGCCGCGAGCCGAGGCACGGCACCCCGAACCGGGCGCCCTCCTCCTCGGTGAACACCACGACCGCCACCGGCCGCGCCGGCTTCACGCCGCGCTCGCGGAGCCGGTCGATGGCGAGCAGCCCCGACACGACGCCCAACGGCCCGTCGTAGGCGCCCCCGTGCGGGACGGAGTCGAGATGGCTGCCGGTGACGACGGCGCCCTCCTGGTCCGGCTCGCCCCACCAGGCCCACAGGTTGCCGTTGCGGTCGATTTCGACCTCGAGGTCGCGGTCCAGCGCCTCCTCGACGAACCACTCGCGGCAAACCAGGTCGGTGTCGGTCCACGAGTGCCGGACGTACCCACCGTCCTCGCCGACCCGGCCGATCGGGCTCAGCGATCCCCACAGCGCGGCGAACCGGTCGGCGCTCATCATGCCCGCTCACCGGCCCCTCCGCCGTCGGCCGCCGACTCCCGCATCGGCACCCGTAGCCCGTTCGACTCGGCGACCTCGGCCGCGTCGTCGTACCCGGCGTCCACGTGCCGCAGCACGCCCATCGCGGGGTCGTTGCTGAGCACCCGTGCCAGCTTCTGCGCCGCGAGCTCGGTGCCGTCGGCGACCGAGACCTGCCCGGCGTGGATGGAGCGGCCGATCCCGACGCCGCCGCCGTGGTGGATCGACACCCAGGAGGCGCCCGAGGCCGTGTTCACCAGCGCGTTGAGCAGCGGCCAGTCCGCGATCGCGTCGGAACCGTCGCGCATCGCCTCGGTCTCGCGGTACGGAGAGGCGACGGAGCCGGTGTCGAGGTGGTCGCGCCCGATGACGATGGGGGCCTCCAGCGTGCCGTCGGCGACCATCTCGTTGAACCGGAGTCCGGCCCGGTCGCGTTCGCCCTGACCGAGCCAGCAGATGCGAGCCGGCAGGCCCTGGAACGCGACCCGCTCCTGCGCCATCTTGATCCAGCGGTGCAGCGAGGCGTTCTCCGGGAAGAGGTCGAGGATCGCCTGGTCGGTGGCGGCGATGTCGGCGGGGTTGCCCGACAGTGCGGCCCAGCGGAAAGGGCCCTTGCCCTGGCAGAAGAGCGGCCGGATATACGCCGGGACGAACCCCGGAAATGCGAACGCCCGATCGAACCCGCCCAGTTGCGCCTCGCCCCGGATCGAGTTGCCGTAGTCGAACACCTCGGCGCCGCGGTCGAGGAATCCGACCATCGCCTCCACGTGCCGCGCCATCGAGTGGCGGGCGCGCTCGGTGAACTCCTCGGGCTTCTTGGTCGCGTAGTCGGCCGCGTCCTCGGGATCGATGCCGCTCGGGATGTAGGACAGCGGGTCGTGCGCCGAGGTCTGGTCGGTCACGATGTCGACTGGGACGCCCATTCGCAGCAGTTCGGGAAGCAGCAGCGCGGCGTTGCCCACGATCCCGACGGAGAGCGGCTTGCGCGCGATCTGGGCCTCGGCGGCGGTGCGGACCCCGGCCTCCAGCGAGTCGGCGATGACGTCGAGGTAGCGGGTGGCGACCCGGCGTTCGAGCCGGCTGCGGTCGACGTCGATGATCAGGCAGACGCCGCCGTTCATGGTGACCGCGAGCGGCTGGGCACCGCCCATCCCGCCGCACCCCGCGGTGACCGTGAGCGTGCCGGCCAGCGTCCCGCCGAACCGCTTCTCCGCCACCGCCGCGAACGTCTCGTAGGTGCCCTGCAGGATGCCCTGCGTGCCGATGTAGATCCACGACCCGGCGGTCATCTGCCCGTACATCGTCAGGCCGAGCGCCTCCAGCCGCCGGAACTCCGGCCAGTTGGCCCAGTCGCCGACGAGGTTGGAGTTGGCGATCAGGACCCGCGGTGCCCACTCGTGCGTCTGCAGCACCCCGATGGGCCGGCCGGACTGCACCAGCATCGTCTCGTCGGGCGCCAGCGTCGTCAGCGTGCGGACCAGCGCCCGGTAGGACGGCCAGTCCCGCGCGGCCTTGCCCGTGCCGCCGTAGACCACCAGGTCCTGGGGGCGTTCCGCGACGTCAGGATCGAGGTTGTTCATGAGCATGCGCAGGGCGGCTTCCTGTTGCCATCCTCGCGCCGTCAACTGGGTGCCCCGAGGGGCACGGATTGCTTCCATGATTCTCCTCGGTTAGGGCAGGAATACCTGACGAGTGGCGGCGGAGCGCTCGAACGCCTCGAGCCGCTCCTGGGTTTCGGCCGGTGCGGAGTCGCACATCGCCTGGAGCAGGATCGTCACCATCGCCATCGGCGCGGTGTGCATGTCGAAGACCAGGCGGGAGCCCACCGGCGCGGTGAGCACCACGTCCGACTCGGCGGCCGCCGGACTGACCGGTGAGTCCGTCACGGTGACGACACGAAGCCCCGCGGCCCGCGCTTCCCGGAGCGCGTCGACCGCCTCGCGCGGATAACGGGGCAACACAAACGCCAGCATCGCAACTGCACCGGCCGCGCGCGCCTGTTCCAGACGATCCGCGAGCAGGCTGCCTTGCTCCTGGACAAACCGTACATCCGGATGGACCTTGGCCGCGAAGTAGGCGAAGGCTCCCGCGAGCGCCGCGGCTGCCCGCAGGCCGAGGACCGGCAGTGGCCGGCTCGCCATCAGTAACTGCCCCGCCTCGGTCAGCGGCCCGGGGTCCTTGACCATGGCGGAGAGCTGCTGCAGGTTGGCGATCTCGTCGCCGAGCGCCTGCTCGAACTCGCTGACCGGAACGGACTCGTCGGCGTCGTCCACTGTGGATGAGCCGTGCCGGTAACCGTCGATCGTCACGCGCAGCTGGTCGCGGAGCGCGGGATAGCCCTCGAACCCCAGCGCCGTTGCGAACCGGGTCACCGACGGCTGACTCACGCCCGCGAGGGTCGCCAGGTCGCCGCTGGAGAGATAACCGGCCTGCCCGGCGTGCTCGACCAGGATGCGCGCGATGCGCCGCTGGACGGGCGTGAGGCGCTGTCCATCGAAGAGGTCGAGTATCCGCTGGCGCGGGGTGGAAGTCATGGGGTCAATGTAAGTCGACTTTCAGGCTTGCGTCAAGTGCATGAGATCATTCAGAATGTTGGCGGGAAGGGGGATGGCCATGCGAGTCTCTGAGCGTGCGGCTGAGCTACCTAGCGACCTACCCGATCAAGAGCTGCTACCGCGTCGAGGCGAAAAGCGCGGAAGTCGAGCCATGGGGCCTGGCCGGCGACCGCCGCTGGATCGTCGTCGACGAGGCGGCCAAGCTGATCACCCAGCGGGACTGGCCGCCGCTGGGGCGGGTCCGGCCGCGGTACAACGACTTCGGGCTGGTGCTCGAGGCGGAGGGGGCGGAGCCGCTCGCGGTGCCCTATCCGTCGGCCGAGACGTCAGACATCAAGCACTTCCACATGTGGATCGCCGCGACGTCCGCGGGGGACGTCGCGAACCGCTGGGTGTCGCAGGTGATCGGCCGGCCGGCCCGCCTGTTCCACCTCGACGATCCGACCCGGCGGGTGGTCGACCCGGAGTACGGGACGCCGGAGGACCGGGTCAGCTTCGCGGACGGCTACCCGCTCCTGCTGGCCAACGAGGCCTCGCTGCGGGCGGTCAACGACTGGCTGGCCGAGGACGGGGACGAGCCCGTCGCGATGACGCGGTTCCGGCCCAACGTCGTCGTCTCCGGCGCCCCGGCCTGGGCAGAGGACGACTGGATCGGCCGCCGGGTCGTCATCGGCGAGGTCTCCTTCCGCGTGCCGAAGGCGTGCGAACGGTGCGTGCTGACCACCATCGACCCCGAGACGGGTGAGAAGGGGCGGCAGCCGCTGCGGGTGCTGGCCAAGCATCGGCGGTTCCCGAGTGGGCTGCTGTTCGCCGTCAACCTCATCCCGGACATGCGCGGGAAGATCGCGATCGGCGACGAGATCACGGTCGTCTGACAGCGCCTGCAACGAGATTCGGACATTGACGACGAGAGCACGCCGGACGGCGAGGCGAAAGTGGCATAACGCGTCGCGGGGTGCTGCTGGCGGGACATGATCAAGGCGTGACGCCCGTGCGGGTGCGGCCCCATCTTGCCGAGATCCTCGATCGCACGCATCACGTCGTCGTGACGTTCAGCGTGCTCGGGAACCTGCTGCCCGAGCCGGAGACGGTGGCGCGGCAGGTCGGCGAGATGCTGCAGGAGACCGGGCATCGGATGTCGATCCTGGGCGGCACGAGCGACAACCCGTTCGAGGTGCTGGCCGAGGCGTACGAGGTGTCGGAGGAGGTGGGGCGCAGGGCCGAGCAGCTGATCCACGACGCAGAGGTCGACGCGGCGGACTGGGCGCCGGTGACCACGGGATCGACCGAGTTGCTCGAGGCGTGCCGGGCGACGGGACGGTCGGTTGCCGTGTACGCGCCGCACAGCGAGTCGGCGGTCGGGCGGTACCTGCACCGGCTGGGGCTGCGCGGGCTCGTCGGGCCGGCGCTGGGGCGGGGGTTCGCGATGCGGAACCCGGCGATCCGGACGATGGCGCCGGTGTTCGAGGCGATCGGGGTTCAGGCGCAGGACGCGGCGGTGGTGTGCGCGACGTTCTCGGCGATGTCGGCGACGCAGCGGGCGGGGGCGCATGCGATCGGGGTGGAGCGGATTCGGGAGCCGCGGAAGATGCTGCACGGAGGGGAGGGGCGCAATGCGGTGGTGCGGTCGTTGATGGCGCTGGCTGAGGCGATGAAGGAGGTCGGGTCGCCGCGGGGTCTGTTGTAGCGGCGCTCGGGGCCACCGGGTTCAGTGGCCTTCGTCGAGGGGCGGCCAGCGTCGGCGGCTGGGGCGCGGCGGTTCGCGGCTGAGGGCTTGCGGTGCGCGCCGTGGGCGCTGGTGGCTTGGGGCCGCGGCGGTTTGGGGCTGAGGGCTCGTGGTGCGCAGCGGGGGTGCGGGCCGAAGCCGGAACCGGAGACAGGGCTTCGAGGCACGAAGTCGGGGTGGGTGTGGGGGCTCCGTTGGGGCATTGAAGGACTGCTATCGATGCAAGATCAGTGGCCAAAACACACCGGTAATGTGAGTGAAATGGTTCGTGCCTAGGCTCCGTTCATGGCGGACATCTTCGATGAGTACTCGATGTCCGGGGCCATGTTCGAGGCGTGGGACGAGATGTTCGAACGCCCCGGGCAGCCGCGGTCGCCCTATCGGTCGTTGTTTGCTGCGCTGCAGCCGCTCGCGCCGGCTGACCTGCGGTTTCGGGCCGATCAGCTGGCTCGGGTGTTCACCGATCGCGGGGTCACGTTCGCCTACGCCGGGGAGGAGCGGCCGTTCCCGCTCGACCTCATTCCGCGCATCCTCGACGCCACCGAGTGGGATCTTCTCACCGCCGCGGTGCAGCAGCGGGTCAAGGCGCTCGAGGCCTTTCTCGCCGACATCTACGGGGCCGGGCGCGTGTTCGCCGACGGGGTCGTGCCGCGCAAGCTGATCACGACCAGTGCGCACTTTCACCGGCAGGCGTACGGCATCGAGCCGCCCAACGGCGTCCGGGTGCACATCAGCGGCGTCGACCTGGTGCGGGACGAGCAGGGGCATTTCCGGGTACTGGAGGACAATCTCCGCATTCCGTCCGGGGTGTCGTACGTGATCGAGAACCGGCGGGCGCTCACGCACACGATGCCGGCGCTGTTCGCCGATGCCCGGGTGCGGCCCGTCGACGACTATCCGGCCCGGCTCCTCGCGGCGTTGCGGGCCGCGGCGCCCGAAGGGGTCGACGACCCGACCGTCGTGGTGCTGACGCCCGGGGTCTACAACGCCGCCTATTTCGAGCATGCGCTGCTCGCGCGGCTCATGGGCGTCGAGCTCGTCGAGGGGCGCGACCTCGTGTGCAGCGGCAACCGGGTGCGGATGCGCACCACGCAGGGCGAGCGGCCGGTGCACGTCGTCTACCGGCGCGTCGACGACGACTTCATCGATCCGCTGCACTTCCGGCCGGACTCGGTGATCGGGTGCCCGGGGATCGTGAACGCGGCGCGGGCGGGGCAGGTCACGCTCGCCAACGCGGTGGGCAACGGGGTCGCCGACGACAAGCTGCTGTACACGTACGTGCCCGACCTGATCCGCTACTACCTCGCCGAGGAGCCGCTGATCGACAACGTGGAGACGTACCGGCTCGACGACCGCGACCCCGAGGTGCTCCACGACGTGCTCGGCCGGCTCGACCAGCTCGTGCTCAAGCCGGTCGACGGGGCCGGGGGCAAGGGGATCGTGATCGGGCCGCAGGCCTCCGAGGAGACCCTGGCCACGCTGCGGCGGGCGGTCGAGAAGGACCCGCGCGGCTGGATCGCGCAGCGGCCCGTCGCGCTGTCCACGTCGCCGACGCTGCTCGGGGACCGGGTCGCGCCGCGCCACATCGACCTGCGGCCGTTCGCGGTCAACGACGGCAACGAGATCTGGCTGCTGCCCGGCGGGCTGACCCGCGTCGCGCTGCCCGAGGGGGCGCTCGTGGTCAACTCCAGCCAGGGCGGCGGCTCCAAGGACACCTGGGTGCTGGCCCACCCGGGCGATCCGGCGCCGCCACCGCAGCCGCGGGTCGCCGCCGAGCCGCGCGACACCGGCGGGAGCCCGCGCGACAGCGGGCCCGCGGCCGCCCAGATGGCCGGACAGCAGCAGTAGGGAGGAGGGCAGATGCTCAGTCGCATCGCGGAGTCGCTGTTCTGGATCGGCCGGTACATCGAGCGCGCCGACGACACCGCACGCATCCTCGACGCCTTCCTCGGCCGGCTGCTCGAGGACCCGTGGGCCGACGAGGACGCGGCCTGCCGCACACTCATGTCGATCCTCGGCGCGCCCGCGCCGCAGGACCGCCGGCTCACCACCGGCGACGCGCTCGAGCTGCTCGCGTTCGACGCCGAGGACCCGAGCGCGATCTCCGGTGCGATCGTGGCCGCGCGCGACAACGCGCGGGGCGTGCGCGAGACGATCTCCAGCGAGATGTGGGAATGCCTCAACGTCACCTGGCACACGCTCGCGTCGCGCCGGGTCGCGGCCGAGCGGCTCGGGCCGACGGTCTTCCTCAGCTACGTGCGCGAGCGGGCGGCCGTGCTCGCCGGGCTCGCCGAGTCCACGATGAGCCGCGACGACGGCTGGCGGTTCCTGGTCCTCGGCCGCAGCCTGGAGCGGGTCGACATGACCGCGCGGCTGCTGTCGATCCAGACCAACACGCCCGACGAGGTGACCGGCTGGCGCACGGTGCTGCGCTCCTGCGGCGCCGACGAGGCGTTCCTGCGCACCCATGGCGGCACGTTCGACCCGCAGCGGGTCACCGAGTTCCTGCTCCTGGACCGGCTGTTTCCCCGGTCCGCCCTGCACGCGCTGGGTACCGCCGAGCAGTGCCTCGTCGACCTGGCCCCCACCACCGAACGCGCGGGCGTGACCGATGCCGCCCGCCGGCCGATCGGGCAGATCCGCACGCGGCTGGAGTACGCCGACACGACCATGCTGCTGGCCGAGCTCCCGCAGCACCTGCGCGCGCTGCAGCAGACCTGCGCGACGGCGAGCGCGGCCATCACGGCCCGGTACTTCCCGCAGTCCACGCCCGTCACGTGGGGCACAGTCGCTTGGGGTGGCTCATGAACTGGCGCCTGAAGATCCGGCACGTCACCGGCTACAAGTACGCCGGCACGGTCTCGGCCTCCTACAACGAGGCGCGGCTCACCCCGCTGACCCTGCCGTGGCAGACGACGCTCTTCAGCCAGGTCGAGGTCACGCCCGGGGCGGCCACGTACCGCTACCACGACTACTGGGCCACCCAGGTCACCGCGTTCGACCTGCACCGCCCGCACCAGCAGCTGCGCGTGGTCTCCAGCAGCCTGGTCGAGGTGTCGCCGCCCCCGACGCCGGCGCTCTCGCTCGGCTGGTCCGACCTCGGCACCGACCTGGTGCTCGACGCGCACGCCGAGTTCCTCGCGCACTCGCGGCTCACCGCGGTCGCCCCGGCCCTCGTCGCCGAGGTCTGGGACGCGTGCGGGGGATCCCCGGGCGACGCCGCCGAGGCCGTCTGTCACTGGGTGCGGGATCAGGTGTCGTACGTCCCCGGCTCGACCGGTGTGCAGACCAGCGCCCAGGAGGCGTGGGACCTGCGCAAGGGGGTCTGCCAGGACATCGCGCACCTGACCGTGGGCCTGCTGCGGGCGCGGGGGATTCCCGCGCGCTACGTCTCCGGCTACCTGCACCCCAAGGTCGAGGCCGAGGTCGGCGAGACGGTCGCCGGGCAGAGCCACGCCTGGGTCGAGTGGTGGGCGGGGGAGTGGGCCGGCTTCGACCCGACCAACGGCGTGCCCGTCGGGCCGCGGCACGTGGTGGTCGCCCGCGGCCGCGACTACGACGATGTGCCGCCGCTGCGCGGGGTGTACCACGGGGCGCCGAGCAAGCACCTTGGCGTCACGGTGGAGATCACACGCCTGGCGTGAGTATTGTGTCTCTGCGTTACGCGGGGGCCGTAGCCCAATGGCAGAGGCACACGGTTTAGGTCCGTGCCAGTGTGAGTTCGACTCTCACCGGCCCCACCGCCTCAAACGCTTCGTGCTCACGCGCCGCCGTTTATCGCTACTGCAACCTGTTTGCGGGCTCGTACACTCGTGCGCATCATGACGAAGCTGAATCAGATCATCGCGGTCGAGAAGGGCGTGAAGTCCCGCTCGTTCCAGGACCTCACCGAGTCCCACCACGTCCTGCAGAAGCCGGCGCTGCTGGCCGGCATCTCCCGCACCTACCGCCCGAAGGACGAGGAGGGCGAGCAGCTGCCGCCCGAGTCGACCCGGGTGCAGGTCAAGGCCGAGGAGGTGCTCCGCCAGACGGGCACGATCCTGACCCGCCTGTTCGACGTCACCGCCACCAAGGACTGGACGAACTGCGTGGCACGCGCGGACGTCTCGGTCGACGGTCAGGTCCTCCTGCGCGAGGTTCCGGTGTCGTACCTGCTCTTCCTGGAGAAGCAGCTCGCCGACCTCCTGACCTTCGTGCGCAAGCTGCCGATCCTCGACGCCGCGGAGACGTGGGTCTACGACGCCTCGGCCGACACGTACGCGACCGAGCCGACGCAGACCACCCGCACGAAGAAGATCCCGCGCAACCACGTCAAGGCCGAGGCGACGGAGAAGCACCCGGCGCAGGTCGAGGTCTACTACGAGGACGTGGTCATCGGCTACTGGAAGACCGTCAAGTTCTCCGGTGCGCTGCCGGCCAAGCGCGTGAACGAGCTCGTCGAGCGCGTCGAGAAGCTGCAGGCCGCGGTGAAGTTCGCCCGCGAGGAGGCCAACGGCGTGGAGGTCGTGGAGCAGGAGACCGGGGAGAAGGTCTTCCGCTACCTGTTCGGCGCCTGACCGCGCGGCGGCGGGGCCGGAAATCGCGTTTCGCCGATCGGTGCCGAGCGACTAAGATCGGCAGTGCGCAAGGAGCGCAGGCTGAACCTGAGGCTCAGTTTGACAGGTGCGCGCGGTGTCAATGTGGAGGTTCGATTCCTCCCGCCGTCACGACACGAGACGGCGTAGCCCAACGGTAGAGGCGGCCGCGGGAGCCGAAACACAAACTCAACTTCTCGCTCCAGTCTGAGCATCCGCCGCCGAACGCCGGATCAACCGAACGGGACGCCAGTCGTCGAGGTTGCGGGTTCAACTCCCGCTCGGTCCTCTCCATGGGCCGATAGCTCAATCGAAGAGCGCGACGTCATAATCTGATCTTCGTTCTTCAAACGTCGCCGGTGTGTGCAATTGGGCGGCAAGCCGAAGCCCGGTGGATGGATACTCCGCCGGGCTTCACCAATTCCCGCGCCGGCCGGGCTGACAGCAAAGAACGCGGACAGCAAGAACACGGACAGCAAGAACACAGACTATGACTCGGGTCCGTTTCACCGGCGGACCGTTGCTCCCGCCAGACACCGCTTGGCGCTGCGCGCCGTCGCTGCCAGGTCCGTGGCGCAAGAGCGCAGTCAGTCCAGACCGAGGTCCTTGCGCAGCTTGGCGACGTGGCCGGTGGCGCGCACGTTATACATGGCGCGCTCGATGAGGCCCTTCTCGTCGATCACGAAGGTGGAGCGGATCACGCCGAGGACGGTGCGGCCGTAGTTCTGCTTCTCGCCGTAGGCCCCGTAGGCGCGCAGGACCGCGCGGTCGGGGTCGGAGACCAGCGGGAAGGTGATCGCGTCGCGGTCGCGGAACTTGGCCAGCTTCGCGGGGGCGTCGGGGGAGATGCCGACGACCTCGTAGCCGGCCGCCTGCAGTGACGCAAGGTTGTCGCGGAAGTCGCAGGCCTGCTTGGTGCAGCCGGGCGTCATGGCGGCGGGGTAGGCATAGAGGACGACCTTGCGCCCGCGAAGGTCGGCGAGCGACAGTGGCTCGTCCCGGTCCGTCTGCAGCGTGAACTCGGGGGCGGTGTCACCCGGCTCGAGGCGCGTCGTCGTCATGCCCCCGACTGTAGCCCTCGCGTACGACAAAATCCGCCGCGACGAGGTCGACACACGTCGCTACGCAAAGTCATGGCGGAGTCGTGAAGGAGTCGTAGGGAACTTTTTGCTGCCGCCCCGCGACCAACTCACAATGACCGGCGCGAAATCATGAACCCATGACCCGACGCAGATGGTCCGTCCCCCTGGCGATGCTCCTCGGCGCCCTGGCCATCCTCGTGCTGCCCGCCGCGCCCGCCAGCGCGCACGCGGAACTGGAGAAGACCGCGCCGGTCGCCGGTACGGTGCTCAACGACATGCCCGGCGAAGTGACGCTGACCTTCAGCGAGCAGGTCCGGCTCGTCGCGGACAAGATCAAGGTCGTCGCGCCGGACGGCGGCCGGGCCGACACCGGCAAACCGGTCGTGCGCGACCAGGAGCTCGTCATCCCGCTCAAGTCCGGCGGTGCGAAGGGCACCTACCTGGTCAGCTACCGGGTCATCTCGGCCGACAGCCACCCGGTCAGCGGCGGCTACAGCTTCTCCTACGGCCAGCCGTCGGCCACCCCGAACGCCGACGACGCCGGCTCCGGCGTGCAGACCGACGGCGTGGTCAAGAACGCCATGTCGGTCGCGCGCTTCCTCGGCTTCGCCGGCCTCGTGCTGCTGGTCGGGCCCGCGCTCATCCTGTTCGCGCTGTGGCCGCGCCGGCTGTCCACGCGCGACCCGGGGCGCGTCGCGCTGACCGGCGCCGGACTGCTCGCGGTGAGCACGATCCTGGAGTTGTACGTCCAGATCCCGTACACCGCGGGCACCACGCTCTTCGACGTCACCGGCGCGGCCGCGAGCGAGGTGATGGGCACCCCGTTCGGCGCCGCGCACCTGGTCCGGCTCGGCGTCGTGCTCGCGACCGCGATCCTGCTGCGCCCCGTGATCGCCGGGCGGGCCGGGAAGTTCGACCAGACCATGCTCGTGATCCTCGGCATCGTCGGGCTCGCGACCTGGCCGATCTCGGGCCACCCGAGCGCCTCGCCGGTGCCGACGCTGACCGTGGTCGCCGACGCCGCCCACCTCGCGGCCATGTCGATCTGGCTGGGCGGGCTCGTCATGCTCTTCGGCTTCCTGCTGCGCCGCGCGAACGCCCGCGAGCTGAGCGCGATCGTGCCGGTGTGGTCCGGGTGGGCGCTCTTCGCCATCACGGTGCTCGTGCTCGCGGGCACCGCCCAGGCCCTCGTGGAGATCGGGACGCTGGACGCGCTCACCGGCACGACGTACGGCCAGATCGTCATCGCCAAGGTCGCGCTGCTCGCCGTCGTGGTGGCGGTCGCGGCGTACTCGCGGCGCCTGACCGGCCGCCGCTTCGCCCCGGCCACGCCGGCCGCGCAGGACGACCTCGCGGACGACGACGAGCTGGTGGACGACGATGCGATGGACGACGGGTTGATGCATGACGAGCCGGTGCAGGAGGTGCCGGTGATCGAGGAGCGCGACCGGCGCCGGCTGCGCACCGCGGTCATCACCGAGGTCGCGATCGCCGTGGTGGTGCTCGCCCTGACCTCCGTGCTGGTCCAGACGAGCCCGGCCCGCGCCGGGCAGAGCGACACCCCGCCGGGCCCCTTCGACACGGTGGTCTCCACGAACCTGCTCAAGATCCAGGTCGACATCTCCCCGGCGACCGTCGGCATGAACTCCATCCATCTGTACGCGGTCAAGCCCGACGGCTCCGGCCCCCAGACGGTCGTCGAGTGGAAGGCGACGGCGGCGCTGCCGTCCAAGGGCATCGAGCCACTGACGGTGCCGACGCTCGCGGTGAGCGACGACCACGCGATCGGCCAGGTTTCGCTGGTGTCCGCGGGCACCTGGGAGTTCAAGATCACGGCCCGGGTGGACGACCTGAACCAGAGCACGGTGACGGTCCAGGTCCCGGTCAAATAGCGCGAAAACCGCGACATTCTGGGGTTTTCGGGCGATACGTGCGGTCTGCGCCCGAATTGCCCGGTAATGTCGGGCCCGTAACGCCGGGGGGAAGAGGGGCCGCTGCCATGGTCGTGCGTCTGGTTCGGGCGGGTGTCGGCGCGCTGCTGCTGCTCATCGCGGTGCCGCTGGCTCTCGCCGGTGGCGGACTGCTGCTCGCCATGGAGCATCGGGCCGGCGACGACACGTTCTCGGCGCGACTGGAGCGGGTCCGTGCCGACGGCGCCGCCGTCGTCGTGCCCGACGTCGACGCGCTCCTGCGAGCCGACGCGCCGTTCGCGCGGGGTGGGCAGACCACGCTCAGCCTGTCGGCGGTCGGCTCCGGCGGCCCGCTCTTCATCGGGCTCGCGCCCACCACGGACGTCAAGCGCTACCTCGACGGCCGGGCCCACACGAGCCTGACCCACGTCCGCCTCGCCCGCGGCCCGCTGCCGGTCGAGCTGACCGCCGAGCCCGCGAACCGCACCGCGAACCAGTCGGTCGTCCACAACGACCCCACCGACCTCGCCGACGCCGCGAACCAAGCCGCGAACCAAGCCGCGAACCAAGCCGCGAACCAGGCGGCCGACCAGGCGGCGAACCCGGACGCGGCGAACCCGGCCGCGAACAACCCGGCCGCGAAGCGCCCGGCCCAGGAGAAGTTCTGGATCGCCCGCAGCGAGCAGCGCGCCGCCGAGGCCCGGCTCACCTGGTCGTCCTCGGCCCTGCGGGGCAAGCACCTCGCGCTCGTCGTGATGCGCGCCGACGGCCAGGCCGGCATCGACGCCGCGATCACCGCCCGCCTCGCCCCCGCCTGGCTCGGCCCCACCACCGGTGGCCTGCTCATGCTCGGCGGCGCCCTGTTCTTCCTCGCCCTGATCACGCTCGCCTGGCCCCCGGCCCGCCCGGCGCTGCAGGCCGCCGCCCCGGCCTCGGCCCCGGAGCCGCTCCCGATCCCGGCGCAGGCCACGCCCGAGGAGCCCGAGGAGCCGAAGGCGCAGGAGCGGGAGCAGCCCGAGGAGCCCGAGGCCGAGACCCCCGGGAAGGCGAACGAGCGCGTCATGGCCACCCTCGCCGACGTCCTCAAGGCCGCCGACGCGGAGGTGCCGGCCCCGGCGAAGCCCGAGGAGCCGGCCCTGGAGGAGTGCGAGCTCGACCGCCCCGCCCCCAAGGACGCCGGCCTCGAGATCGACCTCCCGCCGCTGCCGGCGATGCCCAACATCGAGCTGCAGTTCACGTGGGCCCCGCTGGAGGTCGGCGACGAGCCCGCGGCCAAGGCCGAGAAGCCCGCCGAAACGGCCGCCATGCCGTGACGCACGCCACATCGTGGCCCGGCTTTGGTAACGACATGGCGCAGTATGGGTGGTTGCCCGCACCGAGGAGCGAGAAGTCGGCCGAATGAACACTAGGCTGTCCGGTGTGGGTGATCTTTTGGTCTGGATCGACTGTGAGATGACGGGTCTCGATCTGGGGAAGGATGCGCTGATCGAAGTCGCGGCGCTGGTGACCGACCCCGATCTCAACGTGCTCGGCGACGGCGTCGACGTGGTGATCCACGCCGACGACGCGGCGCTGGACGGGATGCTCGAGGTCGTGCGCGACATGCACGGCAAGTCGGGCCTCACCGAGGCGGTGCGCGCCTCCACCGTGACGGTGGCCGAGGCCGAGGACCTCATCATGTCCTACATCACCGAGCACGTCCGCGACCCGCGCACGGCCCCGCTGTGCGGCAACTCGATCGCGACGGACCGGGGCTTCCTGGCGAGGGACATGCCGCGCCTCGACCACCACCTGCACTACCGGATGATCGACGTCTCCTCGATCAAGGAGCTGTGCCGGCGCTGGTATCCGCGCGTGTACTTCGGCCAGCCCGCCAAGGGCCTCGCCCACCGCGCCCTCGCCGACATCCGCGAGAGCATCCGCGAGCTGGAGTACTACCGCCGCACCCTCTTCGTGCCGCTGCCCGGCCCCGACGTCGAGACCGCCAAGGGGATCGCCG
The DNA here is from genome assembly GCF_040300725.1 of Dactylosporangium sp. NPDC000244. Lineage (NCBI taxonomy): Bacteria > Bacillati > Actinomycetota > Actinomycetes > Micromonosporales > Micromonosporaceae > Dactylosporangium > Dactylosporangium sp. NPDC000244. The sequence goes on from NZ_JBEPEH010000019.1 coordinate 191,801, forward strand.
CCGAGTTGAGCCGGGAAGGCGACACGAACGCGTCATAACCCTGTCGACGAATCCCGTCCCGCATGCCCTACTATTAGCGGGCGAGTTCATGGTGGCTGTAGCTCAGTTGGCAGAGCACCGGGTTGTGGTCCCGGGTGTCGTGGGTTCAAATCCCATCAGTCACCCCATATGAAAGCGGCCCCCGTCCGAGGACGGGGGCCGCTTTCATGCAGAGGATGCTTCGTGCGGGGGCTCAGGAGAGCGGGAGCAGCGCCAGCCGGGCGTGGTATTCGCCGCCGATCTTCTCCGTGTCCGAGCCCACCAGCAGGCCCTGGGGCGTCGCCAGCAGCGCCCGGGCGCCCACGCCCCGCGGATTGCGCTGCGGGTTCCACGCCGTGGCCTTGCCCGTCTGCGGGTTGATGGCCGCGATGCCCGGCCGCGACACCGCGCCCGGCCCGGCCGTCTCGCGGCCCTGCGGGTTGTCCATCCAGCGCTGGTGCCCGCCGACGTAGATCGCGGCCCCGGTGTCCGCCACCGAGTACAGCGAGTCCCCGCCCGTGTGGTTCACCCACAGCGGCTTGTGCAGCCCGCTGCCGCGCAGGTCGAAGCGCGCCGCCGTGTCGCACATGAGGTCCTGGCCCCACTTGCGGCCCGTCGCCACGATCGTCGCGTACGTGCCCGTCGGGTCGAAGTCGATCCCGCGCAGGTACGTCTCGAAGCCCGCCCGGCACTCGTGCGCGTACGCGTCCGTGTACCAGTCCGCGAGCCGCACCGCCCCCGTCGCCGGAATGTCGATCATCACGACCTGGGCCCGCCACTGCCCGGCTGCCTGCTCGACCGCGCCGATCGCGGCGAGCCGGTGCCCGTCCGGGGTCAGGGCCAGGTCCTCGAGCTTCACGCGGGTCAGGTGCGGCGCGGCCAGCTTCATGTCGAAGGCCGGGTCGACGGCGCCGGTGGTCGCATTGAGGCGGGCCAGGCCGACGCGCTGGGTGCCGTTGATGGCGCTGAACGAGCCGGCCGCGTAGAGCCACTGCCCCTGCGCGATGAGCGCCCGGTCGTCGCCCCAGTTGATGGCCGCGGTGAAGGCGGGCACGCGGCTGCCGTCGGCCAGGCTGAGCTGCGCCAGGCCCCGCTGCGCGCCCCCGGCGATCTTCTGGAACGCCCCGCCGGCGTAGACGGTGTTGTTCGGCCCCGTGGCCAGCGCGAACACCGGCGCGTCGGGCTGCGGCGCGAACGGCAGGATCTCGCCCGTCGCGGCGCGGTACGCGAACAGGTTCTTGCGGTTGTACCGCACCTTGCGCTGGGCATCGGTGACGGTGCTGAAATCGCCGCCGACCACCACCGTGTCCCCGACCAGCGCGAACGCCCGCACCTCACCGTCGAGCACGTTCGGGGTGAAGTCGGCGGGGTTGGTGGACACCTGGGTCGGCTGGTTCAGCGCGGCTGAGGCGGGGATGGCGACCGCGAATGCGGCCAGTGCTGTGGCGGCAGCGGCGATCAGGCGTCGGCGCATGCAGGCGTCTCCTCGGTCGTTTCATGGGTCCGGCTGTGCCACCGGAGACGGCGGCACATAGCCAAGACAACGGGAAACGTGGCGAAAGGAAACGCTAAAGCCGCTAAAGCACCTTAACGGCCGGAGAGTCCGATTCTTCCGGGTCGTCGGCGTTGACCATGAAGTGGGCCGCGCGCTCCAGGTAGTCCCAGAGCACCGCCTCGTGCTCGGGCGCCAGCTCGATCGCGTCGACGGCCCGGCGCATCTGCCGCAGCCAGGCATCGCGCTCGGCGGAGGCGATGCGGAAGGGGGCGTGGCGCATCCGCAGGCGCGGGTGGCCGCGGTTCTCCGAGTAGGTCGTCGGGCCGCCCCAGTACTGCATCAGGAACAGCCGGAAGCGCTCGTTGGCCGGGCCGAGGTCCTCCTCGGGATACAGCGGCCGCAGGATCGGATCCTCGGCCACGCCGGCGTAGAACTCGTCGACGAGCTTGCGGAAGGTCGGCTCGCCGCCGACGAGCTCGTAGAAGTTGGGGGACGTCACGCCATCAACTATGCCGCGCCGGCTGCGAGGGCGGTGCGGGCGGGAGGCCACCGAGCTCCGTGGTGCGCTCGGTCAGGTCGACGGTGACTTCCGGCGGGTCGACCATCATCGGCTCGCGGCGCGGGCCGGGGGAGGGGCGCCGGCGCGGCGGCAGCGGCACCCGGGCCAGGTCGATGGTGACCTCGCCGAGGTCGTCGATGGTCTCGTGCTCGGCGGCGTACTGCGCGGCCGCGGTCCGGACCTTGTTGGCCGCGATCGCGTCGGCGATGGTCGCCTTCGCCGGCCAACCGGCGATGATCAGCACGGTGGCGCCGAGCCCGGCGATCCCGAAGTAGCCGACGACGTCGGGGAGCGCGTAGCTGGTGGCCAGCCAGCCGGTGAGCAGGATGGCCCCGCCCTGCAGCAGGTGCACGCCGCTCTGCATCACGCCGAACGCGCGGGCCCGGTACGCCGGCGGCAACACCTGCACGAAGAGCCCGTTGCCGGCCGGGAGCGTGATCGCCAGCGAGGCGCCCGCGACCAGCGTCATCACGACGATGAGCGGCAGTTCCGGGTCCAGCAGGGCCGGGACGAGCGCGAGGGGCGTGACGATCGCGAGGGGGCGGATGAGCGCGACCCGGCGCTGGGGCGGCAGCAGCCAGGTGACCAGGGCGCTGCCGAGCACGAAGCCGGCCGCGGCCGCGGTCATGATGACGCCGAAGCCGAACGCGTCGGAGTGCCCGGCGAGGTGGGCGGCCCAGGCCGCGGCCAGCCCCTCGGGGACCACGCCGAAGCAGACCCCGGCGAAGACGATCAGCGCGATCGAGCGCATCACCGGCGAGCGGAACACCACCCGGTAGCCGTCGGCCGCCTCGCGCAGCAGGCCGGTGTGCTCCTCGTGCTTGAGCGAGGGCTGCCGCTCGGCGACGGCGAGGCTGATGAGCAGCGCCGAGACCGCGAACGTCAGGCCGTTGACCAGCAGGGCGAGGGAGCCGTTCACGGCCACGAGCAGGGCGCCGAGCGCGTAGCCGGCGATGAGCGAGACCTGCCCGGTGGTGCGGTTGAGCACGATCGCGGTGACGTACCGCTCGCCCTGCAACAGCTGCGGCATGAGCGCCGAGCGGGAGGCGTCGAACGGCGGGCTCAGCAGCGCGTTGCCGAACAGCAGCGCGATGACCAGAGCGGTCGGCATCCCGGGAAAGGCGGCCAGCACGAGCATGATCCCGGCGCGCAACAGGTCGCAGCCGATCATGGTGCGCCGATACGGATGCCGCTCGGCCCAGGCCGACAGCAGTGCCCCGAAGCCGAGCCAGGGCAGGTAGCTCACCGCGAACGCGGCGGCGGACATGATAGGGGAGTTCGTCTGCTTGTAGACCAGCGCGACCACGGCCGCGCGGGCCACATTGTCACCCAGGCTCGACTGGGCCTGCGCCGCGAACAGGGCCGCGAACTCGCGGTTGGCCAGGGTCTCGCGGATCGTGGCGGGGCGCTTCGCGGACTCGTCGGGGTGCGGCACCGGCAGAGCCCCCTTCCCCTTTGGTCGCGACGGCGGAATGTTCGCGGGCGCGGCCGAACCGGTCAATCCGCCCGAGAGGGGTCAAAGGCGGCGGACCGGGACACTGTGCAGCGATGCACCTGAACGAACGGACGATAACCGACTGACCACCCGACGCGCGACCCTACCCTCCGGGTTGATCACAGATGGCCGTGAGATTGGACAAACACCACCGATCAGGTGGGTCCACCCGGTCCCGGCTCGCCGCCCTCGCCGTTGGCCGGGCGGATGTACATGCGCGCGGCGGAGAGCTGGGCCGCGATCCCGGCGCGCTCGAGCGACTCGGTCAGCCGCCGGCGCAGCTCGCGCCCGATGCGCCACTGCGCCTCGTTCGACGTCTTCACCGTGGTCCGCAGCACCGCGCCGTCCGCGGTGAGCTGCTCAACGCCGAGCACCTTCGGCGGGTCCATGAAGTCGTCGGCGTAGTCGGGGTCGTCGGCGAACGCGTCGGCCGTCTCCTGCAGCACCGCGGTGGCCTGGTCGACCGAGACGAACCCGACCGGCACGTCGACGTTGACCACGGCCCAGCCCTGGCTCTTGTTGCCGACCCGCACGATCTCGCCGTTGCGCACGTACCAGACCACGCCGCCCGCGTTGCGGATCGTGGTGATGCGCAGCCCGACCGCCTCGACGGTGCCGGTGACCTCGCCCACATCGACCACGTCGCCGACGCCGTACTGATCCTCGAGCAGCATGAACAGCCCGGCGATGAAGTCCTTGACCAGGTTCTGCGCGCCGAAGCCGATCGCCAGGCCCGCGATGCCGGCGCTGGCCAGCAGCGGCCCGAGGTTGATGCCGATCTCGCCGAGCACGAGCATCGTCGCGATCGTGAACACGACGGCGGAGGCGATGCTGCGCAGCACCGAGCCGAGCGCCCGGGCGCGCTGGTTGCGCCGCTCCGAGGGGGCGGACAGCGTGGGCAGCCGCTTGCGCAGCGGCCGCAGCATCGCGCCGCCGGCCTCGTTGTCGCTGACCGTGTGCTTGATCAGCCGGTCGACCGCCCGGTGGATCAGCGCCCGGATGATCAGCGCGATGATGATGATCACGAGGATCGTCACCGGTTTGACCAGCACCCAGTAGCTGCTCTCGGCCAGCCATTTGTTCTTGGTCTGGTCGAAGATGAAGTCGCAGAAGCCGGATTTGTCGGCGCAGCTCGGCGTGCTTCCGGGCTTCGGCGTCTCCTCGAACGGCATCGCGATGGGGCTGATCACGGGGCTCCTAGCAGCAAACCGGGGCGAACGGGGCAAGTCCGCCCAAACAACAGGGGTGACGGGCGAAGGTTCACCCGACGGCCGCAAATAGTACGTGCAATCCGAGGATCTATCAGGGACGATTAGCCCACGGACCACCGCCGGTGGGCCCGCAAGCAGACCTCACGTGGCCTCATCCGGGGACGCATCGGGGCCCATTCCAGGGAGATTTCCTTCACGCACTAGGGGGACGGCGATGCCTGACATACGACCCGCACGAGTATCGGGTGCGCTGGTGCTGAATGCCACCTTTGAGCCGCTGTGTGTCGTGTCTGTCAGACGTGCCACCATCCTGGTCCTGACGTCGAAGGCCGTGTGCGTCGCCGACGGTGACGGGATCCTCCACAGTGCGATGAACGAGTTGCCGGTGCCGTCCGTGGTCCGGCTCACCCGCTACGTCCGGGTGCCGTACCGCACGCACATAGGCCTCTCCCGCCGCGGCATATTCGCTCGCGACGGATGGCGTTGCGCCTACTGCCGCGGCCCGGCCGAGACCATCGACCACGTGATGCCACGCAGCCGGGGTGGGCGGCACGCCTGGGAGAACGTCGTCGCCGCCTGCGCCCGTTGCAACCACACCAAAGGTGACAAAACGCCAGCCGAACTCGGCTGGCGTTTGCATGCCACCCCCATTGCGCCGAAGGGCGTGGCCTGGCGTGTCCTCGGTCACCGCACGCCCGACCCGCGCTGGGCCGACTGGCTGGACCTGCCCGTGGACGGCCTGCAGCAGGCCGCATAAATCCATGGCTCGGGTCCGCGTCAGTCGCTGACCGTTGCTCCCGCCAGACAAATGGGCGGGCCCGAGGGCCTTCGGCCGGAGGGGCCCGCCCAGCCAGGCCCGCGGTGCCAAGGGCGTCATGTGACGCGCCCGAGCTCAACGCCGTAGGACGAGTCCGCGCCAGTGCCGGCGACGTCCCGCGGCCGCGCCATGCCCTTCGGCCCCGGACTCGCGCAGCGGCACCCGCACCGAGCCCGCGGAGTGGCACAGATCCCACAGTGTGAGGACGCCCACCCGGTGCGTGACAGTGGTGATCGCCACCATGTCGGCGATCGCGCCCGACCGGTACGCCACGTGCGAGAGGCACACCAGCCGGCCCAGGGAGTTGCCGTCGAAATAGACCAGCTCGGTGTCCGGAATGTAGAATTGCGCCGAGAATGTCCGATCGGGTCCTGGGTGTCGAGCTATTCGGCATACTGGCGCGAGAGGGCCATGAACGTGACGGTAGGCCCCCGGCAACCGGCTGGTCATTGCCGCCCGCTAACGTGAAGCCGGTCTTTTAGTCCCTTCGACGCCTGGGGGCGTTGAGCTTGTCCATCATCGAGACGACGCTGATCTTCGCCGGGATTCCGGTTGCGGTCATCCTGATCATCGCGGGCGCCGTCTACGCGGGGGGTTCCCGCCGTAGCAGGCGCTACCGGCCCGGACGGCCGTTCGATTTCACGCCCGTCTGGTTCCTGTCCGCGCCCGAGCAGCAGACCGAGGCGGCGCACGCCCGCGAGCTCACCGGTGTGCGGCGGGCCGAACTGACCGCGAGTGGCGAGAGCTCCGGCGTGACCGACTGGTCGGGCGACCGGACGCAGCCGCAAGTCATCGGAGGCGCAAGTGACCGGTGGTAGCCCGGCCGGCCTGACCGGCCGGCCCGAAGTCCTCAACGGCCCGTTCACCACGCGCCAGCTGCTGCGCCTGGACGAGGCGCTGCGCCTGGCCGACTCGTCGACCGGGCTGACGTTCAGCATCTACGTCGGCGACCTCGAGGAGCCGGGCCGGACCTACGCCGAGAAGCTGCACGGCCAGCTCGCCGACCCGGCCAACACGGTGCTCATCGCCCTGTCGCCGAACCAGCGCGTGCTGGAGATCGTGACCGGTGGCGAGGCCCGTCGCCGGCTGCCCGACCGCGCGGCGAAGCTCGCGGCGCTGTCGATGGCGGCGGCCTTCGGCGGCGGCGACCTGGCCGGGGGCCTGGTCTCGGGCCTCGCCCAGCTGGCCGACCACGCGGGCAAGCACTGAACTGACGCGAAAAAGAGGCGCCGCGCTCGACTCGAGCGCGGCGCCTCTTTCCTGTCTCAGGAGGCCTCGGCGTCCTTCGCGCGCGCCTTGAGGGCCCGCACGATCCCGTCGCGCCCCTCGCCGACCAGGCGGCGCAGCGGCGCCGGCGTGCCGGGCGTGGCCAGCCAGGCCTCGGTGCGCGCCACGGTGTCCTCGCTCACCTGGTAGGCCGGGTACGCCATCTCCACGAACTCGGCCGCCGGCTCGCTGTCGCGGTGCTCCCAGACGGGCAGCAGCGCGTCGAAGTAGGCGGGCACGAACGGCGCCGTCAGCTTCGTCTGCGCCGAGTGCTGGAAGCCCTGCAGCAGCGAGCGCTGCAGCCAGTTCGGCAGCGCGTGGTCCTCGGTGAGCCGGCGCCATGTCTCGGCCTTCGACTCCTCCGTCGGCACCAGCGCCCGGCCCAGCGCCGCCTGCCGCTCGCCGCTGGCCGTGCGGTCGCGGTCGAGCTCGGCCTCGATCTGCTCCGGGTCGGCCGCGCCCGCCGCGATCAGCGAGTGCAGGATGCCCCAGCGCAGGTCGGCCTGGATGGTCAGCCCCGGCGGCACGTCCTCGCCGCGCAGCCAGCCCGCCAGCACCGCGAGGTCGGCCTCGCTGCGCGCGGCGGCCGCGAACGAGCGGGCCCAGGCCAGCTGGAAGCCGCTGCCCGGCTCGGCCGTGGCCAGCGCCGCGCGGGCGGTGTCGGCGAGCTGGGCCCAGCCCTGCGGCCCCCACGCCGGGTCGGCGTAGAACACCAGCGCCGACTGGGCCTGGCGGATCGTCGCGGTGACGAGGTTGATGTCGCGCTCGGCGGGCAGGCCGGTCGCGACGAGCTTCACGTAGTCGCGCGCCGCGAGCTCGGCGTCGCGGACCATGTCCCACGAGGCCGACCACACCAGCGCCCGGGCCAGCGAGTTGTCCAGCCCGTCGATGTGATCCACGACGACGGCCATCGAGGCCGGGTCGAGGCGCAGCTTGGCGTAGGTGAGGTCGTCGTCGTTGAGCAGCAGCACGTCGGCCGCACGCACCCCCGCGAGCGCGGCGATCTCGGTCTGCTCGCCGTCCACGTCCGCCTCGACCAGGTCGCGGCGCACCAGCCGGCCGCCGTCGGCCAGGTCGTAGAGGCCGATGCCGATGCGGTGCGTGCGCAGCGTCGGGTAGGCGGCCGGGGCTTCCTGGCGCACCACGACGCGCTCGTAGGTGCCGTCCGCGGCCACGGCGATCTCCGGGCGCAGCGTGTTCACCTGGGCCGTCTCCAGCCACTGGGCGGCGAACTTGCGCAGCTCCTTGCCACTGGCCGACTCGAGCGCGGTGAGCAGGTCGTCGAAGGTGGCGTTGCCCCACTGGTGCTGCTGGAAGTAGGCGCGCAGGCCGCTGCGGAAGGCGTCGATGCCCACGTACGCGACCAGCTGCTTGATGACGCTGGCGCCCTTGGCGTACGTGATGCCGTCGAAGTTGACCTCGACCGCCTCGACGTCCGGCATCTCGGTGTAGACGGGGTGGGTCGAGGACAGCTGGTCCTGCCGGTAGCCCCAGTTCTTGCGCACGGAGAGGAACGTCGTCCACGCGTCGGTGAAGCGGGTCGCGTGGGTGTTGCACCAGTGGCTGGCCCACTCCGCGAACGACTCGTTCAGCCACAGGTCGTCCCACCAGCGCATGGTCACGAGGTCGCCGAACCACATGTGGGCGAGCTCGTGCAGGATCGTGTTCGCGCGCTGCTCGTACTCGAAGTCGGTGACCGGTGAGCGGAAGATGTAGTGCTGCTCGGCGTGGACCACGCAGCCGAAGTTCTCCATCGCGCCGGCGTTGAACTCCGGGGAGTACACCTGGTCGTACTTCGGCAGCGGATACCGGATGCCGAACTCCTCGTGGAAGAAGTCGAAGCCCTGCTTCGTCACCAGGTTGATGTCGTCGGCGTCGAGGTACTGCTTCATCGACTGCCGGCAGAACACGCCCAGGTCGATGCCGTCGTGGGTGTCGCGGACCTCGTGGTACGGCCCGGCGCACACGGCGGTGATGTAGGTGCTCATCCGCGGCGTGGCCTGGAAGTGCCGCACGAGGCCCTCCTGCCGCTCGAGCGGCATGTTGGAGATGACCTTCCAGTGCGCGGGCGCCGTGACCCGGAAGGTGAACTCGGCCTTGAGGTCCGGCTGGTCGAAGCAGGCGAAGGCGCGCTGCGCGTCGGCCGTCTCGAACTGGCTGTAGAGGTACACCTCCTTGTCCACGGGGTCGACGCTGCGGTGCAGGCCCTGGCCGGTCGTGGAGTACGCGAACTCGGCGTCCACGACGAGCACGTTGTCGGCCGCCAGCCCGGACAGCGCCAGGCCGCCCTCGGTCGTCCAGCCGCTCGTGTCGACGGGCTCGCCGTTGAGCGTGGCGCCGTGCAGGGTCGCGGCGGCGACCTCGATGAAGGTCCCGGCCCCCGGCTCCCGGCAGGTGAAGCGCACCTCGGTGGTCGACCGGAACGTGCCCTCTCCCGGATGCCCGGCGCCGTCGGTCAGGTCGAGGCTGATGTCGTACGCCGTGACGCCGAGCAGGCGGGCCCGCTCGACCGCTTCGACCTGGCGTAGGTTGCGTACACCGGCCACGTGTCGTCTCCTGTCGTTTCGCTGTGGCCGTCCCCGTCGACGGCGTCACCCCGAGTGTTCCATGCTCGCGGAGGAGACTGGGGGAGTGGCTCAGGTCACTCATGCCCGAAGTGGTACCTCACGGGACGGTTGCGTAAGGATCGGTTCGGGTTTCCGACTCTTTCACTAGTGAGGTGGTCACCGTCATGGCCGAAGACCGCGTCGTCGCCGATATGTGGTTCGACCCGCGCTGCCCGTGGGCCTGGATCACGTCCCGCTGGCTGCTCGAGGTCGAGCAGGTCCGCCCCGTCGACGTCCGATTTCACGTGATGAGCCTCTCGATCCTCAACGAGGGCCGCGACGAGCTGCCGGAGAAATACAAGGAGGGTCTGGCAAAGGGTTGGGGGCCTGTCCGCGTGGCGATCGCCGCCGAGCAGAAGTTCGGCAATGACGTACTTCGTCCGCTTTACACCGCCCTGGGCAACCGGATCCACCACGAGCAGCAGGAGCTCTCCGCCGAGCTGTACCGTTCCGCGCTGGTCGAGGCCGGGCTCCCGGCCGAGCTGGCCGAGTACGCCGAGTCGACCGAGTTCGACGCCCAGCTCCGCGAGAGCCACTTCGCCGGGATGAACCCGGTCGGCATGGACGTCGGCACGCCGGTGATCCACGTGCCGGGCCCGGACGGCGGGATCATCGCCTTCTTCGGCCCCGTCGTCACCCCGCGCCCCAAGGGTGAGGCGGCCGGTCGCCTGTGGGACGGCACGCTCCTGGTCGCGGGCACGCCCGGCTTCTACGAGATCAAGCGCACCCGCGACGTGGGTCCGGTCTTCGACTGAGTAGCCTGGCTACTCGTGCGGCGATTCTTCACACCCCGGTGGGTGCTCGGGCATGTCCTTGCACTCGTCGGGGTGGCCGTCTGCGTGGTCGCTTGTCTGTGGCAGTACCAGCGGGCCACCGCGGGCAACATGCTCAGCTGGGCGTACACGGTGCAGTGGCCGCTCTTCGCGATCTTCGTCGTGTTCCTCTGGGCGCGGGCGATCCGCGACACGCGCGGCACCGTCACGCCGAGGAAACCGGGCCCGCCGCCGCTGCGGCCGATGGTGCCCCGGCCGGCGCCCGTGACCGAGGACGATCCGGAGCTGGCGCAGTACAACCGGATGCTGGCCTGGCTCGCCGCCAACCCCGACCGCCGCCCGAGCGACTTCCGAGGATGAAGCAGATGAATCTGAACCCCGCCCTCGCCCGCTACCGGGTCGTGGCCTGGATCGTCGGCGTGCTGCTGATCGTGCTCACGGTCGGCACCGTGCTCAAGTACGCCACCGACAACGAGACGATCGTGGCCATCGTGGGGCCGGCGCACGGCTTCCTGTACATGGTCTACCTGGTCCTCGCGGCCGACCTCGCCCGCCGGGCGCGCTGGAAGATCGGGTTCACGGTGCTGGTGCTGCTGGCCGGCACGGTGCCGTTGCTGTCCTTCGTCGCCGAGCGTGTGGTGACCCGCCGCGTCCGCGCCGCCCAGGCCCCGGAGCCGGTGCGCACCGCGGCCTGAGCGCGGGCCGCAAGTTTCCTCCCTTCGTGTGCGGGGCACCCTTACTGCACAAGGTGATCGCGCGAAGGGAGCCCGTTGTGGGGATGGAAGTACGGCTTTCGCTCTCCCTGCCACGCGACACCACGACGGTCCCGCTGACCCGGCGCGTGCTCGACGCCGCGCTGGCCGTCTTCGCCGTGACGACCGACTGCCGTGAGGACATCGGCCTGGCCGTCGGCGAGGCGTGCGCCAACGCGGTCCAGCACGCCGAGACCGGCACCGACTACGAGGTGACGGTCACCATCCACGAGGACCGCTGCATCATCGACGTGGTCGACGAGGGCATGGGCCTGGACAGCGCCGCCCCCAAGGACGTCGGACCCGACGCCGAGAGTGGCCGCGGGCTGAAGATCATCCACGCACTGGCCGACATGGTCGAGCTGCGGCGACGCCAGCCGCGCGGGATGGCCCTTCGGATTGTCAAGCTCCTCACCCGGACGACCCCGGCCTTCTCCTAACGGTCCATTGTTCGTGCCAGGTCCGCGACTGAACGCTCGCTCGGGTGCATACCTGTTGTTCTCTGGAATCGCACCCCTGGTGCGTCACCCGAACGGATGGGTGCCGTTGCACCTTGCGACGACACATTCTGGAGAAAGCCGAAGATCATGTCTGAGTCCCGCTGCACCGTCCAGGAACGGACCTGGAAGGACGAGCTGCCCGAGCTGCCCGACGATCTGAGCGCGCTCCTGGCGCCGCCGGTCGTGGTCCGCTTCGACACGGTGGTCTTCCACGCCACCGCTGACGACGCGCACCGGACTGCGGGACTGCTGAACCCCCACGCCGTGGCCACTGTCGCCTGACCTATAGCGTCGTACGCATGACGGTTGCGTACCCGATCGCCCACGCCTGGCTCTCCACCGGAGGGACCGGCGCGCAGAACTACGACGAGTTCGCCGACGACGCGGAGATCACCGCGATCATCGCCGCCAACCCCGCCAGCGCCCTGGCGGTCGAGATGCCGCACCGGGCGCCCGAGAGCGTCGGCCGCCCGTTCCTCGACTGCCTCCCCGACGCCGTCGCGCGCCTGCGCACGGCGAAGGAGGACGGCCACTACGCACCCGCCGCCGACGTCGTGGTGCTCTACCGGATCACGGCGCCGGACGGCGCGCGCGCATATGGCCTGTGGTGCATGGTTGCCACCGACCAGATCTCGACCAGCGCCGACGAGCCCGGCACGGTCATCCGCAACGAGGACGTCTTCATCGAGAAGGTCCGTGAGCGCGTCGCCCTGGCCGAGGCCACCAAGCACCTGCTCTCGCCCGTCCTGCTGCTGCAGACGGCCCACGGGGACGCCCTGCACGCCGCCCTGGCCCAGGCCGTGGCCGACGCCGGTCGCCCCGCCGTGACCGACGTCGACCCGACCGGTCGCGCCCACGAGATCTGGGCCGTCGGCGCCGGCACCACCCGCGACCGCCTCCTGGCCCTCGCGGGCGGTGGCGAGCTCGTCGTGGCCGACGGCAACCACCGCAGCCTCGCGGCCCAGACCGCCGGATACGAGCGCTTCCTCGCGGTCGTGACCACGCCGGAGTCGGTCGCGATCCAGCCGTACAACCGCCTGGTCTCGGATCTCCCGGAGCCCCTGGAAGGCCTGGACCTGGTGCCGATCACCGGCCCCGCGGGCGTCCCGGCCACGGGCGGCCGTGTGCACCTCTACACGCGTGAGGGTGCCTGGTCGGTGAGCCTGCCCCGCACCGAAGGGGCCGGCGTCGTCGAGAACCTCGACCACGCCCTCGTCGAGCGTCGCCTGTTCGCCGAGACGCTGAGCCTCGAGCCCGGGGACAAGCGCATCACGTACGTCGGCGGCGACTACCCCGCCGAGTGGCTGCGCGGCGAGGTCGACGCCGGCCGGGCCGAGCTCGCGGTGCTGATCGCACCGGTGACGGTCGATGACTTCGTGGCGGTCAACCTGGCCCGCCAGAAGATGCCGCGCAAGAGCACCTGGTTCACGCCGAAGGCCCGCGCGGGACTCGTGGTGGCTCAGCTCGATTCGTTCTAGTCACCCGATCGTGGTACACACTAGGCCGCTGAACTTCGGGCCTGGGGTGTGTAGATGCAGATGCAGATCTTCATCGCGGCGATGATCGCCGCGTGCGGAATCGGCGCGTTCGCCGCCGCCGCGCTCGTCTGGGACCGCCGGAGAATCCTGCGCCTCAAGTCGGGCGCGACGGCGGGTTGGGTGTTCGGCCTGGTCGTGCTGGGTGGCGGCTTGCTGGCGGGTTCCTGCCTGGGGCTCATCCGGCTCTGACAGACTGCCGGGTATGCGCGTCTACCTTGGTTCGGACCACGCCGGCTATGAGCTGAAAGTGCACCTGGTCAGCGCTTTGGGGCTGCAGGGCTACGAGGTCGTGGACGTCGGCCCGGCGAAGTACGACCCGGACGACGACTACCCGGTCTTCTGCTTCCACACGGGAGCCCGGGTGGTCGCCGATCCCGACAGCCTCGGCGTGGTGATCGGCGGCTCGGGCAACGGCGAGCAGATCGCCGCGAACAAGGTCCCCGGCGTGCGGGCCGCCCTGGCCTGGAACGTGGAGACGGCCCAGTTGGCCCGCGAGCACAATGACGCGAACATCGTCGCGATCGGCGCGCGCCAGCACACCCTTGACGAGGCGACCACCCTCGTGACGACGTTCCTGTCCACGAAGTTCTCGGGCAACGAGCGCCACGCCCGGCGGATCGCCCAGGTCCTCGAGTACGACAACTCGCGCGTTCTGCCCCCGCTGCCGACGGCCTGAGGTCTGCTCGGGGACATCGGGGGAGCCGGTGTCCCCGAGCAGGGTGCTCAACACTCACTCGGGGTCGAGCGGGACGTCCTCGGGGTTCTTGATCCCAAGCTGGCGGCGAACGGCGATGAACAGGTCTCGCTGCGCCCGCTCCAGCCGCACGGGCGGCGCGAGGCCACCGAACCGGGGATCGGTTTCGTACGGGTCCGGATGTCCTTCTCCCACGACTCGCACGGAGTATGCGTGCCGGAGGACCAGCCGAGCGGTCGACTGGACCTCGCCGGTGCCGAGAATGCGGATCTTCTGCATCAGCCCGCGGAGGCGCTGATGCTCGTCGTCGAGAGCCTTCGCGTGTCCGTCGACGTCCGCGGTGCGCTCATGGCCTTCCGCGAGATGACGGAGGCGCCGAGCGCTGTCCATGAAGTCGGCCACGACCGTGTACAGCGAAGAGTCCCACCGGATGCTTCGAGACTTGCGCTCCTTGACCGTCTCGTTGATGAACGCGGGCAGAAAGCCGATGACCGCGCCGACCACGACGGGTGCCAGCGCCTTGATCCAGTCCACCGCGTGACGCTAGCAGTCGATGCCTACGGCATCCATGATCTTCGTGCTGTGGGCTACGAGGTGGGGGAGCGGCGGCCCGGGCGCGTCAGCTCCTCGCGCGGCACCCAGCCCCGCCGGATGATCTGCAGGTCCCGCTCCGCCGCCGCAATATCCGCCTCCGTCGGACGGGCAGCATCGCGGGCGCGCAGGGCCGCCGACACCGAGACCTGCGACGCGCCGCCGCCGACCAGGCCGCGCAGGCCCCGCTCCGACACCACCTCGTCGTGGTGATGGTGGTGATGATGCTGCGGGTGGTGGTCATCGTGCGTGTTGGGGTTGTGCGGGTGGGGGTGATGCTCGTCCTCGTGGGCCGGCGCCGCCTCGGCCGGCTCCGGGTCGTGCACCGCGGCGGTCATCGCGAAGGTGCCCGACAGCTCCGCCAGGTGGTGTGGCGAGGGCGGGCGGGGCACGGCGGGCTTGGGCGGCTCCTCGGCCGCGGGCGCCGGCTCTTCAGCCGCCGGCGACTCGGGGGGCGTCTGGGTCACCGGTTGATGTTGCCGCATGCGGCGCCGCCGGCGCTGGATCCCTCCCATGAACCGAATCTACCGCCTGCGGCCCCGCCCGCCGAGGGATCAGAAGATTTCGATCGAGTACGGGGCGATCGGCCAGCTGAAGGCGGTGCTGGCCGCGGCCACCGCGGTCGGGCGGTGCTCCGTCACCCGGCCCGACAGGTGCAGGGCGCCCAGCCGGGTGCCGCCCATGTAGGCCGCGCCCAGCTCCTTGATCCCGAGCGTGAAGTCCGGGTCGCCGTCGGCCCTGGTGCAGGTGACCAGGGCACCGCCGGCGCCGGCGCGCAGGCGCCAGCGGCCCGCGTTGGCCGGGAGGAGCTCGTCGGTCACCTCGAAGACGACGTCCAGCGGGGCGGCGTACTTGCGCGCCGCCAGCGCCCGCGGCAGGTCCACGATGCGCACCCAGAGGCCGTCGCCGGCCTTGGCGCCCAGGTGCCTCGGCTCGTCGACGAGGTGGAAGAGCGGGTCGTCGGCGCTGGTCATGCCCTGGACCAGGGTGCGGGCGAGGTCGATGCGCAGCAGGAAGCGGTAGAGCTCGGCGTAGGCCGCGGGCGTCCCGGCCACCACCTCGATGACGTTGACCTCCTGCTTCGGGCCGTTGTCGTCCCAGGTGCCGCGGATCCGGTACCGGGCGAAGCCCTCGATCGCCCCGTCGCCGTTCTCGTACAGCACCGCGCGGGCCCGGGTGGCGCCGCCGCGCTCGGATTCCGGGTCCGAGGTCAGGTGCCGCCACCAGTGCTCGTCGCGGCTCGACCAGCCCGGCTTGCCGGGGAACACGCGCGAGTACACCTCGGAAAGCTCCTTGATGAGCTCCGCCGGGTTGCCCGAGCGCAGGGTGCCGGGCGCCGGCGGGGCCGTGATCGAGAGCTCCCGGCGGTCGGCGCGCATGGTGACGTTCTGGGCGGCGAGGCCGTAGCCGAACCGCGGGTAGATGCGGCCCTCCGACGCCCACAGCGTCGCCACGGCCTCGGGCGCGGTCGTCAGCTGGGCGGTCATCATGCGGCTGAGCAGGCCCTTGCGGGTGTGCACCGCGGACACCGCGACGCCGGTGACGTGCGCGGCCGGGATCACCGCGCCCGGCACCGCGAGGTCCCGCGTGAAGACGCCCGCGGCCGCCACGACCTGCCCGTCGTGCTCGACCAGGTGGGTCCGCGCCGGCTCGAAGACCAGCCGGTACGTGCTCTCGGGGTCGAAGTCGGCGGCGGCCGCGAACGCCTCGCGGCGCAGGCGCGCGAGCGCGGGGAGTTCGTCGGCGCCGGTGGTGCGCAGGACATAGTCGCTCATCGGTTGTGTCTACCTCGTGACCTCCGGTCAGCGCGACCGATTTGCTCGCTCGTTACTCTCGAAACCGTATGGGGGCGGCAAAACAATGCTGGGGGGAGCGACACGATGACGCAGGGTGCGTTGCTGGACCTGGTTTGCGGTCCGGCGAGCCCTTTGCCCGAGACGTTCCAGCGGTACCGCCTGGTTGCCCATCTGGGCTCGGGCGGGCAGGCGGACGTGTACCGCGCGGTGCGCGTCGCCGGCGGGGTGACCTCGGCGCCGATGACCGTGAAGGTCTTCCGCGTCGACCCGCAGCGCCCGATCGCCGACGAGCTGCGCTCGTGGGACAAGGGCGACGCCGCGCTCATGGACCTCAACAACCGCGGGGTCCCCGGCATCTGCCGGCGGGCCGACGGGTTCTACGGGCCGCCGCCGCACCGCCCCGGGGAGCGCCCGGCGCCGGGCGACGCGGTGCCGTACCAGGTCTATGACTATCTGCACGGCGTCAACCTGCGCGAATACGTGGTGCAGCGCTCCGGGGCGAACCCGGCCGGTCGGCGCCTCAACGCCGTCTCCGCCCTGAAGACGCTCGCCGTCGTGCTGTCGAACCTGCACGACCCGCAGGAGCCGGGCGCGACCCCGGTGCTGCACATGGACGTGAAGCCGTCCAACCTGATGGTGCTGGCCACCGGCGAGGTGCGCCTGATCGACTTCACCGGGGCGCGGTACTACCGCGAAGAGGAGATCACCCAGATCGCCTACACCCCGGAGTCGGGCGGCCCGGAGGCGTTCGGCGGGGTGAAGTACGTCGGACCGGCGTACGACGTGCACGGCTTCGGCGCGGTCGCGTACTTCATGGTCACCGGCGCCTACCCGCGCGTCGACGGCCGCAGCGACCAGGGCGGCCCGCCGGACGCGTCGCCGCCGCCGTGGAGCGTGCTGCGCCGCCACCCGCTGCTTGAGCGCATCCCGGCCCTGCGCGACCACCTGCACGCGCCGCTCGCCGACCGGCCGTCCGACCGGCCGCAGACCCGCGAGCTGCAGTCGTGGCTCGCCTATCTGGCCGACCTCGTGCGCCGCTCCGGCCTGCCCGACGTGGGCTGCGACTGGCACGAGCCGGAGGCGGGCGAGACGGGCCGGGTGGTCGGGCGGGCCCGTCCGTCCGTCAGCGGCACCGAGACCGACGCCGCCCAGCGCATCGAGCGTCTCGAGCGCGAGCTCGTCGCCATGCGCACCGGCGTCGCCCCGCCGACCGCGTACCACCAGGAAGTCCCGCCGCCGGTCTCCGCACCCCCCGTCTCGGGTGCGCCGGTCTCACATGGAGGTGTCGCCGTGAACGCCGACGGAGTGCCGCAGATGCGCGGACGGGCCAAGGTCGTCCCGCGGCCCGCCCCGGAGCCGACGGGCGTGATGGACTTCGAGCCGCAGGAGCAGCAGCCGCGGTACTCTCCTCCGCGCGGCGAGCGCGCCCGGCAGCTCAAGCTCGGGTGGGAGTACACCGGCACCGGCGCGGTCATCGCGTTCATCTGCTGGGGCCTGTGGGCGCTGGACAGCGAGGGCAGCCTCAACGGGCCCTTCATCGCCTTCCTGGTCGTGCTCGCCGTGGCCGTGGGCGTGTTCGCGCTGGCGCGGCTGCTCGGCCGGCTCATCATCGAGCAGCGCCTCGGCCGCTCGCGGCGCTCCGCCCGCGGCGCCCACGCGATCACCGGGCTCTTCCTGGCCGTGGCGGGCATCGCCTACCTGCGCGAGGTCAGCGGGGCGGTCAAGGTCTACCACTGGGTGAAGGACCTCATCGGGTGAGGTTCTGGCGCCGCCGCAAGCCCTCCGCCGGGTCGCCGACCGGCCCGCTGGAGGGGCTCGTCAACTTCCGTGACCTCGGCGGCATGCCGGCGGACGGCGGCACCGTGCGCACGGGCGTGCTGTTCCGCAGCGACTCCCTCGCCTACGCCACCCGGGCCGACGCCGACCGCCTGGTCCGCGACCTCGGCCTGTCCACCGTGATCGACCTGCGCGGGGAGTACGAGGTGTCGCAGCTCGGCCGCGGCCTGCTCTCGGACACCGCGGTCGAGTACTACCCGGCCCCGATCGCGGACGTCAGCGGGGCCGAGGATCTCGTCGGGCACTACGTGGCGATGCTCACGGAGAAGGGCCCGGTGCTCGCGGGCACCGTCCGGCTGCTCTCCTGCGCCGGCACGCTCCCGGCCGTCTTCCACTGCGAGGCCGGCTGTGACCGCACCGGGGTGCTGGCCGCGGTCGTGCTCGGGCTGCTCGGCGTGCCTGAGGACGCGATCGCGGCGGACTACGCGGCCACGGCGGCCGCGATGCCGACGATCCACGAGCGCGTGGCCGTCGTCGTGGACCGGCTCGGGCTGCCGCCGCGGCCGGTGGAGGTGCCGGCCTGGGAGCCCGAGGCGGCGCTGATGGCCAAGATGCTCGACGTGGTGCGGGAGCGCTGGGGCGACATGGAGGGGTGGGCGCTCTCCTATGGGCTGACGCAGGACGAGCTCGCCGCCCTGCGTCAGAACCTGATCCTGGCCTGATAGCCCCCGGTTGGTCCGGATATGTCGGGCGCTCCGCGCCACGACATATCAGATTTATCGCCCGACAGGTCATATGTCCGAAAAGTCGTGGCGCGGAGCGCCCGACTTTTCGTCGCACCTACACCGGAACGGCCTGAGCCGCGGGAACAGGACGAGCGTTCAGTAGCGCCGTGTAGTCGCGCTGGGCCGCGTCCAGCAGACCCCGCCAGGCGTCCTCGCCGACCGGGAGGCGAACGGGCCGCTCGTCCGCCGCGATGTACCGCAGCACCGCGGCCGCGAACACCTCCGGCGGGCTGGACATCGGCAGCGACTTCAGCGCCCGCAGGCCGGCCCGCATCGGCTCGGTGACGCCCGAGTACGCCGAGACGTGCTCCGCGGACTCGGTGAGTGACGAGCCCCACTCGGTCGCGAACATCCCGGGCTCGACCGCGGTCACGTGCACCCCGCTCCCGGCGAGCTCGAGCGCGAGCGTCTCGACGAGCCCCTCGAGGGCGAACTTCCCGACCGCGTACGCCCCGAGGCCCGGCATCGCCATCCGCCCCGCCATCGAGGACACCATCACGATGTCGCCGAAGCCCTGGGCGCGCATGAGCGGCAGCACCATCCGGGTGAGCCGCCACGGCGCGACGAGATTGACCGCCAGCTGCGCCTCCAGCTCGGCGTCGGTGACCTCCTCGACGGCCCCGAAGTGCCCGATGCCGGCGTTGTTGACCAGCACGTCCACGCCGCCGTAGCGGGCCAGGGCCGCGTGCACGGCGTTGTGGCAGTCGTCGGGGTCGCGGACGTCGAGGACGCAGGTGGCGAGCGTTCTGGGGTACCGGTCCCGCAGCTCCTCGAGCACCTCGGGACGGCGAGCGGTGGCCAGCACCTGCTGTCCGGAGGCGGCGACCGCCTCGGCCAGCGCGCGTCCCAGGCCGGTGGAGCAACCAGTGATCAACCAGCGACGAGTCATGTTCGACATAGTGACTCTCAGTATCCGCCGACCAACAGTCCGAGAAACGTGAATGACAATCATTCAGCGGCCATTTCCGTCGTTCGTGTCGGCCCGGCATCCGGCCGTACAGTTGCGGCGTGCGCTCGCTGGCGGAGCTGATCTCCGACGACCGGTCCGCCTGGGCCGAGATCGAGGCGGCGGTGTCCGGCTCGCCGTATGCGGTCGAGCTTCTGCCCGCCGACCCCGACCACGCGGCCGCGTGCCTGCACCGGCTCCAGGTCGCCACCACCTCCTGGCTGGGCGCGCTCGTCTACGGCACCGGCGGCCTGATCGTCGACGGCGGCTGGCTGCGCGTGCTCGGCTCCGGCCACCCGCGCCGCCGCCTGGCCGACATCCACGAGGTCAACGCGACCTTCGAGGCCGCGGGGCTGGTCGTGGCCCAGGACATTCTCGGCGGCGAGTTCGTGTGGCGGCAGGGCGAGTCCGGCAAGCGACCCACCATCCACTACTTCGCCCCCGACACGCTGGGCTGGGAAGACCTCACGCTCGGCTACACCGACTGGCTCTTCGCGATGCTCGGCGGCGCCGCCGACCAGTTCTACCTGAGCTCGCGCTGGCCCGGCTGGCGCGACGAGGTGGCGGCCTGCCCGCTCGACGCCGGCATCCACACCGCGCCGCCGCTGTTCACGAAGGAGGGCCGCGACCTCGACAGCGTCAGCCGCCGTCCGATCGCGATGGCCGAGCTGGTCGGCTACAAGCACGACATGGCCGACCAGCTGGGCGCATGAGGCTCGCGCGCAACGACACCGGAGGCTCCGGCCCCGCGATCGTGCTGGTGCACGGCGGCGGGAGCGGGCGCGGCACCTGGGACGCGTTCACCGGCGAGCTCGCGGGCTGGCGGGTCGTCGCCCCGGACCTGCGGGGGCACGGGGAGAGCCCGCGCTGTGCGGAGTACACCCTGGAATGTCACGCCGACGACGTGGCCGGCCTGCTCGACGAGCTCGACCTCGACGCGCCCGTGCTCGTCGGCCACAGCCTGGGCGCCTTCGCGGCCTCGCTGGTCGCGCAGCGCCATCCGGACCGGGTCGCCCGCCTGGTGCTCGAGGACCCGCCGGCCCCGCCCCGCGACGGCGTGCGCGCCGGGGGCTTCTCGCGCGCCCGGCTGGCCGTGTCCGCCCTGGCCGGCGGCCTGTCCCGGCGCAGCTTCGACCGCAACGCGCTGATGTCGGCCATCCATCAGCTCCGCGAGCCGAATCCGTCCTGGTGGGCCGGGTTGGAAAAGATTCAGGCGCCTTCATTGGTACTGTCGGGAGGCCCCAAGAGCCACATCCCGCCCGCGCGCCTCGCGTCGGTGGCCGCGGCGATCCCGGCCGCCGAGCTGGTCACGATCCCGGTGGGGCACCGCATCCACAGCACCGCGCTGCCCGAGTTCACGACCGCGGTCAAAGCATTTCTGAGCTGACGGTCCGGATTGGCGCGGCGGCTCCGACGTAGCCCGCGCAGACACCCGAACCGAAGGGGCAACCGTGAAGTACATGATTCTCAGCTACGCCTCCCAGCGCGACTACGACGCGATGGCCGGCCGGCCCGGCGAGACGCCGTGGAAGCCGGAGGACTTCGCCGCCATGGGCCAGTTCATGGCCGAGTTCAACCAGGAGCTCGAGGCAAGCGGCGAGCTCGTCGAGACCCGCGCCCTGGACGCGCCGGTGCACACGCGCCGGGTGGGCGGCGCGCCGGCGCTCGTCACCGACGGCCCGTACGCGGAGACGCAGGAGGTCCTCGCCGGCTACTGGATCGTGGAGTGCGACAGCTTCGACCGCGCCACCCAGATCGCCAAGCGCCTCGGCGAGTGCCCGGCCCCGCCGGAGGTGGCCGCGAGCGCGTACGCCGACGTGCGCCCGATCGTCGAGTCCTCCGGCGAGCTCGGCTTCTGATCCCTTGAGCGGGACGCAGCGCGGGGGCGGCGCCTGGTCCGGCTCGGACCAGGCGCTGCTGCGCGAGCTCGCGCCGCAGGTCCTCGGCGCGGTGGTGCGGCGGTACGGGCACTTCGACACCGCCGAGGACGCGGTGCAGGAGGCGCTGCTGGCCGCCGCCCGGCAGTGGCCGCACGACCCGCCGGCCGACCCGCGCGCCTGGCTCATCACGGTCGCCGCGCGCCGCCTCACCGACCTGCTGCGCGCTGACCAGGCTCGCCGGCGCCGGGAGGAGACGGTGTTCCGGCTGGCGCATGAGGTACAGCCGGAAATCGCGCAGACCGATGACTCTCTGGTCCTGCTGTTCATGTGCTGCCACCCCGCGCTCGGGCCCGACGCGCAGCTGGCGCTCACCCTGCGGGCGGTCGGCGGCCTGAGCACCGCCGAGGTGGCGCGCGCGTTCCTCGTCCCCGAGGCGACGATGACGAGGCGCATCACCCGCGCCAAGCAGCGCATCAAGGCCAGCGGGCTGCCCTTCGCCCCGCCGCCCCCGGCCGATCGGGCTTCAAGGACGGCAGTCGTACTCCACGTGCTGTACCTGATCTTCAACGAGGGCTACGCCGCCACGCGGGGCGAGGCCCTCCAACGCCCGGACCTGGCCGCCGAGGCCATCCGCCTGACCCGGCTCGTCCATCGCCTGCTGCCCGACGACCTGGAGGCGGCCGGTCTGCTGGCCCTGATGCTCCTGACGGACGCCCGCCGCGAGGCCCGCACCGCGCCCGACGGCTCCCTGGTGCCGATGGCCGAGCAGGACCGCACCCGGTGGAACGCCGAGCAGATCGCCGACGGCGTCGCCTTGATCACCGCGACCCTTCCCCGCGGCGTGCCCGGCCCCTACCAGCTCCAGGCCGCGATCGCCGCGCTGCACGACGAGGCCCCGACCGCCGCGGAGACGGACTGGCCCCAGATCGTGGCCCTGTACGAGCTCCTGCAGCGCCGCGCCCCCGGCCCGATGGTGGCCCTGAACCACGCGGTGGCGGTGGCCATGGCCCGCGGCCCGCTGGCCGGCCTCCCGCTGCTGGACGCCCTGACGTCGCTGGACGCCGACCACCGCCTGCACGCCGTGCGCGCCCACCTGCTGGAGATGTCGGGCGACCACGCCGCGGCCCGGGAGTCGTACCTGCGCGCGGCCTCGCTCGCCGGCACCCTGCCCCAGCGGCGCTACCTGAACGCCCGGGCCGGACGAATTCCGGATTCGAGGGCATGATCCGGGCGTTTCCCCAGGTCATTTCCTTGATCCGGCCCTTCTTCGAACTGATGTTCGATTAGTGTCAGTGGTCATGACGGAAACCTGTTCGGCCACGAAGACCACGACGACGGCAACGGGCGACGTGGAGGTCCGCTGCACCAAGCCGGCCGGCCACGAGTCGGCCCACGAGGCCAGGCTGGGCGCCTTCCCCATCCGCTGGCGTCAGACCTCATAGGTCTCCGCCATCTCGGGCGACTCGCGCGGCAGAATCCCGTCCACGAGCAGAAACGGCGTGCCGGCCACATCGTGCACGGTGAGGATCGACAGCGCCACGCTGAGTGGGTACGGCAGGGCCAGCGCCGCCGTCTCCGCTCCCGTCGTCAGCCGCGCTCCGAAGCGCTCGACCACGCGATGCGCCCGCCGCCCGTGCGTCGATTCGAGTTGCTCGAGCAGCCCCCTCGCATGGGCGAGACGCACGGGCGTGAAGGCGGTGGTGAGCGCCAGCGGCCGAGCCTTGATCAGCGTGAGCCGGTAGCGGGCGGCGAACACGGTCGCCCCGGCGGGCAGCCCGAGCAGGGCCGCGACGCGCGGGACGGCCGGCAGCAGCCTGCTGCCGAGACACTCGCCGTGGCGGTCGGCCTGGAGCAGGTACTGCACCCGCCGCGGCAGGGCCGCGAAGGTCGTCATGGGCCGCCCGAGCACGATGCGGCCCTTACCCTGCACGCCACGCACCCAGCCCTGATGGCGCAGGTGCCGCAGCGCGCGGACAACGGTGGAACGGGACGTTCGGAACTCGTGCGTGAGCTCGGCCTCGCTGGGCATGAGCGCCCCGACGGCGAGCACTCCGCGCTCGATGCGGTCCTGCAGGGCGAACACGATCTCGGCGTACTTCGAATCCACGGCGGCGCGAACCCTTCCGGGACTGGGGGTCTGCGAGCCGCCATCCCGGAGCGTACTGACGCCCCACGATCTCGATCGAATATCGACGCGTTGCCTGGTCAGGCCCTGTTTGCGGCGCAACCACCGTCACCGGGAACGCCGGTTTCCGATCGCGCGCTTTCGCCGCGCTTGCCCGGCCGGTTCAACCTGTAGACCTGCTCGCCGATCCGTTCCGGCTGCGCCCGGTCAGGATCCACCAATGCCGATCCGCCGAGCGCCTCGTGTCTGAACCGGAACGCCCGTCCTGCATGGGGCCGCGATCGATGACAACACCAAAATCGGCCAGGCGCCGGCGGGGGACACTGCGCGGTGGACATGCGGACGGTGGGCATCGGAGGGTGCCTCGAGCCGCAACGCGTGGGCCGAGTCGGCGCTGACGGCGTTGCGCCGGAAGGACGGCTATCCCGTCCCGACGCCAGCTCAGGTCGCGGTGTTCTCCACGCAGATCACGACGGCGTGCGAGCCGGTCTCCGGAGTCACGGGTGGCCGAGATTGCCGCCACGTTGTACCTGATGAACCGCTGAGTCGGCGCGGCGGCTGCCGTGCCGCGCCGAAACCACGGCGCGATGGGCAAGATGCCGGGGTGGCCGAGCCAAACGTCATCGCGCACCTCCCACGTCAGGTCGGAGGTGCGCGATGATCGGCAGTTATGGCAGGGCGACCTTCGCGCCGCGCGAGAACAGCGAGTCGTGGAGTTCCAGGGTGACCAGCTTGACGTTGGCGGCGACGTCGAACACGACGACGACGCTGACCTGATTCCCCGGGTTGATCTTCTCCAGGAAGGACTCGCCATTGGGGTTGGCGTACAGGCCGGCGACCCCGTCGGTTTCGTACCGGGCGCCAGCGGCGTCGTAGGCGACGACGTTGCTGTCGTCGAAGGTGCGGGCGTCGTTACCGATGTTCTTGACCTGCAAGGTGATCTGGCAGAAGCGGCCCTGCGCCTTCTGTCCCGCGATCTGGGTCTTGCCGCAGTCGGGGCCCTTCGTCACCGCGAACTCGAACTTGCCATCACGGACCGCACTGCCGGCCCCCGCCACGTCGGGGGTTTTCGCCGGGGCTGCAGCCGTGGTCTTCGCCTTCGCCGCCGGGGCCTGACTGCTGCCACCCGAACTGCTGCCGTCCGGTGCGGCAGCGAGCGGCTGATTGTCGGCGGCCTGCTTGTCGGGCTTCTTGTCGTCAGACGTGGCGACCAGCGCGATCCCGCCGAGGCAGCACAGTGCGATGACGCCCCCGATGACGATTCCGACGATGGCGCCTGCGGACAGGCCCTTCTTCCTCGGCGGGGGCGGAAACGGCGGCGGCGTCAGCGGGCCGGTGGCGGGGAATCCGCTGGTGGGCGGATAAAAGCCAGGCGGCTGCGGTCGCTGGATTGGGCCGGGGGCGGGCTGGCGGGGGTCGGGGTAGGTCATATGGACGGCTCCACGGGTGGTGCGGGCCGCGCCACCGGAACTCGTCATGACGACGGCCGGGGACGCACGAACGCAAGCTGACGTGCTACCCGCTGTAGGGTGCCGACTCCTGCACGTGTCCGCCATAGGCCGCCGGAGCCGCCGATTCGATCCGATCGGGCGTCACTCGCCGTACGCAAGTTGCCTGATTCCGGCATTGACGATCTTCGCCGGGTGGGCCTTGTGTGCTCCGAGGTTCCGGCCAGGTTCGGGACCAGCGTCGAGGCCATGGAGTGGCTCTGAGGATCCTCAATGCGCTGCGGACTGGTTACTCGGTGTTGCAATGGGATTACTCGTGGCGGCGGGCTTGGCGCATCTCTCGATCTCCGGCGCTTTGCGCGGCGGATCGGGATTGTGGTCCAAGTGTGACGGTGGGCTCGCGAGGAAGTTGCTATTCGCGGTGCCGAAGTGACTCTGGGTGAAGTTGAGCGTCTTGGGTGGATGAGGGCGCGGTGGTTTTCTGGGTGGTGATCGTCGGGCTCGCGGTGGGCGGCGGGCAGCAGGAAGTACCAGAGCCGCTGGGTGAAGGCGAGAACTTCTGGATCCCTCAGGCGCTTGGTGCGGTCTTGAGGGGGTCTGGGTGGAGCGAAGCTCCCCCAGGGAAGGAGGTAGAGAGCGGGCGAGGAGAATCGAACTCCCACCGTCAGTTTGGAAGACTGAAGCTCTGCCATTGAGCTACGCCCGCATGCGGCCCCGCGGAACGGGGCTGCGACCACCAGAGTACCGAATCCCCCCGCGCCGGGTCAGTGGTGGGGGTCCACGGTGTGCGACACCGGCATACCGACCGGCGAGGTCTCCGGCGGAGCGCATACACTTGCCGACGCACACCACCGGGGTGTAGCGCAGTTTGGTAGCGCACTCGCTTTGGGAGCGAGGGGCCGTGGGTTCAAATCCCGCCACCCCGACCGGGAACAACGACGTAGCGCAGCCGCCAGTCCAACCAGTCCGTAGTAACGAGGGAGAAAGTTCTGTGAAGAGCACCGTCGAGACCCTGAGCCCGACTCGCGTGCGGCTCGAAATCGAGGTGCCGTTCGCCGAGCTCGAGTCGAGCCTCAAGAAGGCGTACCGGGAGATCGGGTCGCAGGTCAACATCCCCGGGTTCCGTCGGGGCAAGGTGCCCACCGCCGTCATCGACCAGCGGGTCGGGCGCGGGGCCGTGCTGAACGAGGCCGTGCAGGAGGTCATTCCGACCCAGATCCTGGCCGCGGTCCGTGAGCACGAGGTGAAGACGCTCGGGCGGCCCGAGGTCGAGATCACCGAGTTCGCCGACGGGCAGCCGCTGAAGTTCACGGCCGAGGTCGACGTTCGGCCGCAGATCACCCTGCCCGACATGAGCGAGATCACCGTCACGGTCGACGCGCTCGCCGTGTCCGACGACGACGTCGACGAGCAGCTCAAGGGGCTGCGCGACCGGTTCGCGACGCTCAAGACCGTCGAGCGGACCGCGGTGGCCGGCGACTACGTGCAGATCGACCTCGTCGCGAAGGTGGACGGCGAGGAGGTGCCCGGCGGCAGCGCGACCAACGTCTCGCACGAGGTCGGCTCCGGCCAGCTGGTTCCGGGCCTCGACGACGTGCTCGTGGGCATGGGCGCCGGCGACTCGACGACGTTCACCACGCAGCTGGTGGGCGGGGAGTTCGAGGGCCGCGACGCCGAGGTGTCGGTGACCGTGAAGTCGGTCAAGGACAAGCAGCTGCCCGAGGTGGACGACGAGTTCGCGCAGCTCGCGAGCGAGTTCGACACGCTCGACGAGCTCAAGGACGACCTGCGCACGCGCCTGACGCGGGTGAAGCGCATGGAGCAGCTCTACTCCGCTCGTGACCTCGCGCTGAAGGCGGTCATCGACGCGACCGACGTCCCCGCGCCCGAGGGCGTGGTGAAGGACGAGGTGGAGTCGCGCAAGGAGTCGATGAACGACCAGCTCCAGCGGATCGGGGCCTCGTTCGACGACTACCTGCAGACCGAGGGCAAGACCGAGGAGGAGATGGACGCCGAGCTCAACGAGGCGGCCGTCGAGGGCGTGAAGGTCCAGCTGGTGCTCGACACCCTGGCCGACGCCGAGGATGTCCAGGTCAGCGACGACGAGTTCGGGCACGAGATCGTGCACCGGGCGCAGCGCGCGGGGATGGGCCCCCAGCAGTACTACGACCAGCTGGTCCAGGCCGGCGTGGCCGGTGCGGTCTTCGGTGACGTGCGCCGCGGCAAGGCGCTCGGGATCGTGCTCGAGCGGGTGAAGATCGTCGACAGCGAGGGTGCCGAGCTCAGCCTCGACGACCTGCGCGGCGCGGCCGACGACCACGAAGGTCACGATCACGGGGATCACGAGGGTCACAACCACTAACGTTGTAGGCCGGGGCAAAAGCCCCGGCCTTCACCACGGTGCGCTCATAGCGAAATGCGGTGAGCACGGGAAGCTGCGGCCCCCCACACCGGTTAGGGTCGGCAAGTACAAGACTCTTGCGAAGGGCTGCCATGACCGACCTGCATATTCCAGCGTCGCCATTCAGTCCCGCGCCCCAGGGGCGCGGTAGGGGCGCGGACACGAGCCTGACGCTCGACGACTCGGTGTTCAACCGGCTGCTCAAGGAACGCATCATCTTCCTTGGCAGCGAAGTCAACGACCAGGTCGCCAACCGGATCTGCGCCCAGATGCTGCTGCTCGCCGCCGAGGACGACGAGCGCGACATCTGGCTTTACATCAACTCGCCCGGTGGCTCCGTCTACTCGGGCATGGCGATCTACGACATCATGCAGTTCGTCACCAACGACGTGGCGACTGTGGCGATGGGTATGGCCGCCTCGATGGGCCAGCTCCTGCTGTGCGCCGGGGCGCCGGGCAAGCGCATGGCGCTGCCGCACGCGCGGATCATGATGCACCAGCCGTCCGGCGGCATCGGGGGCACGGCCTCCGACATCGCCATCCAGGCCGAGCAGATGCTCTACACGAAGCGCATGTTCCAGGAGCGCGTGTCGTTCCACACCGGTCAGTCGCTCGAGCAGATCGAGTCCGACTCCGACCGCGACCGCTGGTTCACCGCCGAAGAGGCGCGAGACTACGGCTTCATCGACAAGGTGATCACCGGGGCCCAGCAGGCTCCGGAAGGCGCCGGAACCCTGGCCTGAGGAGCGAAGCCATGACCGATCTGAGCCTGCCCCCGGCGCTGCGCGAGGTGCACAACCGCTACATCCTGCCGTCCTACGTCGAGCGGACGTCCTACGGCATCAAGGAGACCAACCCGTACAACAAGCTGTTCGAGGACCGGATCATCTTCCTCGGCGTGCAGATCGACGACGCGTCGGCCAACGACGTGATGGCGCAGCTGCTGACGCTGGAGAGCACGGAGCCGGACCGGGACATCACGCTCTACATCAACTCGCCCGGCGGCTCGTTCACGGCCATGACGGCGATCTACGACACCATGCTCTACGTCCGGCCCGACATCCTCACGGTGTGCCTGGGCCAGGCGGCGAGCGCGGCCGCGGTGCTGCTCGCGGCGGGCACGCCGGGCAAGCGCCTCGCGCTGCCCAACTCGCGCATCATCATCCACCAGCCGGCCACCGAGGGCGGCTACGGGCAGGGCTCGGACATCGAGATCCAGGCTCGGGAGATCATGCGCATGCGGACCCAGCTCGAGGAGATGGTGTCGCGGCACACCGGCCAGCCGGTCGAGAAGGTCCGCAAGGACATCGACCGTGACAAGATCCTCACGGCGGACGAGGCCAAGGAATACGGCCTGGTCGACAACGTGCTGGTCAGCCGGAAGAAGTCGAGCCTCGTGGCGTCGGGCAGCTGACGGCTCTGCGTGCAACACCCATCGGCTCGCCCTAACCTGGAGGTTGGGCGGGCCGATGGAGTGTCGGGCGGATGTCGTCGGGAGGCCGGCCCAAAAAGACACCCCCTCGTAGGGGGTCGGAATACGGGCGACCACCAGGTAACGTCGAGGCAGTAGCCAGCGTGAGGCGGGAACGCGCACGCGGCGAGCAGATGCGATCCGGACGTAGGGTCCGGCCGAAGGCAGGGAGATCGTAGGTGGCACGGATCGGCGACGGCGGCGACCTACTGAAGTGCTCCTTCTGCGGCAAGTCGCAGAAGCAGGTGAAGAAGCTGATCGCCGGGCCCGGCGTCTACATCTGCGACGAGTGCATCGATCTCTGCAACGAGATCATCGAGGAAGAGCTGGCGGAGTCGGGCGACGTCAAGTTCGACGAGCTGCCGAAGCCGATGGAGATCTGCGCCTTCCTCGATCAGTACGTCGTCGGCCAGGACCAGGCCAAGAAGGCGCTTGCGGTGGCGGTCTACAACCACTACAAGCGGGTGCAGGCGGAGTCCGGCGGCAACTCGGGCGGCGACGGCGTCGAGCTGGCGAAGTCCAACATTCTGCTCATCGGCCCCACGGGCTGCGGCAAGACGCACCTGGCCCAGACGCTCGCGCGGATGCTCAACGTGCCGTTCGCGATCGCCGATGCCACGGCGCTCACCGAGGCGGGATACGTCGGCGAGGACGTCGAGAACATCCTGCTGAAGCTGATTCAGGCCGCGGACTACGACATCCGCCGCGCCGAGACCGGCATCGTCTACATCGACGAGGTCGACAAGATCGCGCGCAAGTCGGAGAACCCGTCGATCACGCGAGACGTCTCCGGCGAGGGTGTGCAGCAGGCGCTGCTGAAGATCATCGAGGGCACGGTCGCCAACGTCCCGCCGCAGGGCGGACGCAAGCACCCGCACCAGGAGTTCATCCAGATCGACACGTCCAACGTGCTGTTCATCTGCGGTGGCGCCTTCGCCGGCCTCGACCGGATCGTGCAGCAGCGGGTCGGCAAGGGCGGCACGGGCTTCGGCGCCAACCTCCGCTCGATCACCGACCGGACGGCCGACGACGCCTTCAGCGATGTGATGCCCGAGGACATGCTCAAGTTCGGCCTGATCCCCGAGTTCATCGGGCGGCTGCCGGTCATCACGAGCGTGAAGAGCCTCGACCGCGACGCGCTGGTGAAGATCCTGACCGAGCCGCGCAACGCGCTCGTCCGGCAATACCAGCGGCTGTTCGAGCTGGACGGGGTGGAGCTCGAGTTCGCCCCGGAGGCCCTGGAGTCGATCGCGGACCAGGCCATCCTGCGCGGCACCGGCGCCCGCGGACTGCGGGCCATCATGGAGGAGGTTCTGCTCTCCGTGATGTACGAGGTGCCGAGCAACCCCAACATCGCCCGGGTGCTCATCACCCGCGAGGTGGTGCTGGAGAAGGTGATACCGACCATCGTGCCGCGGGACCTGGCCGCCCACCGGGTCGGTCGTCGACGCGCGGACCGCGAGGAGAAGTCGGCGTAGCCTGGCGCCTATGCGCGTAGCGGTATGTCAGCTCAATGCCCGCGACAACCGGGCTGAGAACCTCAAGACGGCCCGAACGCTCCTCCAGCGGGCATCCGATGGGGGAGCGGATCTGGCGGTCCTCCCGGAATACGTGGACTACCTCGGGCGCGGCCACTCGGCTCCGGCGCCCGAGCCCGTCGACGGGGAGTTCGCCGCGTTCTTCGCCGACGCCGCGCGGGAACTCGGGATGTGGGTCCACGCCGGCTCGTTCCACGAGACCGGACCCGACTCCGAGCACACGTACAACACATCGCTTGTCTTCGATCGATCCGGCACACTTGCCGCGACCTATCGAAAGATCCACCTCTATGACGTCGAGATCCCCGGACGCGTCTCATACCGGGAGTCCGCGACCGTCGCACCGGGGGAGTCGACGAGCACCGTCGATGTCGAGCAGATCCGACTAGGCCTGTCGATCTGTTACGACCTGCGATTTCCTGAGTTGTACCGTCAACTCGCGATCGACGGCGCCACAGTCCTCGTGGTTCCGGCCGCGTTCATGCTCCACACCGGACGGGACCACTGGGAGGTTCTGCTCCGCGCGCGAGCCATCGAAAACCAGTGCTACGTGCTCGCCTCCGGGCAGATCGGCAACCACGATCCGGACCGCACCTGTTTCGGCCGCAGCATGATCGTGGATCCGTGGGGGACGGTCGTCGCCCAGGCCCCCGATGCCGCCGGCGTGACCATCGCCGAGCTCGACCTCGACCGGCTCGCCGAGATCCGCGAAACGCTCCCGAGCCTCGCCAACCGCCGGCTCTGAACGGCCCCGGATCCCTTCTGCGGTGCCGATTTGACTCGGTCGGCACCGGGTCCGTAAGGTTCTCCAAGTCCGAGGGGATGGGCGGAAACGCCCGGTTCGTCGGATTAGTACCACCAGGGCGGTGCGGGAAGCGATTTGCGAACGCGAAGCCGACCGGGTAAGGTACTCCAGCCGGTAGGAAACCGGGCGAGTTCGCAAGAGCTGGCCGGTCTACCGAAACCCCGAGCAGATCTGGCGCCGGAAACGGCGCGGATGGCCTGTGCGGGGGAAACGTTCCAGACGGTCAACAAGCGGAAAACGCGGACTTGACAGAACGGAACGGGCTGGTAAAGTAAACGGGCCGGGAACGAGCCGGGCGGGCCAAGCGAGCGACAAGCTCCCAAGTGCCGGCCGGTGTAACCGGACCTTCCGAAACAAGATCACCGGAGACGGTGGCCTTGCTATGCTCGGAAAAACCGCTCAACGTTCTAGAGTTCGGACACGGACTTGACAACGGCGAGCGATCTGGTAAAGTGGAGAAGTTGCCCCGGGCGGGACACGCAAGCGATTGCGGGCCTCGACGGTGTGTGTTGGTTGTTTGAGAACTCAACAGGGTGCTTGTTAAGCCAGTGCCAAATGATTATTACCCCGTGGCATGGGCGCGCTTCTTCGGGAG